>DAIPYU010000005.1:2292-64712 GCA_036782635.1 Nodosilinea sp. CTOTU7353
CGATCAATGGGGCGATCCATCGGTCGATCAATGGGTCTATCCATCGGGCGCTCGATAGGCACATCGTCGCGGCGCATGGGCCGACCATCTCCATAGACATCGGCATTGTAGGGAGGGCGACCCGGTTCACCGCGGCCTTCCAGCATGGGGCGGGGGCGGTTGTAGGGGTCGGCAGGGCCATAGTCGCGACGGTCAATCTCGGCGCGCAGATTGGCGCGGTTGTCGGGAGCGTAGACAGGAGGGCGACCTCCACCTCGGGCCGGGCGATAGCCACCGCCACCGCCAAAATCGCCACCATCGCCTGGGTAGGCTGTCTTGGCCAGGGGCACTCTGGCATTGATGTTCTGAATCATCAACGACACCAGCATGCCCACCATCAGCATTTGCTGAAACGAGGGAATGATATCCATCGTCAGGTTGCCGAGCAAAAACACCCCTGAGATCAGGAAGAGAATGGCATAGACTTTATCGACATCCCGCTCGTAACCAGGTTTGAGCCGGTCTAAAAAGAACAGCGCTACACCGCAGATCACCATAAAGATGCCCAGCAGCAGGGGGACGGGGGTACCAAAATTCACGTCAAATTCCTCTTAGGCGATCGCCTCTGCCAACCGAACACGTTAATTCTAGCCGACTTAACGAAAAAATCGGGAACGCCTAGCGGGTTCCCGACGACAAAGCGGCTAGGTTGTGCCCCCCGACCTAGGCCAGTGGGCACAGCCCTTAGCACTACTGGCGCTGAATTTTGTCGCGCTGGCTAACAAACACGAGAAAAGCAGTCGCTGGAACAATGATGATCACAGCACCAGCCAGCAGGCTTAGCAAGAAGTTGGTTAAAGACGGTGTCATATCCTTTGATCCTGATTAACGATTGAAACCGATTGTTACTAACCATTATTGATCAAGTTATGCCTGGCTGCACCACAGCTCCAACCCGCCGACAAAATATTCTCCCCCCAGCCACCATCCAGACCAGCCGCCCAAAATATTGGCCCCAGAGCGGCCCCCGCAGAGAGAATGCGCTAGGGAAAGCTTTAGAATTGTGGGTAAAGCTTATTTTGGCAGCGTATTTTGGAGGGTTAACCCATGGCCGCGACACAACTCATGAGCATCGGCGTGGGCCTGCTGTTGGGGTTGATGACCCTGCTGTTTATCTTTCGCATCGTGCTTTCCTGGTACCCCCAGGCCGATCTGTCTAAGCTGCCCTTCTCTTTGGTGGCCTGGCCGACCGAGCCGCTGCTGGTGCCCATGCGCAAGCTCGTCCCCCCCATTGGCGGCGTAGACATTGCCCCGGTGATTTGGGTGGGCATTGTCACCCTGCTGCGAGAAATTCTCGTCGGGCAGCAGGGACTGTTGCGCATGCTCGGTTAGGCACACCTCAGCTAGCCGTAGGGTGCGTTGGGCGGTCAAGATCCTTTGCAATGAACCGCTAACCTGAGTCCCGCCGTAACGCACCGCCTACCAATAGAGAAAACCTCCACAGGCATGCTCTATTTCAATCATGGAGAAAAGTTCTTGACATCAAAGTTCGGTGGGTTACGGCCAGTACCCAGGTCGAAGGGCTGAGCCAGAGCTTGCCTTGGCCTAACCCACCCTACGGTTATCCCCAGCTGGACTTACTTGATCGCCATCATTTCGGCGACAAAGTTGGTGTAGACATCGCCGCTGAGGAAGTTGGCGTTTTCTAGTACCTTTTGGTGGAAGCCGATGGTGGTGGGCACCCCGGTGATGGCGCACTCCCGCAGGGCACGGCGCATGCGGCGAATGGCGGTGGAGCGGTCTGGCCCCCAAACGATTAGCTTGCCCACCAGCGAGTCGTAGTAGGGCGGAATTTCATAGTCGGTGTAGACGTGAGAATCCATCCGCACGCCCATGCCGCCGGGGGCCAGGTAGCCGCTAATGCGGCCAGGGTTGGGGCGGAAGTTGTGGTCGGGGTCTTCGGCATTGATCCGACACTCGATTGCATGGCCGCGAATCTGAATTTCTGACTGGGTAAAGGGCAGCTTTTCACCCTGGGCAATGTTGAGCTGGGCGGCAATCAGGTCGATGCCGGTAATCATTTCGGTGACCGGGTGCTCGACCTGAATGCGGGTATTCATCTCCATAAAGTAGAAATTGCCCTGGCTATCGACCAGAAACTCTACCGTGCCTGCCCCCACGTAGTTGATCGACTGAGCCGCCAGCACCGCGGCTGACCCCATCTTTTCTCGCTGGTCTGCGGTTAGCCGAGGGCTGGGGGCTTCTTCTAAGAGTTTTTGGTGCCGCCGCTGAATCGAGCAGTCGCGCTCGCCCAGGTGCACCACGTTGCCGTGGCTGTCGGCCAAGATCTGAAACTCGATGTGGCGAGGGCGATCAATAAACTTTTCCATATACACGCCGGAGTTGCCAAAGGCGGCCTGGGCCTCGCCCTGGGCGGCCATAAAGGCCTTGACCAACTCGGTTTCGTTGTTGACCAGGCGCATGCCGCGCCCGCCGCCCCCCGCCGTGGCTTTGATCATCACCGGATAGCCGATTTCGCTGGCGGTGGCGTAGGCCTCGGCTTCGTCGGTCAGCAGCCCCTCGCTGCCGGGCACCGTGGGCACCCCCACCGCCTGCATGGTTTTCTTGGCGGTCGATTTATCCCCCATTCTGCGCATAGAGTCGGGAGAGGGGCCGACGAAGACGATTTGGTGATCGGCGCAGATCTCGGCAAAGCGGGCATTTTCGGCCAAAAATCCGTAGCCGGGGTGAATAGCGCTGGCGTTGCGGGTCAGCGCAGCCGCAATAATGTTGGGAATGTTGAGGTAGCTTTTTTGGCTAGGGGCTTCACCGATGCACACCGCTTCGTCGGCCAGCTGCACATGCAGGGCGTGGCGATCAACGGTGGAGTGAACCGCAACGGTGGCTATGCCCATTTCTTCGCAGGTACGGAGGATGCGCAGCGCAATTTCTCCCCGGTTAGCAATCAAAATCTTAGAAAAGCGCATGTACTTAGGGCAAATAGCAACAGACCATTGGGGTTGACAGCCCAGCCAAGCAACCCTAGCCCACTGCCACAACCGACCATAACCAGCATCATACGACGGTTGCTAATCGTATCACGGGGGTGGGGCGATAAAATTGCTTGGTCTGGCTCTAACAAGGGGGCCGTTATGGTTTACTCTTATATATCTGAGCTTGTGCTGGGCGACAGTTTCCCTCAGTAGCGCCCAACTATGCACAGTTCAGAAAACACCAGCGGATGTGGTGGAATTGGTAGACACGCACGCTTGAGGGGCGTGTGGCTTACGCTGTGCGAGTTCGAGTCTCGCCATCCGCATTATTTTCTAGAACGCCGGTACAGAAACCCGGTTTTTGGGTCAGAAGGCTGGTCATGTCGTTAGAGCAGCGACCTAGAAACCGGGTTTTTAGCCATACTGTACCGATGCTCTAGAGTTGGCCGTACCAGATGTCTTCGATCGCAGCCGCAGCGGCCCTAGGGTCTGCGCTAGCACTCAGGCATTGGGTAATGTGGCCCAGCTTGCGCCCTGGGCGAATGGCTTTGCGGTACCAGTAGAGGGTGGCCTGGGGCAGCTGCCCTAGGGCTGCCAGTTTGCGGTGGTGGGCCTCGTCAGGTTGCTCTAGGCCGAGTAGGTTGACCATGACGGCCTGGGGGCAGGTGAGGTGGGTGGGGCCAAGGGGGCGATCGCCCACCGCCCGCAGCTGCTGCTCAAACTGTGAGGTGGCGCAGGCGTCGAGGCTGTAGTGGCCCGAGTTGTGGGTGCGAGGGGCGATCTCGTTGATCAGCACTCGGTCGTCTTGGGTGAGAAAACACTCGATGCCGACGATGCCGACCAGCTGGAGTTGCTCGACCAGGGCACGGGCCATGCTCTCCATTTTGGCCGCGATCACCGAGCTCACCCTGGCCGGGGCCAAGACGCGACGGCAGATCTGATCGACCTGCTGGGTTTCTACCGTGGGGTAAACCGCAATGTCGCCCTGGGCTGAGCGGGCCGCCATCACCGCCAGCTCCTGCTTAAAGGGCACAAACTCTTCGAGCAGCACCGGGGCGCGCTCAAATTTGTCCCAGGTGGCGGTGAGCTGGGCCGCATCGTTAACCACCGAGGTGCCGTAGCCGTCGTAGCCTAGGCGGCGGGTTTTCATCACCAGCGGCAAGCCGATGGTTTGGCCCTTGGCGGCTAGCTCAGCCTCGGTTTCGTCGCCGTCGAGAAAGTCGTAGCGGGGGTTGGGCAGGCCAATGCGGCCAAAAAACTCGCGCTGGTGGCGCTTGTCGAGCACCAGCGCTAACACATCTAAGCCAGGCCGAAAGACCGTGCCCTGATCCGCCAGGGCTTGTAGTCCTGGGCAGTCGATGAATTCGTTCTCAAAGGTGATCACATCGCACTGGGCGGCTAGGGCACTGGTGGCAGCGGCATCGGCGACCTCGGCGAAGAGGGCAGAGTGGGCGATCGCCACCGCCGGGTCACTGTCGCTGGGGGTTTGTACCACCAGCGACAGTCCCAGTTTTTTGGCCGCTGGCCCCATCATCCAGGCCAGTTGTCCACCGCCAATGACGCCGACCCGTTGAATGTTGCTGGGGGTTGCCTGCTCCATGGTGCCGTTGCTGCTGTGCAAACCTGCATTATCCCACGCGGCCCTCTGATCAGCACCGCCCCATCTCCAAGGGAGACAGGGCGGTGGAGAGCCTAGTACTCTGCGGCATAGGTTGGCCAACTATTCCTGAAACCTGACACCCAGCACCTGAGACCCCGGCCAGGGTTGCCCTGTTTCTGCCAGCCAGTACTAGCCAGCCAGTACTAGCCAGGTAGCACCCTAGTAGGTCTCAACGTGCCAGCGGTGGGCCTTCTTCATCTGCTTGCGGAATTCGAACCAGTCGACCCCGTGCTTGCTGGCGGCGGCGGTCATGCCTTCGTCAATGCCGTCTTCCATGCCCTTGAGACCGCACATGTAGGTGTGGGTATTGGGCTTTTGCATGAGCTCCCACAGCTGGTCGGCATGCTCAGCCACCCGGTGCTGAATGTACATGCGGCCCCCTTCGGCGTTCTCCTGCTCACGGCTGATGGCGTAGGTGAGCTTGAAGTTCTCAGGGTACTGCTCTTGAATCTGCTCCAGCTCCTCTTTGTAGAGAATGTTGGGGGTATAGGGCACCCCAAAGATCAGCCAGGCCAGGCCCTTGAACTGATAGTCGGGGTTTGTCTTGCGCTCAGCTTCTTTAAACATGCGCCACAGGTAGGCGCGGAAGGGGGCAATACCGGTACCGGTGGCCAGCATGATGATGGTGGCGTCGGGGTCGTCGGGCAGCAGCATTTCTTTGCCCACCGGCCCGGTGATTTTGACATCGGCCCCTGGCTCGATGTTGCACAGGTAGGTAGAGCAGGTGCCGTAAACCGTCTCACCGGTCTCGGGATGCTTGTACTCCAGCTGACGTACACACAGCGACACGGTTTTGTCGTCTAGGTGATCGCCGTGGCGGGTTGAGGCAATGGAGTAGAGGCGTAGCTTGTGGGGCTTACCCTTTTCGTCGGTACCTTCAGGAATAATGCCAATGCTCTGGCCTTCCACGTAGTGGAGATTGCCCTCGGAGAGGTCAAAGGTGATGTGTTGCACATCCCCTGACCCACCCTCCTTAACCAGAGGCTCATTGGACAACACCTTGCCGACGTAGGGGCTGTTGGGCTTGTAGAGATTGACGGGCACGCTCGAAGCGGCCTTGGGTGCGGCTTGAGTCATGGGCTTTTTGTTTGTGGTGGTGGGCGCGGTCTGGGCTGGGGCAACAGCTTCGGCGGGCGCAGCCACGGGGGCCGTTATGGGGGTCGGTTCGGCATTGCTAACCGTACCTACGGCTTCAATCGGCTGAATGCTCACGATCTTGCCGCCTAGGCGGGTGATCCGCTGCATTTCTTGATTCATACGGGTGTAGGGCACCGTAATGAACATGCTGCCACTCTTGCGAATGGGGATGCTCGATTTATCGGCTTCTGCGTTTTGGCGCAGACCCTGCACTTCGTATAGAAATAAACGACTTCCGGCCACAGTACTGGCGTTGCCGCCGCTCACACTTGGATTGTACATATCTAAAATCTTTTGACTCTCTAGACCCAACTGAGTGCGACGGAAACACAGTGAAACGGAAGCACACCGTCATGACCCGCCGCATGAAGCCAGTGCCTAACCTTAAACAGCCCTGGGGCTAGTTTCAAGGTGGCAGCACTAGACATACTTTTAGCTTAGGGTATCACTGTAAGACGGTGTAGTGCCTTGGGTTTGGAGATCTGGCAAACTGAGCAGTCTGCCGCCAACACCTCACCTAACCTAGCTATGCCCCAGTGAATAATTGCACTGTATTGATATCTTGTGGAAAAGACTGTGTTCTTTGCAGCATCGAGCATTAAGTTAATCTAAAGCCTCTTGCGCTTGGCTCTGCTGACGCGATCGCCGTTGACATCATAAGTTTCCCATGCGAGATGTTCTCATACGAGGGAAACAGCCGCAGGTAGGCTCGGCTCGGGGGGCGATCGCACCCGGACAACACTTAGCTGATCCCTACGCAAAAACTGTTGTGAAGGATACTAGCTTCTGATAGGATGAGGCTAATTGCGGTAGAAATACTTATCTTCTTGGATTGCCTTCGGCTATTGCCTATTGAGCCGTCTAAGAAAAGCGTAAAATGAGTCGGTGCCTGGGCTGTAGCTGAGCTAGCTGCAACCTGGCAAGTAGTAGTATGCAGCAGCCAGGGAAGGCTTTACGTGTTCCCTCAAGCTAGAGCATTTCAGGCTGCACTGGCGCGACATTCGCAAGTCATTCAACTCCGTGGGGGGTTGGTCCAAAATGTTGGGGCGAGAGCCGAGCCAGTAGTGATGTCTGGATACAGCCTCTACCTGCGACGCTGGGTTTCGTTATAAAAAGTTGTTTAGGGGGAACTTATGATCACCAAGCCAGGCAAAGTAGTTCTAATCGGTGTGGCCGGCGACTCTGGATGCGGCAAGTCTACCTTTCTGAGACGACTGAGCGATTTGTTCGGGGCTGAGTTCATGACCGTCATCTGCTTAGATGACTACCACAGCCTTGATCGTAAGCAGCGCAAAGCCGCCGGGGTTACCGCCCTCGACCCCAAGGCCAACAACTTTGACCTGATGTACGAACAGATCAAAGCGCTCAAGGCCGGCCAGAGCATTGATAAGCCCATCTACAACCACGAAACTGGCGAGCTTGACCCCCCAGAAAAAGTTCATCCTAACCGCATTGTGGTGATCGAAGGGCTGCACCCCCTCTATGACGAGCGTGTGCGCGGCTTGATCGACTTCAGCGTTTACCTCGACATTAGCGACGACGTCAAAATCGCCTGGAAAATTCAGCGCGATATGGCTGAGCGCGGTCACACCTATGATGATGTGCTGGCCTCCATTAATGCTCGCCGCCCAGACTTTGAAGCCTACATCGACATCCAAAAGCAGTATGCCGATGTGGTGATTCAAATTCTTCCCACCCAGCTAATTCCCAACGACGAAGAGAAGAAGGTGCTGCGGGTGCGTCTCATGCAGCGCGAGGGCATCGAGGGGTTCGACCCTGTTTACCTGTTCGACGAAGGTTCTACCATTGACTGGATTCCCTGTGGGCGCAAGCTGACCTGCTCCTATCCCGGCATTCGCATGCACTACGGGCCTGACGCCTACTACGGTCACGAGGTGTCAGTGCTAGAGGTAGATGGTCAGTTTGACCGCCTCGAAGAGTTGATTTACATCGAGAGCCACCTCAGCAACACCTCCACTAAGTACTACGGCGAAATGACCGAGCTGCTGCTCAAGCACCGTGAATATCCTGGCTCTACCAACGGTAGCGGCCTGTTTCAAGTGCTGGTGGGTCTAAAAATGCGCGCCACCTACGAGCGCCTGATCGCCGCTGATCGCGAAGTCGCCACTACTGCCCAGGCAAAGCTCTAGATTAAATCTATCTGGCTTAAAAAAAGAGAGGATGTCCCTGTGGCTATCCTCTCTTTTTTATGGACCTCACGACTCCGGCCCTGCTTTTCCCGGCGATCTCGCTGCTGCTGCTGGCCTACACCAACCGGTTTCTGGTGCTGGCTCAGCTGATTCGCCAACTCCACAGCTCTGAGCGCGATTATTTTCAAAGTATGGTGCAGCGGCAGATCGCTAACCTGCGCCAGCGCATTGCCCTGATTCGCCTGATGCAGGCCCTGGGGGTGACGAGCTTTATTGTCTGCACCCTGTCAATGCTGAGCTTGTTTTTGGCGCAGCAGCGGCTAGCAGAGGCCCTGTTTGGGCTGAGCCTGCTCCTGCTAGTGGGGTCACTGCTGACCTCGCTGTACGAAATTGCCATTAGCACCCGGGCGATCGAGGCCGAACTGGCCGACATCGATGCCAAATGCCGCTACCCCAAGATTTAGCTGAGGCCCTGGGCGACTTTTAGAAACTAGTTTCCCCAATGGTAGGCAATGCTCACCCAGCCCTGTCAAGGTGAGGGCAGATTTAGGGGTCGATCCATTGAATTAGCCGCTGAGCCTAGGACTAGAAGTCCAAGGCTCAAAGCCGAAATCCTCTGAAGAGGATTATGGGCCATCTGCCACAGTCTGCTTGAGCAGACTTTTGCTATGAGCCAGGGAGTTCACTCCCTGGCGGTTGTGGCCGGAGTCCCTCAGCCTATAGGTGTTTCGGGAATAGTTTAGCCACCTCTGTAGGGCTGGCAATGCCCACCCTACAGAGGCTACAGTCGAAAGCCGGTATCTTCTTTCTCAGCAATTTTCTTAGGAGCTGGGGAAACGCTAGGGAAACGCTATTGAGACATCAGCGTCAGGGTTTGGTTTGGCTCTACCACCACCACCCGCTGGGCCGTGGTGTTGCCAATGATCGCCCCGGCGGCTGCACCACCGACGATGCTGCCCACTGATACGCGGCCTCTCAAAATACCGTCTAAGGCCGCCCCCCCGGCAGCACCGATGCCAGCATCTCTGACAATAGAGCCCGTCGTAGTCTCCCTGGGGTCTTTGATGTCGCGCAGTAGCTCTGAGGTGGCGTTGACAGCGTAAACCTGGTTGCCCACTTCTACAGCGGTGGCCACGTAGCGCACGCCGCCCTCGGCTGGCTCAAATCGACCCCGAACGATAGACCCGGCGGGAATACTGCGCCCGTTGAGGTTGGTGGCGGCTCCCACCTGAAGGGTCTGCTCTACGGTGGCGTCGGTGTTGAGGTACAGGGTTTCGCTATTGGGGGCGATCGCCTGAATCGGCGACGAAACGAACAGCTGAGCCTGGGCTATGGGAGCCAGCGCTAGACCAGCTACCGGCGAGATGGTGATGGCCAAAGCGGCCAGGGGAGTTACTTTCATCACGACCTCCAGGGAGTTTGTAGTACGTCAGCCAAGGGAGCAGCGTAGATCTGGGTGGTAGGGTAAAAGAGCAACTCAACCTTGCCACCGATGCCATGCGCTGGCATTGCGTCTCAGATTGCGCCCCAGTCCGCTGACATTACGCTTCAGTCTAAAGTTTACTGACTAGATATGAGGACGGGCTGAGTAGTTGTAATGTTCCTATCTGTGTTGAGCGATACTATGCAATCTACCGCGGAGTACTCCTGCGCTTTTTGTGGCGAAACCAGCACCACGTTTATCGATATCTCAGCGGGGCTAACCCAAACCTACATCGAAGACTGTCAGGTGTGCTGCCGCCCCAACCAGCTCTACATCACTATTGATGATGTTTCCCTCGACATTGAGATTGCCACCGACTATCTAGAGTAAAGGGCTGGAATAGAGGGCTGGAGTAAAGGGCTGAGTAGGACACTTTGGTTCCCCTGGGCAGCAGTCGGTGGCGGGGTTCGGTATGCTGGCTCTGACTTCGCACGTATTTTTCACTATGCCTGTCCCAACTGCTTGATCGCCTTAACGACGTGCAGCTCAAGGTGGCGGGGGTAGACGATGTGATCGTGGCCGACGAAATCACCAGCCATATGATTGCGGCTTCGGCCCGCACCCAGGGGTCAGTGGAGGTGCTGGCGGAGCTGCTGACGGTGCAGGTGGGCAACCAGATTTACAAGATCCGGTGCCGCCTAGCTGGGTGGGTCTGCCCTTTTGGGAGGCGGTGGATCGGCTCAAGCAGCGACAGGATGTGCTGCCCATCGCCATCGAGGTGGGCCAGCCCAAACGCCGCACCCTGGTCAACCCCCCGGCCAACTACCGCTTGGCCGACAAAGATCAGCTGGTGGTGATCGCCCGCAAAATGCCAGAGATTACTGACAACTAAAAAAAGTCCTACCCGGTCACGGGTAGGACTTAGGGAAATAGCTCCTTGTCTGTTTGAAGGAAAAGCGTTGCCTGTACCAAGTCCAGCTCGAGATCTGTAGTTTTTCTACAGCCAGAACTCTACGCTGGACTTGGATGAGATTTAGAAAGTTAGCTGCGCCTGCATATTAAAGATGAATATGTCAGGGTTCGTGCTGAAGTTGTTGGGTTGAATAATCCAGTAGACAGAGGGCATCAGTGCGATGTTTCTGTTTAGTGGATATCGGTAGACAAACTCGAGCTCTTGCTGCCTACCCCCATCGCCACCGCCAGATAAGAGAAACTCGCGCCCGTTGATCACGCTAAAGGGCACCAGGTAAGAAATAGTACCCTGGGCACCTTCTCTAAACAGGTTAGGAAAGGCCACCCCAAACTGGAGCGATTGGGCGTCAACGCTGCCAATGCCAGCTTGGGTAGCTGCCGAGGTCAGCCCGACAGTCCCGTAGCTGTAGCGACCAAACAGACCCAGCCAGTTCAGCGGCGTCCAGTCAAAGTTGACGAGGAAGGTGTCGGCGGGGGCGTTGGTAAGTCTGCCGCCAGCACCATCGTCAGCAAAACCATAAATTGGTTCGCCAAAGGTGCCACCAATCTGCCCATTGGCATTAGGCATTAGGTTTGAGCGGGTGTACAGCAGGCGCAGGTTGAAATTGTCGAAGGGCCTAATGCCTACCTGGCCGGTGAGGCTGCTGGTGCCGCCAAACAGACCAACACTGGGGTCGCTAGGTGCCTTTGGCCCACCGATAAATTCAGTGTTTTCTGCCAGATAGCCGACGCGGAGGTCAAGCCAGTCGGTGGGGTTCCATACCGCGATCGCCCCAGTCCCTCGGTCAAGCGTGTTGACCTGGGTGCCGCCACTGGAGTTGAAACTATTGGCCCCAGTCAAAAAGAAGGTGTAGCGGTTGTTGTCGAAGTAGCTGTACCAGTTGATGCGTGGGCCAATGTCGATGGTGAGATTGTTGCCAACCGGAAAGGCATAGCTTAGCTCCCGCAGGTAAACACTAAAGTCTTGACCAGCGGGAACACCCCCCTGGAACGCAAAGGGTGTTCCAAAGGTGTTAAACAAGCCTGCCGAGCCCCAGAAGTTAGCCGTGCCGGTGCCACTGCCGGTAACTAGCTGTAGCTTGAGGCGATCAGCGCCACTGAAGGAGGTATCAAAGTTCATCCACAGCAGGCTGCCCACACTGACGGCAGGGTTGCCGGTGATCGTGCGAACAAGGGGTTGGCCATCAACTCCCCGGGATCCAGCGGCAAAAATATTAACCCCCTCGGCCAAAATATCACCGCCGGAGAAACCGCCGCCGATGTTGAAGAAGACCTGGCCTCGTAATTTGGTCACTGTAGAAAACTGCTGGGCGCTCAGCAAAGCGGTCTCGGCCTCTAGCTGGTCAACTCGGCCACCGAGGGTGGCTAGCTCAGCGGCAAAGTCTTCTTGCAGACGCAGCAGAGTGGCAATATCATCCTCAGGAATTGTCCCCAGGGTGACAACAATCACATCTAGGCAGGCGTTGAGACCCGCGGCAAACTCAAAGCGAGTTAAGCTGCGCTGCCCCCGGAAGGTGCTATCGGGATAACCCTGAAGGCAGCCGTAGGTTTCAACCAGATTGCTGAGCGCCTGAAAGGCCCAGTCAGAGGGCGACACATCAGAAAAATCGGTTACCCGCGTCACCTGGGCCAGGTCATTGACGGGGCGCACGGTGGCTTCGGTCTCTAGGCTCGCTTCTAGATCGTCAACGCTGAACATAGCCGTTGGTTCGGCGGTGTCTAGCGGCTCAGACGCCACCAGTGGAGCCGTGCCACCATTCAACTGCATGGGCAGGGAAGCAGTGGCAGAATCCGCTGGGCCAACATCGATAGCTAGAGACAATTGGTTCAGAGCAGGGCGATCAGCGGGGGCTTCAACTGCGGCCCCTAAGCTGCTTTCTTCTGCTTCTGTAGAGGGAGCAGTGGCCATCGCGGCAGTGCTCGAAAGTAGCAGCACTGTAGCCGCTAGCAGACCGCGCTCGCAGCCAACCAAACCCAGGCGCACTAAAGCGCCCCAAGAAAAAACGTTCACCATCACACATCCTCACACCAGTGGTTTTTACATTCGTGCTACCGAGGGCCTGGCTCAGCCAACCGATCGCCCTAGAGCTAGCTAAACAGATCCCAGTTCTAGGGTTGACACCGTCTGTTAAGCCGCCACTAGGGCCAGGTAGCCAATATCTCCTCATCAGCCGGTCATCACCCGGCGGGGAAGCGTCAAGACTTCCCGATCTGAGCGGGCTAGGGAATCTAGCCATTGCCCATAACTGTGCTGGCCAAACGACGGGGCGTTCGGCCAACGGAGCAGCGCACCTTAAACCTGCGCTTCAATCTCCGCAGCATCTTTTAGGCTGGGCATTTTTGGCCGCCCAGGCAAAACTAGGTTGAGCAAGATGGCCGCAATACCGCCGGTCGAAATGCCAGACGAGAAGACATTTCGAATCAGCACCGGTTTGTCAGCCAAGATCTCGGGTAGAAAGACGACGCCTAACCCCAGAGAGACCGAGACCGCCACCAATACGATTGAGCGGCGATCTAGCCCGGTCGAAGCCACAATATTCATCCCGGCTACGGCGATCGAACCAAACATCACCAGCGTGGCCCCGCCCAGTACCGGCTGGGGAATCGCCTGAAAAATGCCGCCGATAATCGGCATCAAGCCCAGCAGGGCGAAGATACCGGCTACGTAGAAACCCACGTAGCGGCTGGCCACACCGGTCATTTGAATGACGCCATTATTTTGGCTAAAGGTGGTGTTGGGAAAAGTGTTCAAAAGAGCAGCCAGGGCTGAGTTGATGCCATCGCCCAAAACACCGCCCTTAATCCGGCGGAAGTAAATCGGCCCCTTGACCGGCTCGCCCGACACCGCTGAGTTGGCGGTCAGGTCGCCAATGGTTTCTACCGCCGTAATCAGGTAGAGAATGAGCATGGGGGCCAGGGCGGCCCAGCTGAAGGCGAAGCCAAAGCGCATGGGGATGGGAAGGCGAAATAGGGGCAGCTGGCTGAGGGCGCTGAAGTTAACCAGACCCAAAAAAATGGAGATAATGTAGCCAGCTAGCAGACCAAAGGCGATCGCCCCCATGCGCAGCACCCGGTTTGTAGACAGGGTTAGCAAGGTCACAATGGCGAGCACTAGCCCACCTAGCATGAGGTTTTGGGTGCTGCCGAAGGTCTCATTTTGCTGGGCGATCGCTCCTCCAGCCAGGCTAAAGACACCGGTTCTAATCAGGCTGAGGCCGATGATCATAACCACCGTGCCCGACACCAGCGGAGTAATAATTTGCTGGGCCAGATGCAAAAACTGACTCAGAATAATCTCTACCGCCGAGCCAAAGAAGCACACCCCAAAAATCAATGCCAGCGCCTGTTCAGGCGTTGCCCCGCCGTCAATGGCCCCCAGACCAATACCGATAATGGGGCCTAAAAACGCAAAGCTAGTCCCCTGTAGACTCAGCAAGCCTGAGCCCACCGGGCCAATGCGGCGACACTGAATAAACGTGCAAATGCCGCTGGCAAACAGCGACATGCTGATAATAATGCTGGTGTTGACCGGGTCTACCCCTAGGGCACTACAGATGATCAGCGGCGGGGTAATGATGCCCACAAAGGAGGCCAGTACGTGCTGCACAGCTACAAACAGCGCCTCCGGGGCCGGGGGCTTGTCGTTGAGTCCGTAGAGCAGCTCAGAATTAAAGTTGATCGTATCCTTCTGCACCTCCCGCTCAACAGTGCTTTCATAATCTGCTTGCGTCATGTATCCTCCAAAAGCTGATTTCTGAACCGTTATAAACTGCCTGACTTTTCCGACCTGGAGAAAGGATTGCAACCAACTACAAACTCATTTGTACGCAGGGATACAAATGAATTTGCTTTGAGGCTATGTCTAGCAGAATTTAAGAAAATCTACTGTTTGCTCCTCTGAAACCCGTCACTTAGCTCACCCGCAATCTACTGAAGTAAAAAATATATGCATACAGTGCACTGTATACAAGGCGTCTAATAAAAGTTATAAAAGAAAAATCAGGCCCGTTCTGTAGTCCAGCGCACAAGGTTAGGTGGTAATCACGAAGAAAGGTCAGTTTTATGTCGATGGCGGACAAACATCTTTCCTAGGGAGGTTGTTGCTAGTATTTACGCTCTAAAGGATGCTCGGAAACGGTATTGAAGCTAACAAAACAAGGCTAACCCTGCCATTAGGATGCTGTGTTGAGCAGGGTGCTCGGATCCTCGGCCTGTTCAACGCTAATCACCTGGGAGCTAAAACACCTGATGGGTAATGGGCCGGCTAAGGGGCTAGGAGTGATCTGGGGGATATTTTTGGTTGGCCTGGTTTTGCTGCTGCCGGGGTCGGCGGCACAGGCCGACAAAGTGGCTGAACCGATGGTTTTTGACGCCGACAACGCTGCGATCGCCATTGTTTCTCTGTATGAAACCGACCCTGCGACCCAGGCCGACGCCGTTAAATCGTTTTACAAAACCGCCAAGTCCTTTTACAAAACTATCCCTGGCTTTTACGGTTGGGCTGTTTTCTCAAGCACCGATGGCTCTAGGGTCTTAGAACTCAGCCAGTGGCAAGATCAGGCCAGTTACGACAATTTTCATGCCTCTCTAGTCAGCGGCGGTGGCAGCGCAGACTACACCAAATATTACGAGCAGTACGCTGGCGGCAAAGATAGCAAAGATAAAGAAGGCAAAGGCAAGGGAGGCAATGAAACCGTTGATCTGGGAGAGCCATTTCTGACGATGGCCTTTGCTATAGACCAGGTGATTTCGCCGCCAGGCATGGTGTCGGCCATCCCCGGTGCCACCGCCCTGGTGCAAATTAGCGACATGGCCACCGATACCGCTGAACACCAGGCCGATTTGGTTGCCGTCGCCCACAGCACCCTGGCCGATTTATCCCAACTCTACCCGGCCCCCCGCACAACGGTACTGCTAACGGGTATTGATACCACCCATATTGCCCTGCTGACCCACTGGGGCAGCGCCGCAGAATTTACCGACCTTGAACAGGTTCCCCAGATTGCCTTAATGATCGCCGACGATGAAGCCGAGACGCTATCGCTAACCACAGATACTCATCTTTACAAGGCCATCAAGGTGATCACCCCAAAGACTAAGCAGTATGGCAAGGATTAATACCGTTATGTTTGTTACCGACGTCATGGCCCCGCCCATACATGATGACCTACAGATTCATCTGGGGTTAGGCCTTAGCTTTACGCCATCCCTACAGCCTTGATCAGAAAATTTTGAGCACTGCCCTAGGGTGCCGCTGCGATCATTCGGTTCGTTCTTAGCCCGTGTCATTTTTGCCTATTCAGATCCTTCTCATGGTTGCGAGTTCTCCTACTAAGTCTGAGTTTAGCCTGGGCAACTACCTGCTGAGCGACGGCCCAGCGGGGTTTATGCTGAGTTGGGTAGCAGGGTTTGTTGATACCTCTGCGTTTATTATTTTGTTTGGCATTTTCACCGCCCACGTGACGGGCAACATCGCCCTCGCAGGCTATGAGTTTGTGCAGGCTGACGAAGAGTCCACCATTACCCACCTGTTGATGTTTCCCGCTTTTATGGTGGCCGTGGCGGGCACTTCCCTACTGGCACGCTATGCCCGTAAAAAAGAGTGGCCTGTGTTTGCGGTATTGCTCACCGCCGAGGCGATCGCCCTAACCATTTTTCTCCTGGTCGGAGTCAACCTTTCCCCAGCGCTGATTTTCAATATTCAGGAGGAATATATTCTGCCCATCGGTATTGCGGGGGTGGTCGCCATGGCGATTCAAAATGCCCTAATGAAAGAAGCTAAGGGGGTGTTTAAAAGCTACATTCCTACCACGGTAATGACGGGCAATACAACCCAGCTCACTATTGATTTGGTGCAGGTGGCGATCTCAAAATTTGCCCCCGCTGGCGATGAGAAAGCAGCCCTAGCAGCGGCGGAGTCAGTGGAGCGCATGGGGCGCATTGTGCCCATTATCCTTGGTTTTGCCCTGGGAGGTTTAGGAGCCACCTACTTTGTATTAATTTCTGAAACTTGGTGGAGCCTGGTTTTGCCGGTGATCGTGATATCGTTTATGGCGGTTATAGCCTTCTCAGAGCATTTCAAAACGGCAAGTGACGAGGGCTAGATAGCCCTGTACAGGCAGGTGGTTTTGCTAAGCCCGTCTTGAGTTTTCCCCTGACATTGAGTTAAGTAATTGTGCTGATATACGGAGATTATTCCATCATGTTATGCAAGTTTTTGGCTGTTGTATTGTGTACGCTAGTTTCATTAACGGTGGTGGCTAGACCAGCCAGCGCTGGCCCTTTTCCCTTTTCGCTGCCATTTTTTAACGGCGTCGACTTGACCGAGGGCCAAGAGGCGCTAATCGAAGAACTTCAGTCAAAATACGTGCCCGAGATTGAGAGCATTCTCTTTCCCGAGCAGCGAGAGAAATTTGAAACCGCTATTCAAGAGGGTCTCAGCCTGCGCAAGGCATTTAAAACCATGGCGTTGACCCAGCAGCAAAAAATGGATCTGGCCGCCACCATGAAGACTGTGCCCAAGGGTGAGCTCTTTGCGGCTCTGACCCCCGAGCAAAAGAAAGCGGTCTTCATGAACAAGAAGGAGATGTTTATGCCCACTCCTGAAGAGATTGCTGAAAAAATTAAAATCGGCATGGAGAGCAAAGCGATGTCTGCCGACGGTGCCCCTGGTTCTGAAACAGCTCTTACCCCCGACGAGGTCGCCGAGAAGATTAAGCTAGGCTTCGAGAAAAAGAAAGAATTCATGCCTAGTATGGAGGAAATCAAAGAAAAAATCTCCGCCAAGATGGAAGCGTTAACCGAGTAGGTTGTGGGCCAGCTGCGCTATTCGTGAGTGAATCTTTTTGAATTAAGGCAGGGGCTTTTGGGCCTCTGCTTTTTTTGAAGCGGCGGCCAAAATAATGGTCTGGCGGGGCCGAGAAATGCCCCGGCTCAGCAACAGCCCTTCGATCTGCTGCAACAATTCAAAATCGGCCTCTGGCAGGGTTTTACTATTCTCTAGGGCTAGGTCAGCCTGCAAAAAATCAAAGGCCCTCAAAAACTGCTCTGGGGTCGCGACAATGGGCGCCTCTAGGTGGGCCGGAACAATGCGCTCAAACTGCCAGGTGGCGACGGCCTTGGCCCAGGCTAAGACCTCTTCTGGCCCCCGATTAAAAATCAGGGTCTTGAGAATGGGGGCCACCTGGAGCTGCCCGCCGTTGTGCAGCGCCGCAAAGGACTGAGGCCAGTCGGGTCGCCAGCGAAAGGGGTAGAGGCCAAAGTAGTGCTGGCGCGATCGCACCGGAGCCTGCTTTGCCTCTTTAAACATCTCCCCCGCTGTCGCCACATCCAGGGTGCTGGGGCGAAAGTAGAAGGCAAATAGAGCAATGCGCTGCCAGCCCTTGCGACGGTTGGCCGGGGTATCGATCATCGCATCGACGGCGGTATCTCTGGCGTGAAACAGCAGCGGAAATGGGTCGATCTGCACGATCGCCGGCGGCTCTGCCGGAATCGCCACGATCGCATCGGTGACCAGCAGCGTGCGGCTGGCTCGGTGAAAACAGGCGGTCTCGCCAAACGGCCCCAGCCCCAGGTCAATGGGCGGCAGCAGAGCATAGTCAACCTGGTCAAAAAAGGGAGCCTGGGCGCTGTCGGTGGGCAGCAGGTGGGTGCGATCGCGCGGCAGCCCCAGCCAGGGTAGCGGCAGGTTGAGCGGAAAGCTCCACTGGTTGGGCGTCACATACACCTGAGCCTGGGGAAAGCGGCGGGCAAAGGGGCCGACAAACACCTTGTGCTCAATGCCCGTCACGGTGGACATGACAATGTACTTCACCGGGCCGTGGCGGTCTTCTAGCTCGCGCACCAGGGCGATGCATTCGGGGGTGGGGGCTACCGGGGAGTACACCAGCAGCCCCGTCGGCTCTAGCCGCACCACCGTCATGCGAATAGGCACCACCACATAGAAAATGCCCTGGAACTGGTCAAAGGCCCAAACCTGGTCTTTGACCACCTCTACCCGCTGAGTGGGCCGCTGTCCGTAGGGGTAGAGGGGCACTACCGGCCAAAAGGGCCAGGCGTGATCGCGGCGAGTAGGCGGGGCAGACGTAGCGGCTGACATAGGCGCTCTGCGGCGAGTCCTGAGGAATAATCAATAGTAGTCATAGCCTACTAAAGAACGATGGTACAGGGGAATCGTAGCCAATTCTCAGGGGGCCATCAGCCTTACCCAAGGCAGATACGTTAAGTTGAATAAAGCGGCGATCTTAGCGATGAGCAGCGCCCACCCCCCATCGCCCGCTTTACCTATACCCACCGATGGTTTGATTCCGCCATGAAGCGACGCAAGCTGTTAGAAGCCGGGACTGCCGTTGTCGGCACTGCCTGGCTGATCAACACCATAAAATCTGAAGTATTCTCTACCGCCCTTTCTACCGAGCTAGACCCTATGGCCACCACCAACGAACAATTTACCGTCACCAAAACCGACGCCGAATGGCGCGAACAGCTCACCCCCGAGCAGTTTCGCGTACTGCGCCAGCACGGCACCGAGCGAGCTGGCTCTAGCCCCCTCGACAAGGTCTACGAACCCGGCACCTACAACTGCTCGGGCTGCGGCACCGCCCTATTTACCTCCGACACCAAATTTAACAGCGGCACCGGTTGGCCTAGCTTCTATGCGCCCATTGAAGGGGCCATTGCCACCACCACTGATCGCTCCTTCTTTATGACCCGCGTTGAGGTGCACTGCGCCACCTGCGGCGGCCACCTGGGCCACGTCTTCCCCGACGGCCCCGCCCCCACCGGTCAGCGCTACTGCATGAACGGCGTTTCCCTAGAGTTTGTTCCTGAGCAGGCTTAGATATCTTTCTGAGGCCGTCATTGCTCCCATTATGGCTGCGAGCCATGATGGGAGTCTGCTGATACAAAGCTTTTAACCAGGCTAGACATCCCCAATCGAGTGCATTCCATTTTTGCGGGTGTCTACGTCATTCCCACGCAAAGCCTGCCCCTGCGAAGGCGTGGGGTGGCAATCCATTCGGGAGCAAGATGTCCGCCGTGGATTCTCGTCTGCACGGGCATGACGGATCAGCTAGCCGTCAGAATGAGGCTTTATGGCATTCGTCCGATTGGTTTGGGGATAAACCAGGCAGGATTCACTACAGGTTGCCAGCACGTTTTAGAGATCTTGTTGCCATACTTGAGTAGGCTGCGCGAGCTTTACGTTTGATTATTTCAGACAACTCTCGTAGCATGGCGAAGATTACCATACGGTCTTTATGAATATTCTTCTGGTCTATCCACGTTTTCCGAAAAGCTTTTGGTCTTTTGATAAAACTCTGGAGCTGGTTGGTCTGAAGGCGCAGCTTCCCCCCCTGGGGCTAGTGACCGTAGCGGCCATCTTACCCCAAACCTGGAACTACAAGCTGGTAGACCGCAATGTGCGCGAGGTGCGCGACGACGAGTGGCGCTGGGCCGATATCGTCATTATCTCGGCCATGATCGTCCACCGGGAAGACTTTTATGACGCCGTGCAAACTGCCAAGCGCTACGGCAAGCTCGTCGCCGTCGGTGGCCCCTACCCCACCTCTATGCCCCACGAATCTGAGGATGCCGGGGCTGATTTCTTGATTCTTGACGAAGGGGAAATCACCCTGCCCATGTTTGTGGAGGCGGTGGAACGGGGCGACCAGAACGGCACCTTCCGCTCCGGCGGCGAAAAGCCCGCCGTCACCGACACCCCCGTACCCCGCTACGACCTGCTGGAGATGGACGCCTACGCCGAGATGTCGGTACAGTTTTCTCGCG
The DNA here is from genome assembly GCA_036782635.1 of Nodosilinea sp. CTOTU7353. Lineage (GTDB taxonomy): Bacteria > Cyanobacteriota > Cyanobacteriia > Phormidesmidales > Phormidesmidaceae > Nodosilinea. The sequence goes on from DAIPYU010000005.1 coordinate 22,393, forward strand.
GCTGCCCCTTCCAGTGCGAGTTTTGCGACATTATTGTGCTCTACGGTCGCAAGCCCCGCACCAAAGACCCTGACCAGCTGCTGGCCGAGCTGCAATGCCTCTACGACCTGGGCTGGCGACACAGCATCTTCATGGTCGACGACAACTTCATCGGCAACAAGCGCAACGTCAAACTGCTGCTCCAGGCCATGAAACCCTGGATGGAGGAGCGCAACTATCCCTTCTCCTTTGCCACCGAGGCCTCGGTAGACCTGGCTCAAGACCCCGAGCTCATGCAGATGATGGTCGACTGCAACTTCGGCACCGTCTTCTTGGGCATTGAAACCCCCGACGACGAAAGCCTGAACATGACCAAAAAGTTTCAGAATATGCGCGACCCCCTGTCAGAGTCGGTAATCTCCATCGCCCAGGCGGGGCTGCGGGTGATGGCGGGGCTAATCGTCGGCTTCGACGGCGAAAAGTCTGGCGCTGGCCAGCGCATCTATGACTTTGCAGAACAGACCGCTATTCCTACAGCCCTGGTGAGCATGCTGCAAGCGCTGCCCGACACCGCCCTGTGGCATCGCTTAGAGAAAGAAGGCCGCCTGCTGGGCAAGAGCGCCGACATCAACCAGACCACCCTGATGAACTTTGTGCCCACCCGGCCCATCGAAGAGATCACCGAAGAATATATTCAGGTGTTTTGGGATCTCTACGACCCGCTGACGGTGCTCAACCGCACCTATCGCCACTTTTTGATGCTGGGCGAGGCCCAAAAGCGCAATTACAAAAACCGCACCACCTCGGCAGGGACACCAGATATTAACTGGATTACGATCCGCGCCTTTCTGATCATCCTGTGGCGGCAGGGCGTGGTGCGCAAGACCCGGCTGCGGTTCTGGCTCAACCTGGCCTCTATTCTCTGGCGCTACCCGGCGGTGGCCGCCAACTACCTGTCGGTGTGCGCCCAGGCCGAGCACTTCATCGACTTCCGCCAGATTGTGCGGCAAAACATCGAAGAGCAGCTGGCAACCTACCTAGAGACTAAAAAAGCCACCGATCAGGCCACAGCCACCGCCGAATCTGTGGCGGTACCCGTGAGCTAGAACATCGGTACAGTATGGCTAAAAACCCGGTTTCTTAGTCGCTGCTCTAACGAGATGACTAACCTTCTACCCCCGAACCCGGGTTTCTGTACCAGCGTTCTAGGCTTAGCCTTCCAGGGCAAGTCCTGACACGATGGCCGAGGAATCTAGAATTCCTCGGCCATTGTTTTGAGCAGGTCGCTGGCGCGGAATGTCGCGGCGCTAAGTCTGGATTAAGCCCTTCAGCCGCTTTAGCAGGCGCAAAACGACATACAGGTCATTGCCTTGGTTGAGCAGCGAAAATAGGTCAGAGGTGGCGTATTGAGGCCCTTTCCCCGGCACAAAACCTGGCACAAGCTTGAGAAATAAAAATTCGCTGCCGTTCAAAACAGCGCCGAATGATGGTTTATCCGCATTTGGCGTAGCCAGCATGTAGGCCAAAGCTTGGGGAATAGCTTTTGTGATCGAAAATTCCGAGTTTTTGGCTTCAATGATCGTGACCCACAGCTGACCTTGAATCACGACCACATCAATACAGCCCTGAATGATATCCCCTTCATCCTCTGCCTCAACTTGGATGGAGGTCTCGCCCTCTACCCGAAACGGCGGTTCATAAAACCCGGCCAAATCGAGCAGGGGAGACAGCACCACCATTTTGACGATGCTCTCCATCACCGGATATTCGAGCAGATAGAGATAGTTCTGCTTGATCCGATCCAGCGATTGCCGTTCTGAGGCGGTCAATTCTGGGAGGTCTTGCTGCCATTCTGCAAAAAAGGCATCGTCACGTACCTGTTGCAGACCAAATTTTGTCTTGAGGTCGTGAAGCTTAATTTTTCGGGCGGCGATGGTCTGCGTCATGACACGCTCAGATCAGAAGGGCGAATGCCTCTATCTTAAAGGGCTTAAGTGGATAAGGTCTTTAGCGATCGCCCCTCATCCCCCATCGCCGCATCTGTTAGGCATGAGTGACGCCACTGTTGGTAGGCGCGTTGGTAGTCGGCCCAGGCTCTTAGCTGGCCATCGGGGCCATAGCGATGCTTAAACTGCTCCCAGCAGACTTTTTCCATGGGGCCTCTTCTTTTAGTTAGCAAGAGTTTAATGGAGAAAATTTGGATCCTATATTTGATAATGACAGAAACTCTGGGGCTGAGCTAGCCTCTGCAACACAACTTGAGCTGTTAGCCCAACAATTTTAGCCCCCAGCGTGGTCGCCCAGCTCCATCAAGCGAGATATTTCTAGATCTAGCGCTACATTTGGAGAAATTTGCTTTTTAGACGCTACATCTAAAAAGATCAGCTATGATGAACGACCATTGGAGCAATCTACTCGGCCCAGGCGAGACTCTGCCAATGCATGCGGGTTTCTACCTCTGGGTTTGGGCGACGCGCCGATCTACGTACTCTCTCGCTAGCAAAAGGCTGATTCCATGGTTCAAGAACTTCCCCGTATCCGGCAGCAGGGGCCATTCCCTGAGGCGGCTCCAGCGGCGTTTCCTGTGTTTTACCGCACCTACAGCCGCCGGGGCGAGGTGGTGGAGGGGCAGCGAGAAACCTGGGAACAGGTGTGCGATCGCACCCTAGCCGGTCTAGTTGAGCTGGGCAATCTCACCGACGAAGAGGCCGCCCTGCTCAGCTGCATGCAGCGCCAGGTCAAAGCCCTGCCCTCCGGCCGCTGGCTGTGGGTGGGCGGCACCGCCTGGAGCAAGCAGCCCGAGAACTTCTCCGGCGCTTACAACTGCACCAGCACCGATGTAGTCGACTGGCGCGCCTTTGGCCTGATGATGGATCTGGCCATGATGGGCTGCGGCACCGGGGCCATTCTTGAACCCAAATACATCAGCCAAATCCCCGCCATTCGCAACCGCATCACCGTCACCATGGCGGGTGACATCGGCGAGACTCCGGTGGCTGAGCGGCGGGAGGTCACCGATGTCACCACCGACGGCAACCAGGTCACCATTTGCGTCGGCGACAGCCGCCAGGGCTGGGTCAAATCCTACGAGACCCTGCTAGAGCTGTCCACCGACGAGCGTTGCACTGGGGATGTGAATGTCACCATTGACCTGCGCAACGTGCGCCCCGCTGGGGAAAAGCTTAAGGGCTTTGGCGGCGTGGCCAACCCGGTGCGCCTGTCGCTGCTCTATGATCGCTGCGCTACCATTCTCAACAAGGCCCTGGGTCGCCAGCTCAACTCCGTCGAGTGCTGCCTGCTGATCGACGAAGCCGCCGCCTGCGTGGTAGCCGGTAATATCCGAAGATCTGCGGGCATGAGGCAGTTCGACAGCAACGACGAACTGGCCGCCAACGCCAAAGACAACCTCTGGCAGCAAGACGCCGAGGGCAACTGGCGCATCGACCCCGAGCGTGACGTGCTGCGCATGGCCAACCACACCCGCGTATTTCACACCAAGCCCAGCCTGCAAGACTGCGTCGATTCTGTCCGCAAGCAATTTTACTCGGGCGAAGGGGCGATCCAGTGGGCCGGGGAGGCCAAGCGCCGGGCCGGGGCCGACGACCGCTACGGCCTCAACCCCTGCGTGACGGCTGACACCTGGGTGCACACCGGAGATGGGCCACGGCAGGTGAAAGACTTAATTGACCAGCAGCACAGCACCTACGTCAACGGAGAGCTATTTAGCACGACCCCTGAAGGCTTTTTCTACTCGGGAACCAAGCCAGTCCTTAAGCTCACGACCCAAGAAGGCCAGACCCTGCGCCTAACCGGCAACCACCGTGTACTGAAGGTAACAGCCCAAACTCAGAAAGCTCAGTACACCGAGTGGGTGGCTGCCGAAACCCTCCAGCCTGGCGATCAGGTCATGCTCCATAACCATCGGGGCTTGCAGCCCTGGGAAGGCAAGGGAACCCTTGAAGCAGGCTGGCTTTTGGGGAATTTGGTCGGCGATGGCAGCCTGGCCAAAACCCAGTGGAATGATATGGCTCTACTGCGTTTCTGGGGAGATTCTCAGGAGGAAATGAGTGAGCACGCCATTGCCCTGCTCCAAACCACTGTGGGCTACGAACGTCGGACAGCAGCAGCCTGTTATCATACCCAGCTGAAGCATCGGGTCATTAACTCCACCGGGCTAGCCCAACTCGCTGCCGAATTTGGCATTAGCCCAGGGCACAAGGCTGTGACTAGCGCTATTGAGCAGGGCAGTTACGAGTTTTATCGGGGCTTTTTGCAGGGGCTGTTTGATGCCGATGGCAGTGTTCAGGGCCATCAAAGTAAAGGCATTAGCGTTCGACTGGCCCAGAGCAACCTAACGACTCTAGAAGCAGTTCAGCGGATGCTAGGGCGCTTAGGCATCTTCGCGGCTATTTACCAAGAGCGGCGACCCGAAGGCTATCGGTTAATGCCTGACACTAATCGTGAGTTAGCTTCCTATTTCTGCCAGTCTCAACACGAGCTCGTGATTGCCAATGACAATCTACAGGTTTTTCAAGCTCTGGTGGGCTTTCGTGAACCCGCTAAAGCCGACAAACTGGCTGAGGTGTTAGCCAACTACAAGCGACGTCCCAACCGGGAACGATTTACGGCCACTGTGGCGACTGTCGTACCGGATGGGGTTGAAGCTGTCTATGACTGCACTGTTCCTGGGCCAGCCCGATTTGATGCCAATGGATTGGTCGCTCATAACTGCGGCGAGATAATTGGATCCAATTTCCACTGCAACCTGGCGGAGGTGCACCTCAACCAGCTCGACCCTGAGAATTTGCAGGATCAAGAAGATGCCTTTACCGCTGCGGCCCTGTCGGTAGCGGTGCTTCTGAATCACCAGTTCCAGGAACCCCGCTACCAGAAGTCGCGCCTGGAAGACCCGATTGTGGGTGTCTCCTTCACCGGGCTGTTTGACTTCTTTGTGATCGCCTTTGGGGTCGAGTGGCTGCACTGGTGGGAGGCCGGTCGCCCCGACACCATGCAGGGGCTAGATTTCAAAGCCAGAGAAGAAGAATATCTGACTCGTTGGAAGGATGTTGTCCATAAGGTCGTGGGTGAGTACTGCGATCGCCACAATCTGGTGCGCCCCAACCGCTGCACCACCGTGCAGCCCGCCGGCACCAAGTCGCTGCTGACTGGCGCTAGCCCCGGCTGGCACCCGCCCAAGGCCCAGCGCTTCATTCGCCGCATCACCTTCCGCAAAAATGACCCCGTGGCCATGGCTTGCATCGACTACGGCTACACCGTCGTGCCCTCCCAGACCGACAAAGACGACAACGGCAACCTGCTCAACGACCCCTTCGACCCCCGCTGCACCGAGTGGCTGGTGGAGATCCCCGTCGAAGTGCCCTGGGCCAATGTGCCCGGTGCCGACGAAATCGCCATTGAGAAATTCTCGGCGGCGGCCCAGTTTGACTTCTACATGCAGGTGCAGAAGCACTACACCACCCACAACACCTCCGCCACCATCGAGTTTCGCGAACCCGAGCTAGAGTCGCTGGCCGAGCGCATCTACCAGGTCATCCAGAACGATGAGGGCTATATTTCCGCCGCCCTGCTGGCCCGGTTTGACGACCTGCAAACCTTCCCCCGGCTGCCCTTTGAGCCGATCGACAAAGCCACCTACGAGGCTCAACGCCAGCAGGTCTTCACGCGGCGCGGCACAGAAAACTTCCACGCCGCCCTGTCTCGCTACGACGCGGGCGAGGTGATTGAGGCTGGCCCTGCAGGGTGCGATTCCGACAAGTGCATGATGCCGGAGCAAAAGCCCGACTAGGCCTGTCTGAGATAGAGAGATAGCGAAAGGAGTGTCTGGTTAAACCCAGACACTCTTTTCGCTATAGCGCTGGCCAGCTATGGCGATCAACAGAATAGCCTCGGCTAGCTCAGATCGCTAATGTCATCTAGACTGTCGAGCAAATCATCGGCGGCAAAGTCTGGCCCAGGGGCGTTGAGCAGGCCCTCAAGGTCTTCGGTATCAAAATCAGTATCGAGACCTAACCCGTCGTCTTGACCAAAACTTTGACCGCCCCCACTCTCCATATCGCTGTCGAGCAGGTCTAACCCAAAATCGTCTGAGTTGGCTGCTGAGTCAGCTATGGAGGAGCCAGTCTCTGGAGAAAAGGCGTCGAGATCTAGGCTGACCTCAGGGCTATCGAGGCTAACGTCGTCTGTGTCTAGGCTCGCTTCATCTAGGCTGGCTTCAATGCTGGCGGCTAGGGCGGCGGCATTGGCGGCGGCGATCGCGCCCTCTAGATCTAACTCTGCCCCATCCGGCATCGAGGGCGCGGCTTCAGCCGGAGCCCCGGACTGAAACAGCTGTAGGCGGGCTTCGTAGCTTTGCTCTAGCTCCTGGGAGCGCTGGTTGAGTTCATCCTGGTAATGCTCAATCTTCTCGGCCAGTTTTTGCTCATACTCTACCCGCAGGCTCTCTTCTAGCTCGCGACGCAGGTTGAGCTCTAGCTCAGCGATGGAGGGCTGTTCGGGCGCGCCATCTACCGAGCCTGGAGTGCGGCCGGTGGCCATCGCCAACCGAGCCTCGTACTCTTGCTCCAGCTGGGCTGAGCGCTCGGCCATGTCGTCTTGGTACTGGGCAATGCGCTCGGTGAGCCGCTGGTCGTACTCGGCCTGGAGGCGAGCTTCTAGCTCGGCGGTGTCGCTGGCGACCGGCCGCTCTGGTACCAGGTTACCCAGGGGAATGTCGGTGGGCGACTGGGCCAGGCTGGCTTGGTCTTGGTAGCGGGCGATCACCTCTGCCAAGCGCCGGTCATAGGCTTGCTGGGCGATCGCCCGCTCCTCCGCCAGTCGCTCCTGCAGGTGCTGCTCGTAGGCCTGCTGCATTTTGCCGGCCACCTCTTTCAGCCGGGTTTCATACTGTTTGCGAATGCGTTGATCGACCGAGCTGTCGGTTTCTACGGCAGCACTGCCGACTAGGCCCTGGCGGGCCTGGTACTCGGCCTCTAGCTGGCCGAGCTGTTCATCCAGCTGAGCCTGGTGGCGCTCTATGCTTTCTGCCAGCTGAGCTTCATAGTCTTTTTGCAGCTGCTGAGTGGCCTCGCGCAGCCGCCGCTCGTGCTCCTGCTCTAGGTCTTCTTGGCGCGTTTGGCTTTGGCGCAGGGCCTCGGTCAGATCGTTGACCTGGCCCTGGCGTAGGTAATAGCCCACAATCACCGCCAGCAGCAGGCCAATGAGAACGGCAACAATCAGACCCTGGGTAAGTTGAGGCATGGTGTTTTCCCCTGTAAAACGTCAAGACGAGCCGTGTAGAGCATCCACGCCTGAGGGGCAGAAAACCAACCGCTACCCCGCCTTTGCAGCCACTTTCATCGTCGCCAAATATGACCAACAATGATATACGCTGCGCCAGGTTTAGGATCTCAAACTTTACCCCGCTGGGCTGCCGGGCGCAGCGGCCTGGGGCGCAAAATCTCCAGCTTTTTCATCTCCCTTCCATAACAGTTTATGACTGGGCCAGGCTCGCCGCAGCGAGCCACTGGGGTCATCCTCTAGAATAGAGACACAGTGGGCTGGTATGGCCCTATAGCCTTACTAACCCTGCTGATCCCCTACATCATTGCTTATGACCCAGTCTTCCCACCGTCAGCCGGCGATCGCCACCAGTGCCTCAGCCCCAACATCCTCGGCCCCAACATCCTCGGCCCCAGGAGAGGATGACGCCTTAAACCTGGCCTACGCCATTGCCGCCGCTGCCGATGATCGCAAAGCGGGCAACATCACAATTTTACAGGTGGGAGATGTGTCATATCTGGCCGACTACTTTGTGGTAGCTACCGGTTTTTCAGCGGTGCAGGTGCGAGCCATCACCGGCTCTATCGAGGCGACCCTCGAAGCTGACCACAACCGCCGCCCCCTCAGGGTTGATGGCCAGGGCGAAGGCAGTTGGATTGTGATGGACTACGGTGAGGTGATCGCCCACATCTTCATGCCCGAGGCTCGAGACTTCTACGATTTAGAAGCCTTTTGGGGGCACGCCAACCACATTCCCTATCAGCCCTCCGGCCAGCACTTTAGCCCGGCTCAGTTCTAAGGGATTCGCATCAAAATAAGGTACCAGAGAAAGTGGATGCTCTAGGTTGGATTCCCGCGCAGGCGGGAATGACGCTGGGACTTTATTTATTGGCTAGTCCCTAAGCTCTCAGTGCCAGTCTCTGAGGCTATCTGGCCCGGTGCCGCCACACTAACGGCAGTAAATTTCTTGGGTGGCAGTTCCTATTGGCGGGCAATTCATTTAGGCTAGAGCTAGATTTTCATTGTCGGCAATGCCTCAACGATGTCCGGTACCGGCTGAGCAGCAGCCCATTAACGAATATCAGGGCGTGCGAGAGTCCTGGTTTTATGGCTGGGGTAGCCGCGATTTGGCTAGCTACCTCAAACCCCTGGTAATTTTGTGGGGCTTGAGCTGGGTGGTGGTTGGGCCAATGGCGGCGGCGAGCTTTGACCCAGCCAAGCATCCCCTGCCCTTTGGCCTGAGTGCAACCATGGGGGCACTGGTGTTGCCCATGCTGGCATTGCTACAGCTCTACGTGGGCTGGTCTCACGTGGGGGGGCGGCTGCGCCAAACCACTGTGCCCTACGAAGAGTCGGGCTGGTACGACGGGCAGCTGTGGGTTAAACCTGAAGAGGTGTCAAACCGCGATCGCCTCATCGTAGACTATCAGGTGCTGCCCGTACTCCAGCGCATTCGCCGCACCCTGGGGGTGTTTGCTCTGCTGCTGGCCCTAGGGCTAATTGTCTGGCCGCTGACCTAGGCCTCAGGGCTAGGGGATTTGAGGCTAGGATTTGAATTTAGCCTCTGAACCCCGCAGCAGCTCTTCTACACATTGCTTTTGTCCACCACCGCAGAGCTTCTCCTATGACCAGCAGTCGGGTTAGTCGACATCAAACTAAAGAGCTAGAGATCCAGCTGTTGCGAGAAGGCATCGCAGAGTCGCACCACATCGCGCATGTGGCCGTGTGCGACAATCGTGGCCGCACCCTCTCAGTGGCAGGCAATGGCGAACTGGGCACCTTTATTCGCTCCGCCCTGAAGCCGTTTCAGGCCCTGGCCGTCACCGCCGCCGGGGCGCTAGAGCGCTACGGCCTCGACGACCGAGACTTGGCCATCATGTGTGGTTCCCACCAGGGCCGCATTGAGCAGGCCCGCCAGGCTTTCCACATTTTGTGGCAGGCCGACCTAGACCCCACCGCCCTGCGCTGCCCCACTCCTGAGGGCAAAAAAAGCCGCCTAGAGCACAACTGCTCGGGCAAGCATGCGGGCATGCTGGCCGTCAGTCAGCAGCGCAACTGGCCCCTAGAGAGCTACCTCGACCGCAACCACCCGGTGCAAAAGCTGATTTTGACCCGTATTGCAGAACTGCTGGGCATGCCCTCTGACGAGTTTATCTGCGCCCACGACGACTGCGGTGCCCCCACCTACTTTATGCAGCTCAGCCAGATGGCTGTCCTGTTTGCCATGCTGTCGTCGGGTAACAACCTCGATATGGAGCGCATTGTGCGGGCCATGACCAACCATCCCGAAATGGTGGGCGGTCCCGGCAGCTTCGACACCACCCTGATGGATCTCACCAATGGTGCCCTGGTGAGCAAGTCGGGGGCCGAGGGCATTCAGTGCATCGGCAAAGTGGGTGAAGGGCTGGGGGTTTCGATCAAGGTGGTCGACGGCGCTAAGCGCGCCAAGTACGCCACCGCCATCTTTACCCTGCGGCAACTCGGCTGGATCACCCCGACCATTGCCGATACCCTGGCGGAGACCTACATGAAAATTGGTGAGTTTAAGCGCCTAGACGTCATCGGCGACCTGCCAATGATGTACTGAGGCCAGTACTGTCGGGCAGAAATATGACAACCCTGGCTAAGGGTTGCCGGTGCTAGGTGTCTGGTTTCGGGTGCTAGCTTTAGTTTGTGGGTTGGGGTAGAGCCGGTTTGGCCAAATCTTCTCCATTGCTAAAGAATTAATTGTTAACTGAGAACATTTAGCGCTATATTAAATAAGCCGACGCGGGGTAGAGCAGTCTGGTAGCTCGTCGGGCTCATAACCCGAAGGTCCATGGTTCAAATCCATGCCCCGCCACCAAAGCAGCAAAAGGGTTTCTAGAGTCTTCTAGAAACCCTTTTTGTTTGGCCAGTCTTGGCCAGCGTCCCCCCGGTGGGCGATAGTGATTTTTGTTCATTCCCTCTAGGCCAGGCACCGATGGCTCAGCCCAAGATTATTGTTCTAGACGACGACCCTACCGGCTCTCAGACGGTGCACAGCTGCCTGCTGCTGCTGCAGTGGGATGTCGAGACGCTGCGCCAGGGTTTACAGGATGCATCGCCAATTTTCTTCGTGTTGACCAACACCCGCGCCCTTACCGCCGCTGCCGCTGAGCGGGTGACCCGAGAGGTGTGCCAAAACCTCAAGGCGGCGATCGCCCTCGAAGGCATCCAAGACTTTCTCGTGGTCAGCCGCTCTGACTCGACTCTGCGGGGCCACTATCCGGTAGAAACCGATGCGATCGCGGACGTTCTCGGCCCCTTCGACGCCCACTTCCTAGTGCCTGCCTTTTTTGAAGGCGGTCGCATCACCCGCGATAGCATCCACTACCTGATGGTCGATGGCGTCCCCACCCCCGTCCACGAAACTGAGTTCGCCAAAGATTCTGTGTTTGGCTACAGCACTAGCTACCTGCCCGACTACGCCGCCGAAAAAACCACTGGCCGCATTCAGCCGGAAGCGGTCGAACGCTTCACCCTGAGCGATATACGCGCGGGGGCCCTGGAACGGCTGCTGGCCCTAGAGCACAACGTCTGCTGCGCCGTCGATGGCGAGACCCAGGCCGACCTCGACCAGTTTGCCCAAGATCTGCTGACCGCCGCTGCCCAGGGCAAGAAATTTTTGTTTCGCAGCGCCGCTAGCATTCTCACCGCCCTAGCGGCCCTGCCCCCCCAGCCTATTGATGCCGATCACATGAGAACCTACGTGCGCGGCGGTAGGCCAGGGGCAATCATTGTCGGCTCCCACGTCAAAAAGACCACTGAGCAGCTCGAACAGCTTTTACAGGAATCAGGGGGCACCGGCATTGAAGTCGATGTCGCCCAGCTGCGCGATGGCACACCCAGCACTCCCAAAACCTTGCTCAGCAACATCATCCAGCAGGTGGTCGAGGCCCACGCCAGCGGCCAGGTGCCGGTGATCTACACCAGCCGCCAGGAACTCACCTTTGACAATGTTCAGGCCCGACTCGACTTCGGTGTGGAGGTCTCGTCCCTGCTGATGGACATTATTAAAGGTCTACCCACCGACATTGGTTTTCTAATCAGCAAAGGCGGTATCACCTCCAACGACACCCTCAGCACCGGGCTAGCGCTGCGGAAGGCCCGCCTGCTCGGCCAAATTCTCCCCGGCGTCTCCGCCGTGCGCACCCCCGCCGACCATCCCCAGTTCCCTAACCTGCCTGTGGTGCTGTTCCCCGGCAACGTGGGCGATCAGAGGGCTTTGGCCTTAGCTTACCGGCGACTGATGGGCCTGTAGGGAGTGGGTGAGTAGGTGGAGTAGGTGGGTAAGTGACTCACCTACCCACCTACTCCACCTACCCCGCTCCGCTCCGGTCTTCCCGCAAATCCTCAATCAGCTGGGCCAGCTGATCGCTGCTGGTGTGGTAGATCTCATTGCAGAAGTGGCAAATGGCTTCGGCCCCGTCATCTTTTTCGATCATGTCTTGCAGCTCGTCTTCACCCAGCATTTTGAGTGCGCCCAGCATGCGGTCAAAGGAGCAGGGGCATTTAAATTGCACCATCTGGGTTTCGGGCAAAATCTCCAGACCCAGATCACCCACCAGGTCATCAAAAATTTGGGGCAGGGTTTTGTTAGCCCTGAGCAGCGGCGTAAAGCCGGTTAGCGAAGCCAGGCGGCTCTCAATCAAGTCAACCATTTCGCTATCTTCGGCAGCGCGGGGCAAAATTTGCAGCAGCAGCCCGCCCGCCGCCTCGACGCCGTTGGCCCCCACAAACACGCCCAGCACCAGGGCGGAGGGAGTTTGTTCAGAGTTCATCAGATAGTGGGTCAGGTCTTCACCGATTTCGCCAGAGACTAGCTCCACGGTGCTGGAGTAGGGGTATCCGTAGCCCATATCGCGCACCACATAGACGTAGCCCTGACGGCCCACCGCGCTGCCCACGTCAAGCTTGCCTTGGGTGTTGAGGGGCAGCTCAACGGCAGGATTATCGACATAGCCCCGAGCTGTGCCGTCAAGGCCAGCATCGACCAAGATGCCGCCCAAAGGACCGTCGCCCCGCACGCGGATGTTCACTCGCCCCTGGGGCTGCTTCATGCTGGAAGCCAGCAGTAGCCCCGCCGCCAGAGTACGGCCCAGGGCTGCCGTGGCTACGTAGGACAGCTGGTGACGCTGCCGAGCTACCTCCGTCAGTTTAGTGGTCACTACCCCCACTACTCGTATACCGCCATCGGCGGCGGTGGCCCGAATAAGTTGGTCTACCATGCGCTCCCTAGTTATGCTTCATATCGCTTATTAATTATTGTATGAGGTTTAGGGGGTGCAGGTTTGGGGTGATTTACCGACCTTTGATCTGGCGTCTGGTGCTTGGGGAAAGGCCTGGGGTCTGGTTTACTGTGCCCCAGGTTTTCTTTTGGCATACTGGAAGGTGTTGTTTGCGGGCACATCACTCTATGCTTGGCACCTTTCAGCACAGTTGTCTCCGCATCGAAGTCGAAGCGACCCAGGGGCAAATTCAAACCAGCTTGATGCAGCCGGGTCAGTTTTGCCAATGGCTCTGGCCCCAGCGGTTTAGCCAGGGGTTGCCCAATGAACTCCACAGCGGTCTCAGCTTTACCAGCTATCTGGGCCCAGTCGAAGTTCACCACCAAGTTAAAGAGGTGACTGACCACAGCCTGCACATGCTGCTCTCAGGCGGTATTGACGGGTTCCATGAGTGGTACTGGGGCGACCAGTGGGTGCAGTCGGGCCTAGAAGGGGTGTCGGCTCTACCGCTCAACCTGGGCCAGACCCTGGTGATGCTGCGGTTGCGGCTGCACCTGGAAAAGCCCAGTCTCTAGAGCATGTGATACACCTTACTGGGCTGAGGGTACCGAGCTCAATACCTGGACCAGCTCATCTAAAAACTGAGCCTGGGCTTTAATAATGCGTTTTTTGGCCTCTTTCAAAGAGAACCAGGCGGCCTGATCAATCTCTGGAAACTCTTTGAGCAATCCAGAGTTGGGGGGCCACTCTAGCATAAAGGTGTTGCTGTGGAGACTGGCGGGGTTAAAGTTGCCCTCAAACGCCCAGGCAAAGACTAGTTTGCCCCCGGCTTGGCGTACTGGCTGCAGGGGGCGAAAGTCTCCGGCAGGGGCTTGTCCCGTCTCTTCTAAAAATTCGCGCTTGGCAGCCTCAAAGGTGTCTTCGCCAGGGTCAATTTCACCCTTGGGAATGGTCCAAGCCTGCCAGCGGCGATTGACCCAGTAGGGACCACCGGAGTGTACTAGCAGCACCTCCAGCCCCTGATTCCGGGTTCGATACATGAGTAGCCCTGCGCTTTTCTTAGCCATGGCGGCGATCGCACTTCACCTCGGCATATCTACCTGGCCAAGGCGTGCTGTGCTCAAATCATCAGCGCCCTAGGCTTGGCTTAGCATATCTATGGGGTAGCGTAGCTTAAATCCAGCTGTTGCCCACGATCAACACATTTGCCAAAACTAACTATGCCTTACCAGTACGATATTGGCCCCAGCCAAAAGATATATCTTGACAACCCCGGTAACAATACCCTGGTTACCCTGTCCAGTGGCGGGCCGGGGCAACAGCAGCAGTCTGGCACCCAGGTGGCCACCGGCCCCTGGACAGAGGTGCCCCAGGTGGCTCGGGTAGCCAGCGGCGTGCTGGTGCGCTGCACCACGGGCCAGGGGGCGTTCATTTGGCAGGTGCAGGGTATGCAAATTGGGGCCGCTGACGCTACCGCCTGGCCCGGCAATCAGGCCGAGCCCATTCAGGCCGAGCCAGTTCAGGCGATGGCTACAGCCCCGGCACAGCCCATGCAGCCCATGCAGCCGATGGCCCCGATGCAGCCCATGCAGCCCATGCAGATGGGCGATATGCAGATGTCGGCCAACCCCATGACCATGCGCATGGGCAATATGACCATGGGGATGGGTGATGGCAAGTCTCCCAGTGCCGCCGCTGGGCCAGCTGCTGGCCCACAAAATTTTTGCACCCAATGCGGCGCGGCGGTTCGCTCGGGCGATCGCTATTGCAGCAGCTGCGGTCATCAACTGCAATAGCGACTCACCCATAGAAAAGGTAATAAAAAAGGTTCGAGGGATGGCATCCCCCGAACTCCTCTCAACCAAATGCCCCTAGGCCACTGGCTTCGCGCGATCCAGCCGAGCGGCTTTTTCGCTCTCGTCGGCAAAGAAGCTAGCGTAAAACCACCCCGCCAGCAAAGCACCCAAAATGGGTGCCACCCAGAATAGCCACAGTTGGCCCACCAGTGGCCCGCCCACAAACAGCGCTGGGCCAGTGCTGCGAGCCGGGTTCACCGAGGTATTGGTAACCGGGATGCTGATCAGGTGAATCAGGGTTAGCCCTAGGCCAATAGCTACCGGAGCCAGCCCCACCGGGGCACGGAAATCAGTGGCCCCGAGAATGATCATCAAGAAGAAGAAGGTCATCACCACTTCACAGACCAAACAGGCAAATAGGCTAAAGCCGCCGGGTGAGTGCACGCCAAACCCATTGGTGGCCAAGGGATTGCCCACTGAGGGGTCAATTGCGAAGCCGGGCTGCCCGGTGGCAATCAGGTAGATAATGCCCGCTCCCAAAATGCCGCCCAGCACCTGGGCCACGATATAGGGCAACAGCTCGCCGCTGGGAAAGCGCCCCGCTGCCCACAGACCAAAGGAAACCGCCGGGTTGAGGTGACAGCCTGAGATATGGCCAATGGCATAGGCCATGGTCAACACCGTTAAGCCAAAGGCTAGAGAGACTCCTAGAAAGCCAATACCCAGGTCAAACGCACCGCTGCTGTCTAAAAACTGGCCCGCCAGCACGGCGCTGCCACAGCCACCGAGCACCAGCCACAATGTACCGAAAAACTCAGCCACACAACGTTTTGTGAGAGGCATTGTCAACCACTCCTAATTCATGAAGTTTATAAACTGCTTAGTATTGCTCGACACAGAACTACGTCAGCAAACTATTCCTTTGCCAAAGCCTACCCCAAAACTATAAAAATTTGATAAGCCCGCGATCGCCAGGTGGTCATTGGCATCTACCTGGGCTGCTACCCTGAAATAGGCGCAGGGCCATGGCCCAGTTGAACCTGAGTCCATGTCACCCTGCGTCAGCTTTGTTAAGGTTTATGATCATTACTCAGCTAGGGTCCTTAGGAAACAGCGCTCACCATGGGAATGCAAGTCTGGCCAGGTCGTCCCCATCCCCTAGGAGCCACCTGGGATGGCACGGGCACCAACTTCGCCCTATTTTCAGAAAATGCCACAGCCGTCGACCTCTGTCTATTCGACGATGACGACAAAGAAACTCGGGTTCCCCTCACCGAGGTCGACAACTACGTCTGGCACGGCTTTTTAGTCGGGGTGGGGCCATCGCAGCGCTACGGGTTTCGAGTGCACGGCCCCCACGACCCCGAGACCGGTCAGCGGTTTAACCCCCACAAGCTGCTGATCGACCCCTACGCCCGCGCCTTAGATGGCGATGTGCAGTTTGACCCAGCCATCTTTAGCTACGATATAGAGGCCATCGATGACCTAGAAAGCCTCGACCTATCGTTCTCTGAGATCGATAGCGCTCCCTTCATGCCCAAGGCGGTGGTGGTCGATACGACCTTTGACTGGGAGGGTGATCGCGCCCCTGAAACCCCCTGGCATCGCACCATCATTTACGAAACCCACGTCAAAGGCCTTACCGAGCGTCACCCCGAGGTGCCCGAGGCGCTGCGGGGCACCTACTCCGGGCTAGGTCATCCCGCCATGATCGACTATCTCACTCAGCTCGGGATTACCGCCGTAGAGCTGCTGCCGGTCCATCACTTTCACGCCTACCCTGGGCACTTGGCCAACACCGGGCTGCGCAACTACTGGGGCTACGACTCGCTCAACTACTTTGCTCCCTACAGCGGCTACAGCAGCGCTGGCCCCTGCGGTGGGCAGGTAAACGAATTTAAGCAGATGGTTAAGGCGCTGCACCGGGCCGGCATTGAGGTCATTTTAGACGTGGTTTACAACCACACGGGCGAGGGGAGTCACCTGGGGCCAACCCTCAGTCTGCGGGGCATCGACAATGCCGTTTACTACCGGCTGGTCGAAGACGCCCCCCGCTACTACATGGACTTTACCGGCTGCGGCAACTCCCTCAACGTGCGCCATCCGCAGATTCTCAAGCTGATCATGGACAGCCTGCGCTACTGGGTGCTGGAGATGCATGTCGATGGCTTTCGCTTTGACCTGGCCTCGGCCCTGGCTCGGGAGCTGTACGAGGTCAACAGCCTGGCGGCGTTCTTTGACATCATTCACCAAGACCCGGTGCTGTCTACCACAAAGCTGATTGCCGAACCTTGGGATCTGGGGGAGGGGGGCTATCAGGTGGGCAATTTTCCGCTGCTGTGGTCAGAGTGGAACGGCAAATACCGCGACTCCATGCGCGACTTTTGGCGCGACCACGACTGCCGCCTGGGAGAATTTGCCTTTCGCATCACCGGCAGCTCTGACCTGTACCAGAGCAACGGCAAGCGCCCCCACGCCAGTATCAACTTCATCACCTGCCACGACGGGTTTACCCTGCGAGATTTAGTCAGCTATAACGAAAAGCACAATCTGGACAACCACGAAAACAACCGCGACGGTGAAAGCTACAACCGCTCTTGGAACTGCGGTGCCGAGGGTGAAACCGAGGAGCCTGAGATTCTGGCTCTCAGGCAAAGGCAGCAGCGCAACCTGTTGGCCACTCTGCTGCTTTCCCAGGGAGTGCCGATGCTGCTGGGCGGCGACGAGCTAGGCCGCACTCAGCAGGGCAACAACAACACCTACTGCCAAGATAGCGAGCTGTCGTGGTTTGACTGGCACCTAGAACCAGCCCAGCAAAATCTGCTGGCTTTTGCCCAGCAGCTGATCCAGCTGCGCCAGGCGCACCCGGTCTTTGCCCGGCGTCACTGGTTTCAGGGGCGCGCCATCCATGGGTCTGGGGTGCATGACATTGGCTGGTACAACCCGGACGGCAGCCAGATTACTGCCCATCAGTGGCACGATGACTCAGCTAAGGCGATCGCCGTCTTTCTCAACGGCGAGGAGTTGATGACATTTGCCCCCCAAGGACAACGGCTGATGGACGACAGTTTTTTGCTATTTTTTAACGCCCAGTCTGAACCCCAAGACTTTCAGATTCCGGCGGCGGTCAAGAAAGACCGCTGGTCTATGGTGATCAACACCGACGAGCCCAGCGGGTTTATCCCAGATCGGCAGATTTATAGGCCCGAGAGTGCGATCGCTGTGGCCGACTTTTCGCTGGTGGTGCTCACCAGCCCCCGCACTGGGGTCGACAGAGGGTAGTCTATGCTCACCTACGAACGCATCTACGCCATTGTTCGCCGGATTCCGCCGGGTCAGGTGGCTACCTACGGCCAGGTGGCCGAACTGGCTGGGCTGGTAGGCAAACCCCGATTGGTGGGCTACGCTCTCTACCGAGTCGACATGACCAACGACGATGTGCCCTGGCAGCGGGTGATCAATGCTAAGGGCGAGGTGTCTCAGTCTCCCCTGCGTAACGGCACCGACTACATTCAGCGGGCCATGCTCGAAGACGAAGGCATCGAGTTTGACAGTCGGGGCCGGGTCGATCTCAGCCAATACAGATGGCGCCCGCCCGAAGCAGTGATCGAGCAGGCGCTAGCAGTATTTAAAGAAACGCAGGACTAGAATATCTAGTCAACAGCTACGGCCACTTCCTCTTCGACATAGACCTCTTCAGGTTCTTCCACCAGCTCACCAGCTTGCTCGGCAGCCTGGCGACGCAGGGCCTCACGATACTTAGCTGCCATCTCCTCAGCTTTGTCGTAGACCAGGTCAGGGTTCTTCACCATGTCGCCCGGCTCAGGCTCAAGCTGCTTGGTGGACAGCGAAATGCGCCCGCGCTCGGCATCGAGGTCAATGATCATGACTTTGATCTCGTCGTTGACGTTGAGCACGCTGTGGGGCGTGTCGATGTGGTCGTGGGAAATTTCAGAGATGTGCAGCAGACCACTGACGCCGCCGATGTCGATAAAGGCACCGTAGGGCTTGAGACCGCGCACGGCACCCAGCACCACTTCGCCCACCTGCAAGCCGTTCATTTTGCGCTCCACCAGGGCGCGACGATGGCTGAGCACCAGACGGTTGCGCTCTTCATCGACCTCAAGAAATTTCAGGGGCAGATCTTCGCCCACCAAATCTTCCTTGGGCTTGCGGGTGCTGATGTGAGACCCGGGAATAAACCCGCGCAGACCCTCGATGCGCACCAGGGCACCGCCTCGGTTGGTGGCAAACACCCCAGAGCGTACGGTGGCGTCTTCTTGTTGAAGCTGGCGCACCCGCTCCCAGGCGCGCATATACTCAATACGACGAATGGAGAGGGTTAGCTGACCGTCTTCATTTTCGTCGGTGAGGATAAAGAACTCGCGGGTTTCATTGGAGCGCAGCACCTCTTCAGGGTGATCAACTCGGTTGATCGACATTTCCTGAATGGGCAGGTATGCAGCGGTTTTTGCACCAATGTCAATCAGGGCACCCTTAGGCTCAAGACTAAACACGGTACCAGATACGGTATCGCCTGGGTTGAAGTGATAGTCGTACTGGTCTAATAGCGCGGCAAAGTCTTCGTGTGTAAACCCGATGTCAGCGTCCTTTACGTCCTGATTGAGCATGCTAGTGTTGTCCTATTATTTCTCCGTAATACTGCGGTTTCCTTGTAGACGTACAAAACAATCAACTCAGATATGTGACGACCTAGCCTCCACGCCACAGCGCGTCAGCACAGACAGTCCGATAAACCCACAGGATTAAGATTATAGCCGAATAGACGGTGTTGTTGATCGCCCACCGTCACGATTGATTTAAGTTGAAAACAACTTCAGGCTCAAATATATGAGGTTGAAGCCTTGGCCCCAGAGCGGTTAGGCAGAGACAACATAGGTTGAGGACTGGCTGTTTTCGGCGTTCTCCGGGGGGCGATCACCCTGCCCATCTTGCAGCTGGCTGAGGGTTTCGGCAAAATCTCGAATGCCCTGGAACTGTCGATACACCGAAGCAAACCGGACGAAGGCCACCTCATTCATTGCCTGAAGCTTGGCCAGCACCATCTCTCCAATCTCGGCACTGGCCACTTCGCGGGTGGCCCGCTGCTGGAGTTCGGCCTCAATGTCATCGACGATAGCTTCCATCGCTAGTGAAGACACCGGAGTTTTTTCGCAGGCCCGAACAATACCTCGTAGCACCTTAGAACGCTCAAACAGCTCTCGATCATCGCTGCGCTTGATCACCGTAACGGGCACATACTCAATGCGCTCGTAGGTGGTAAATCTGCGCTCGCAGCGCAGGCACTCCCGCCGCCGGCGAATGCTGCGCCCCGCCTCCGCCGATCGCGACTCCAATACTCGATTGTTTAGATGCTGGCAAAACGGACAATGCATAGACACACTCCCGACGGGAGGAAAGGTGACCCGGCCCTAGGACTAAAAAGCCCCTATGACCTGGGCAAAAATAAAGGCAAGCCAATCCTTGCAGAAAAAGCTTGCCTCTATATTAGTTAAATTGTGGGAAAACAATCGAAACGCATCGAAATTCTCACCCATTTTAGGTAAAGCCCAGGGGGGCATACCTTCTCGGACGAGCTAAGGTATCTAGTCCTTAGAGATACGGGGAGGTTCGCGAAAGGCGATCGCAAAAAACAGCGTGCCAATAATGCAGGCAAAAATAAAGATGTAAGCGACAGCTTCCATGGTGAAAAAGGCTCCTAGCCAACCGGACTATCTTTAGTTTACAGGGCTTGGCAGTTGGGTGCCCGACAGGTGAAGTTATGTGTTCACCGCCGAGCGCCCCAACTCAAAGCAAACTAGACCGTGGTCTCTTCCTTACGGGTAGAGGTATCGCCCACCTTGGCAAAGAAGCCCCACTCTACCTGCTCGGGAGACAGGTCGGGGTCGACCCCAGCAAACACATCCCGGAACAGGGTGCGAGAGCCGTGCCAGATGTGCCCAAAGAAGAACAGCAGCGCAAACACCGCGTGGCCGTAGGTAAACCAGCCACGAGTGCTGGTGCGGAACACCCCGTCAGAGCCGAGGGTTTCGCGATCAAACTCGAAGGGCTCACCCAGCTGTGCCTTACGGGCATAGCGCTTGACCAGGGCAGGCTCGGCAATGGTTTGACCATCTAGCTCACCGCCGTAGAAGGTAGCGGTAACGCCGGTCTGCTCAAAGCTGTACTTAGACTCAGCGCGGCGGAAGGGAATGTCAGCGCGAACGACACCTTCTTTATCGACCAGCACCACGGGGAAGGTCTCAAAGAAGTTAGGCAAACGACGCACAAACAGCTCACGCCCTTCTTTGTCCTCAAAGACGGGGTGCCCCAGCCAGCCTTCGGCGATACCATCGCCCTGCACCATGGGCCCAACGCGGAACAAACCACCCTTAGCGGGGCTGTTGCCGACATAGTCGTAGAAGGCTAGTTTTTCAGGAATGCCAGCGTAGGCTTCCGCCAAGGTGTAGCCACCATTGACATCCGCCGTCACCCGGCGCTGAATTTCTTGCTTGAAGTAGTCGCCATCCCACTGATAGCGGGTGGGGCCAAACAACTCAATCGGAGTAGCGGCACTGCCGTACCACATGGTGCCCGCCACCACAAAGGCGGCGAAAAACACTGCCGCAATACTGCTGGACAGTACAGTCTCGATGTTACCCATGCGCAGCGCCTTGTACAAACGCTGGGGCGGACGCACCGTGAGGTGAAACAGGCCAGCAATGATGCCCACAATGCCCGCAGCGATGTGGTGCGCCACAATGCCGCCGGGATTGAAGGGGTTAAAGCCGGCTGCGCCCCATTCGGGAGCAACCCCCTGGACGTGGCCGGTCAGGCCGTAGGGGTCAGACACCCACAGACCAGGCCCCCAGAGGCCAGTCAGGTGGAAGGCCCCAAAGCCGAAGCAGAGTAGGCCCGACAAAAACAGGTGAATGCCAAACATCTTCGGCAAATCCAGCGCCGGCTCTCCGGTGCGGGGGTCGCGGAAGAGATCCAGGTCCCAATAGACCCAGTGCCAGCAGGCAGCCAAAAACAGCAGCCCCGACAGCACGATGTGGGCAGCGGCCACACCCTCAAAAGACCAGAAGCCGGGATTGGCGGCAGCGCCAGTGACGCTCCAGCCGCCCCAAGAATCGGTGACCCCTAGGCGGGCCATAAAGGGCAGTACAAACATGCCCTGCCGCCACATGGGGTTGAGCACAGGGTCGCTGGGGTCAAAGGTGGACAGTTCAAACAGGGCCATTGAGCCAGCCCAGCCAGCTACAAGGGCCGTATGCATTAGGTGTACAGCAATCAGTCGCCCGGGATCGTTAACGACGACGGTATGTACCCGGTACCAGGGTAGTCCCATTGACTACGCGCCTCCTCTAGGTAAAACAAGGTTGTTTTGTGGAATTGTCTTAAGCATGCCAGATACTGATTAGCCTATCAGAATCAGGCTCTTAGAATTGCTCCAGTTGACCTCAACATCCCGGTATTGCCTGGGTGAGCTATGCCGCTATTGGATGGTGAAGCATTTGGTACAGATGAAATGTAACAATGCAATTACTTAAAGAAGTGTAACCAGTTCGATTTTCCCTCGCAACCATTAGCCAGGGTAGTTTGGAGCAGTTACTGTACAGAGGCACCTCGACTTAGCGGTCAAAGACCTGATCTACCGCCATTGTCGACGCAGAACGCTAAGGAGATTCCCTTTATGGCCAATGTTAAGTTTGTTAACGAAGATACTGAAATTGTCGTTGCCGACGGGGCCAATCTGCGTTTTAAAGCGCTGGAAAATCGCATCGACATCTACACCTTCAGCGGCAAGCTGATGAACTGCGGCGGCTACGGCCAGTGCGGTACTTGCGTCGTGGACATAGCGACGGGGGGCGAAAATCTTTCCCCCCGTACCCAGGTGGAAGACCGTAAGCTTAAAAAATGGCCCTCCAGTTGCCGGTTGGCCTGTCAGGCTACGGTGCAAGGCCCAGTGTCAGTGCTCACCAAGCCGAGCCGCAAATCTAAGGCCTCCCCCAAAGCCTCCAAGAGCGCCTAGCCGGAGAGAAGGGCTTTGCCCTGGGCCTACATTCTCACCGAGTAGAGTGATATCCTGAAGCTGTTAGACCTTTGGACTGTTCGAGTTCTTAGCCAGCTGGGCTGAATGACTACGACCACACTAGAGGGTCTGACTGACGTTGTTGGGTTGAGAGTAGAGGCAGGCACTGATGGAAGTTAACAAGCTTGGGTTCGTAGCTAGCATTCTGTTTGTTTTGGTACCGACAGTTTTTTTGCTGATTCTGTACATTCAAACTTCTAGCAAGCAAACGGGTTCTTAGGCTACTGGCAAGGTGATATTCAGTTCGGCCTCGTTTTGGCTGCTGTGACTCGGTCGGTAAGGCAAAAGGAATTTAGGTGTATTCTGAGGGCGCTGGTCTGACCGGCGCTTTTTTATATGCCAAGTTCAGCTCAGGATCTGGAGTTTTCACAGGTAGAACTTTACCGCTGGACTTGCCACTGCTGAATCGGTATGGGATTTAGCTGTAGCAGCCCTCAACCGCGACCACACATTTCTATCAAACCAATGACGTATTGTTTGGGTATTTTGGTCAAGGAGGGGTTGGTGCTAGCCGCTGACTCTCGCACCAATGCTGGGGTTGACTACATCTCGTCATACCGCAAGCTGTTTGATTTTTCAAAGCCTGGCGATCGCGTGATTTTGCTCTGCACTTCAGGCAATCTGTCGATTACCCAGGCGGTGGTGCACCAATTAACTCAAGATATCAAGCGCGATCGCGACCCCAACCTGCACAACCTGCCCACCCTCTACGAGGTGGCTCGCTACCTGGGAGACCAGATTCGGCTCCTACAGGAGGCTGATCGCGACTGGCTGGCAAAGGACAAAATTGACTTTAAGTGCAGTTTTCTACTGGGGGGACAGGTGCAGGGGGAATCCCCAGAGCTGTTTTTGGTCTATAGCCAGGGCAACTGCATTAGGGCCACTCCAGAGACGCCATTCTTGCAGATTGGCGAAACCAAATATGGCAAGCCCATCCTAGATCGGACGCTGGGGTTTGATGTACCCATCGATGCGGCGGCCAAATGTGCACTGCTCTCGATTGACTCGACCATGCGGTCAAATCTGTCGGTGGGGCCACCGATTCACATGACTCTGTACCAGGCCGACAGTTTTGAAGTACGCCATCGCGCCCAGTTTCACGCGGGCGACCCCTACCTAATTAAAATGCGTAAGCACTGGGAAGTGGCCCTACGGGAGGCGTCGATCAGCATGCCCGACATTTCTTGGAACCAGGACGACACCCTTTCACCCCTGGGCATTGCTGATCTAGGGGATACCTAGCTCCTGTAGTAGCAACCGCACTCTCCTAGCCGCTGAGAAATACGCCACAAGACCCATTGGGGGCACCGTCTCAGACAGTGCCCCCAACAGGTTTGGGGTTTGGATCAAGGGACTATTCAGCCCGGGAGGGTTGAGTCGCGGGTTGCTCAGGCTGTGCCTGTGAATCCGGGGCGGGGGCGGGAGCGGGGGCCGGGGCTGGTGTTACCTCCACCTTGATCTGGGGCGGTTCCACCCGACTGGGCGCAGGAGCAGGGATCACTGCCTGGGTGCGCTCGATGGTGCGCTCAATAATGGTTGTCTCGTGGGCTGGTTCTGGACTGGTGGCCTCGGGGGTAGGATCGACTGGGCTCTGGCTGTCGTTGTTGTTGTAAAGGTAGAGAACGCCGCCAAATATGGTGGCTACTGCTGCTAGGACAAAACCCAGAATGACACCCGTAGAGACGCCATTGTCGGCCCTCAGCCTGGCATTTTCTTCATGGCGTCTGGCCGCGACGGCGCGGCGACGATCTGCCTCTAACTGCTCTGCCGATTTGCCTCGCACATAGCCGTCGCGGTAAGCAATCTCGTCTGGGGTGACGGGGCGGCTGTTAACTGTGGCTTCGAAGGGTTTAGGGTTAGGAGCTTTATTCCTATTGTCAGGGTCAATATTTTGAGTAGACATGTATCGTCTTCCCACTAGGTGAGCGTTGTAGCTAAAGGCTTTTGCCTTTGATAGATACCCTTCAGGCTTCGCTCAATGTAGTAGTGGATGGTAGGTAGCTTTCTATACCAAGAGATTGATATGAAGGGAGGAGATCACTGAAGTGGCTCTTCTATTCTTAGGAATGGCACAGCACAAACTTAGAGAAATTTAAGTCTTGAGCGATCATTGTCCCTGATCCAGTTATTTAGAGTAAGCTAATTGCCCTGGGTGACGTTATAGATCTGGTAACGCTCTTCAATCAGGCGATCAACATCTTCGTTGGCCAGGCGCTTGACGTAGTTGAGCTTAAACTCTTCGAGAAAGTTCACCACCAGGGCTTCCAGTTCCTCAATATTCTCGTTTTCTTTGAGCTGGAGTTTAAATGTCTCGGTGAGCTTGTCCACCAGCGCCTGGGTCTTCTCGCTGCCCGTCTGGTTTGCCATCGACCCTTTAAGAACACCGTAGAGGTTGGCCGACAGCTGGGCTACCACCTGTTTTGCCACCTGGTCGGGCAGGTTGCCGATGCCGGGCAGTTGACGAAAGCTCTGGTAGCCGGGGGCCTGGTCAAAAGCCTGGGTAACGGTGTGCTTGAGCAGATCATCGAGTTCGGGCTTGATCTGGGGCAGCACGCTGTAGACAGTGAGGGCGGCGAGGCGCTGGGCCAGCACCTCTAGGTCGTTCATGCCGCTGACATCGATGTAGCGACGGCTGTCGGCGGGCTCTAGCAGCCGCTGGCTGATGCTGCCGTCGCGCACCAGCGCCTGCATCTGGTCGATGATCCGCAGCACCACAATTTCGGTGATTTCCACCGCCACCTGACTGATCACAAATCGGCTGATGCTGTTCTGAACAGGATCGAGGTTGATCAGATTGGACTGGTTGATGCGGATGGTGACGGGGATAATGCGCGCCAGGGCCAACCAAGACATCCGCAGCCCGCTGAAGGGAAAAATCAGCAGCAGGTCGTACCAGCGCCATAGAATGGCATCGCGCATGGCGAAGTTTTTGTAGCGGCGATTAAGGTAGAAGCTGCGGGCCAGCAGCTCTAGGCCAAACAGCAGGTTGAACCAAATATCAATGCGCCAAAACAGATCGATGAACCCGCCATGGACAGCGGTTTGGCGAAAAAAGTTGGTGTTCATCAGCGGCCTGATTTCGCTGTTAAAGAAGGCGATCTCGCTGGGAAAGCCCGTCTGGCTGAGATGATCAAAGTCCCAAAATTCGACAAAGGAATCAGTGGCTGATTCGTTATCCATGCGATCGCGCAGGCTGTTTTTAATCCGCTCAAGATTACCCGAGCGATTGGCTACCTGAAACGGGTTTTCGTTGATCATTGCCGCACTCTGCTGCTGGAGATCTAGCAAAATCTCCTGGGCGGCAGCTGAGGTCAGTCCCGTTTCCGACACCTGCCGCTCCAGTTCATCCACAGTGTCGAGATAATTAGTGGTAAAACGGTGGGGTTCAATACCTTTAAAGGTCTCGCCGTACCAGGTGGTTACCCTGGGCAACAACCGCAGATACTGGTCGCGTAGAGGAATGTAGCTCAAATCGCCAATCACCAACGCCAGATTGATTAGCGCCAGCAGGGCCATCAGGCGCTCAAACCAGAGCGCCTTGGCGCGACTGGCATCATACTTAGAAAATTCGCGGCCATTGGACGATTTGCGGGGGCGAGATAGGGCAGCCATAGTAGCGGGCTTCAGTACATTCCTCTGAAACAATGCCTGGAATCGGGCGTTTTGTCATCCTCACAGGGCTGATTCTGCCTAGATTCGCTACCATTATAATTAACATTTGTTTACAAAATTGCTTGCGAACCTGCTATGACCGCCGCCGTCTCTACCCTCGATAGCTCTCAGCACACCTACTGGCTCTGGCGCGACCAGGCTATTCATTACGTCGTGGCCGGTGAGGCAAGAGATGATCGCCCGCCCCTGCTGCTGGTACACGGCTTTGGGGCCTCCACCGACCACTGGCGCAAGAATATTCAGGGTCTTCAGGCTGACTTTCAGGTGTGGGCGATCGATCTTTTGGGCTTTGGGCGATCAGCCAAACCTGATTGGCAGTATGACGGCGACCTGTGGCAAGCTCAGCTCCACGAGTTCATCACTGAGGTGATTGGTCGCCCAACGGTGCTGGCGGGCAATTCTCTCGGCGGCTACGCAGCTCTGTGCGTGGCGGCAAACCATCCCGAGTCTGCGGCGGGGCTGGTGCTGCTCAACAGCGCAGGGCCGTTTTCTACTCCGGCCCAGACGCCGCCGCCGCCGCCCAACCCGATCGCTAAGGCCATTCAATCATTGATGCTCCAGCCGCTGCCCAGCTGGCTGCTGTTCCAGTACGTGCGCCAGCCCGCCACCATTCGCCGCACCCTCAAGCAAGTGTATGTAGATAAAACTGCCATCACCGACCAGTTGGTTGAAGACATTCGCCGCCCCGCTCTCGACCCCGGTGCCCCTAGGGTGTTTGCCTCGGTGTTTAAGTCGCGCCAGGGCGAAAAGGTGGACAAATTGCTGCAAAAAATGAGCTGCCGGCTGCTAATGCTCTGGGGTGAAGGCGACCCCTGGATGAACTGTCGAGCGAAAGGGGCGCAGTTTCGTGAGTACTATCCCACCCTAACCGAGCACTATCTCCAGGCGGGCCACTGCCCACACGACGAGGTGCCGGAGCAGGTGAATGAATTGCTGCGAGACTGGGTGCTGGAGTTAGGGCTCTAGCTGTGCCTGAAGCAGAGGCAGGTCGTCTTTGAGAAACACGGCCATGCGGCCTAGGTAGGCGTTGCCAGCGCGGTCATAGGCAATTTCTTGCCAGTAGGCGAAGCGATCGCCCTCGCGCACCTCCCCCCGCAGCACTAGGTTCTCGTCAGGAGCAGGTCTGAAGCCACGGACCGGGTAGCGCAGCAGCACCGCCGCCTGGCGGTAATCGTTAAAGATCTCTTGCCCATAAATCTCCCGCAGGGATTCGTCGAGGCGCTCGGGGGTAATGGGGTTGGCGTGGTCGACAATGCTAAAGCGCTCGGTGCGAATCTGGCGGCGGTTTACCGCAGGGCTGACACCGCTGACCGAGAACACCGACGCCTGAAAGGTGAACCGCTGCCCTGGGGCCACAAGGCGGTTGATCGCCAGACGTTCCCTTGGCGATGGGCGTAGGGTCGGGTTGTTGCGGATCCAGGTCTCAGCCAGGGTAGCCGTCTGCCCTGGAATGGCCAGGCTGGGCTGGGCTGCGATCACAAGAGTTGCGAGGGTTAGAGAAGCACCCTGTGATATCACCCGCCCCAGCCTACGCCTAAATCCCATCGCCATTGCCATGCCTCCCAAGGAACCCGTGCCCGATGATAGCAACTGCAAGGCGCAACGAATCACTTAAGTGCTTGATCGAAGGCGCAAAAATAAATCTGATCACACCGTTGATGGTGGGCAGTGCCCACCCTACGGCTACGGTTTAATACTCGGGCACCGAGGCATCGACCTCTTGGCTCCAGGCGGCAATGCCGCCTTTGACGTTGGTACCCTCAACGCCGTGCTGCTTGAGAATGCCCAGGGCCTTGGCCGATCGCCCGCCCATCTTGCAGTGCACAATTAGCCGGTGGCCATTGACCAGGCTTTTGACCTTGTCGATGCCGTCGCCGTTTTCGATGTCGGGCAGGGGCACCAGCACTGAGCCGGGGATGCGGGCGATCTCGTACTCGTTGGGGTTGCGCACGTCGAGCAGCAGCACGTTGTCGTCGCCGCCATCGAGCACCCGCTTGAGTTCGGTGACGGTGATTTCAGAGATATCAGCCAAGTCTTTCTCTGCCTCCATACGCGCCTGGGGAATGCCGCAAAATTCTTCGTAGTCGATCAGTTTTTCGATCACGGGGCGCACCGGGTTGGGGCGCAGCTTGAGTTCCCTAAAGGTCATCTCCAGGGCATTGTAGAGCAGCAGTCGACCGCTGAGGGTGGTGCCCGTGCCCAAAATCACCTTGATGGTTTCGTTGGCCTGAATCACGCCGATGATGCCCGGCAGCACCCCCAGCACGCCGCCCTCAGCGCAGGAGGGCACCAGCCCCGGCGGCGGCGGCTCGGGGTAGAGGTCACGGTAGTTGGGGCCATCCTGGTAGTTAAACACCGTGGCCTGGCCCTCGAAGCGAAAGATCGAGCCGTAGACGTTGGGCTTGCCCAGCAGCACGCAGGCGTCGTTGACCAGGTAGCGGGTGGGGAAGTTGTCGGTGCCGTCAACCACCACGTCGTAGGGTTCAAAAATGCCCAGGGCGTTTTCGGCGCTGAGGCGAGTTTCGTAGAGATCGATCTGGCAGTGGGGGTTGATTTCGAGAATGCGGCTCTTGGCCGACTCGATTTTGGGCTTGCCCACCCATGACTCGCTGTGGATTACCTGGCGGTGCAGGTTTGACTGGTCAACCGTGTCAAAGTCGACAATGCCGATGCGGCCGATGCCAGCGGCGGCTAAGTACAGCAGCAGCGGCGAACCTAGCCCCCCGGTGCCCACGCAGAGCACGCTGGCGGCCTTGAGCCGTTTCTGCCCGTCGAGGCCCACCTCCGGCAGGATAATGTGGCGGGAGTAGCGTTCGTACTCCTCTTTATTGAGCTGAATATCGTCCAGGTTTGGGTTGAGCATGGCCTCGGCGGAGAAACTGTGGCGGTAAAAACAAAAAATGGTCTGGGGCATGACCATTTTTCACATCATTTCAGCTTAGGACAAGAATGGGGTATTGTTGGCAGATGATCCAATCATTTTTACAGGCTCGCTCTGGAACTGGTGCTGGTCATCGAGCTGCCAGCTTTTGAGGTCAACGACTTGGCCTTGAACCACGGACACAATCACATAGGAATAGACGGGCCAGGCGAGGGCGCGATCGCACTCCGACGGCACCGCCGGGTGGTTGGGGTGCGAGTGGTAGATGCCGATAATTTCTAGCCCGCGATCGCGGGCCGATTTTTGCACCCGCAGCAGGTCGGCGGGGTCAATGTAGTAGCGATCGCCCAGGCTATGCTCTCGCCCGCTATCTCCCTCGACATCGGTATAGTTTGACAGCGAGGATTCCCAGGCATTCTCTGTGGCTACAACCTGCACCACTTCACGGCAGACCTCGGCTGCCCCCTGGGCAGCAGCAGTTGGTGCCTCAAATTGTCGCCGCCCCACCAAAATGCCGCAGCACTCGGCGGGATAGCTAGCCGCCGCCCATCGGGCGATCGCCTCGTACTGTTCTATAGCCAGGTGCAGTTCAATCATCGGACAACTTCCCCGGCACGGTGCCCTAGATATCGTCAGGGCTATCGAGGTTGCTAATCGACCGCTCTAGGCGAGCCAGGGCGCGGTTGTAGTTGAGCACGGCGGTAACCAGGTTGCCCTCGGCCTCAGTTAGGTCTCTGATGGCGTTGATCACCTCTAGCTGAGTGCCCACCCCAGCGTTAAACCGCAGGTTGGCCAGTTCTAACGCCTCGACCGCCTGGTTCACCGCTACAGAAGCGGTGTCAATGTTGGCCTGGTTGGCCACCAGGGTGTAGTAGGCCTCTTCTACCTCAATGCGGATGCTGTTGCGGGCATCTTCAAACTCGGTCTCGTCGATTTGAATATCGATTTCGCTTTGGGCCGCCCTGGCTCTGGCCCCGCCGCCGTCAAACAGCCGCCAGCTCAGCTGTGCCCCGACCGAAAACCCATCGTCGATGCTGGCACTCGCCCCGGTCGAGGAACTGAGCAAGCTTTGCACCCCGTACTGGCCAAACACCCCTAGGCTGGGGCGCAGGACCGCTAGGCTAAGCTGGCGCTGGGCATCGTTAAACTCTCGCTCCACCAAAAACTGCTCTAGCTCTGCCCGGTTTTGATAGGCCAGCACAATGCTTTCTTCCAGCGAGAGCGGCCAGGCCCCAGCGATATTGACCGCCAGGGTGGTGAGGTCAATGGAAGGTTGGATGTTGAGCCGGCGGGCCAGCTGGCGCTGGGTAATTTGCCGCTGGCTGATGGCCTGGGTCAGGGTCTGTCGAGCGTTGGCCACCTGCACTTCGGCCTGCAGCACGTCAAACCGGGTGCCAACCCCGACCTCTTCTCGCAGGCTAGTATCGCTGAGGTTGCGCTCAGCGGCGGCCAAAAAGGCCTCGTTGATGCGAATTTGCTCCAGCGCTTCCTGTACGGCGTAGTAGTCGGTGGTGGTGGCCAACTTTAACTCTTCACGGGTTTGCTCAACCCGAATCTCGGCCAGGCGCACCTGGCGCTCTGCCGCCCGAATGCGGGCTGATCGCTCCCCCGAGAGGCCCAGGTCGTAGTCAGTTCTGAGGGTACTTGAGAGGGTGGTGGTCGTTGAGTCGCCGCCGCCGCCAGAAGACGAGTTACTGGTTTGCAGGTTGCCGCTGAGATCTACCGTGGGCAGCAGCAGCGATCGCTCAGCCTGCAGACCGGCCTGGGTGCGTTCCAGCTGAAGTAGAGCAAGGCGCAACTGCTCACTGTTGGCAAAAGCCAGATTGATCGCCGTTTCCAGGGAAAGGGGCTGGGTGCCAATAATTTCAACCT
This sequence comes from Nodosilinea sp. CTOTU7353, assembly GCA_036782635.1. Taxonomy (GTDB): domain Bacteria; phylum Cyanobacteriota; class Cyanobacteriia; order Phormidesmidales; family Phormidesmidaceae; genus Nodosilinea. Next base: position 53,215 of record DAIPYU010000005.1, read on the forward strand.
CCTCGGGCTGCGTGGGCACCAGCAGCGGGTTGGGGTCGGGCGTCAGATAGTCGGGCGGCGTATCGAACCCCTCGTCGGTGGGGCGCTCAGACTGGGGCAGGGCAGCGCCCCCCAGGCGCGATGAAGTGCCCGCTCTATCGCCCGCTGCATCGTCCATTCCGTCAACAGACAGAGGTACGGCGGCCTCCCCAGGCTCTAGCCCTGAGGTGTCGGCCTCTGGCATCAGCGCTTCGCTTAGGGCAGCAGGTAAATCGGCGTCGCCTGGGGAGTCGAGTTCAACCTGGGCGACGTTAGCTCCGGGCGAATCTTCAGACAGAGCAACAGATTCAGGAGCGGCTAGCCCCGGGGCAGACCAGCTAGACAGGGCAATACCCAAGCTCAGCGGTAGAAGGCGGCGGCGATAGGAGTAAAACATAGGCACCATGGGCTATCACTAGCAAACTTGAGTCACCAACGGGAAAAATGGAAATTTTCTACCCCAGCTACCTAGCATATCGGCATCCGGCTTGAGTTTAGCCCGCCCGAGACGATCTACGCCCTAAGACAGAGTCAGCTTCTGCCCAGGGGGAGAAGGATTGAGCACAAAATTTTCCGTCAACAGCTTAGCAAACTAAACGGTTTAGTACAATCAGGTGGGTGTCCAGTAGCCAGCGGCGGGCTGCAAGTCGGCAAAATCATGGGTGGGCAGATCGCCGCAGCAGGCTTTCACCAGAGCCTCGGTGTCATCTACGGGCAGCACCGGACAGCCCAGCTTGCTGCTGACCTCGGCCACGCTCATATCGTCTAAAAACAAGGTGTCTTGGGGGTCGCCTGAGTCGCTGGGCTTGAGCATGACGGTGGGCAGCAGCAGCGCATCCCCCAGGGGAATGCCGCCCAGGCCCAGCAGCAGGTCGTGGCCCGTCAGCAGTCCGGTAACGGTCATGTCTCGGCCCCAGTAGTGGCTGGCCAAGGCCGCCAGTCGCACCGTCAGCCCGTCGACGGTGTTGAGGCGATTCACGATCGGGCCAAAGGCATGCTCTACCGCATTGCCGACCACCCAGGTAAGCGTGCGGGGCGAGCTCACGGCTGGGGGTAAATACGCTTCGGCAGACTGGTCAAATTCTTTAAGAAATTGGCGAATGGAGCCAACCCCGTTGCCCAGTTGGGGATAGTCTTCGTAGTGGCTTTCGGCGGGCACCTCCTGCTGGGCCAGCAAAAACCACTCGTCGGAGAGCCAAACAAAGTTGGTGCCGAAGCGTTGCTGGCAGTCAGCCTGAAAAGCCTGCACCTGGTCAATGACCTGCTGGGCCTGGGCCTGGGTAACCGGCATCAGCTCGTCGTCGGTGGGGCGAAACCGGGTGAGGCCCACGGGTACCACTGCCGCCGAGGCCACCGCTGGCATGTCTCCCCCATGGAAGCGAGCCAAATCTCGCAGGGTGGTGGCAAGATGGTCGCCATCGTTAATGCCGGGGCAGACCACCACCTGGGCGTGAATTTGCAGCCGCTGGGCCTGGAACCAAGCTAGCTGGTCGAGAATTTGCCCCGCCCGGGGATTTTTTAGCAGGCGCGATCGCACCTCAGCCTCCGTCGCGTGCACCGACACGTACAGCGGCGACAGCCGTAGCTGGGCGATGCGCTCCCACTCCTGGGGCAGCAGGTTGGTTAGGGTGAGATAGCTGCCGTAGAGAAAGCTCAGCCGGTAGTCGTCGTCTTTGAGGTAGAGGGTGTTGCGCTTGCCGGGGGGCTGCTGGTCGATAAAGCAGAAGGGGCAGGCGTTGTTGCACTGCATCAGCCCGTCAAACAGGGCCGTCTCAAACTCCAGACCCAGATCTTCGTCGATGTCTTTCTCAATATCGATCCGGTGGGTTTTGCCCTTGGCGTCGAGCACCTCTAGGGCCAGATCTTCGTCGGCGCAGAGAAAGCGATAGTCGATCAGGTCGCGGGGCGGCTGACCGTTGATCGAGACCAGGGCATCCCCCGGCTCAAAGCCGATGTCTTCGGCGATGGAGTCGGGCAGCACGGCGGTGATGCGGGCGGGTCGAATGGCCTGGGTGCCCATGGGGGTAAGGGTTGAAAATCTGCCTTTCTATATTAGGGGGTTATTAGGGGGTGCAAGGTATCGGGTGTCGGGTGTTGGGTGGGGGGGAGTGCCCAGGCGTGAACCGCAGGCCGTATACCTGAAGCCCACGACCTCTCCCAACTCCGTTCCTGCTAGAGATTCGGCGTGCGGCCCAGGGCGATCGCCGCCAAGATTGCCACCCCAAAGGCCAATCGGTACCACACAAACACCCAGGTGGTGTGGCGCTTCAAAAAGCCCAGCAGCCAAACAATTGACAGGTAAGAGGAAATCACCGTGGCAATCAGGCCCACGGTCAGCGGCACCACACCGACGCTGGCGGTGTCTGCATCAAAAAAGTCTTTTATCTCTACCAGACCCGCTAGCACGATGGCCGGGATCCCCATTAGAAACGAGAACCGAGCGGCGGTGGCTCGCTCTAGGCCCATAAACAACCCGGCGGTGAGGGTAGCCCCGGCCCGCGAGACCCCCGGAATAATCGCCAGGGCCTGACCAAACCCCATGGTGATGCCGTCGTGAAACTTGAGGGCTTCAAAGGTACGAACGCGGCTACCAATGATCTCGGCTACGCCCAGCAACCCGGCCATCAGAATAGAGACCATGGCAATGGTGGCGCTGCTGCGTAAAAACGAGTTGTCGTAGTCGGGGATAAAGACCTTGACGAAAATGCCGCCCACGATCAGCGGCAGGGTACCTACCAAGATCCCCATGCCCAGGCGGAAGTCGGGGGCGTCGTAGTTGCGATCGCGCACCGCCCGCACCATGCCCGTGGTCACCTGCATCAGGTCATCCCAAAAGTACCAGAGAATAGCGGCAATGCTGCCCAGCTGAATGACCGCCGTGAAGGCCACTCCAGGGTCACCCCAGCCCAGCATCACCGGCACAATTTTGACGTGGGCGGTGCTGCTAATGGGCAAAAATTCTGTAAATCCCTGTACTACGCCGATCACGATGGCCTGCCACACCGACATATCGGTCAGCATCGCCCCCTGATCGCCACCAGCTTGGGCCAGCCAGGGCAAGAAACTCATAAGATATACAGTCATAGAAAATCCTAGTTGATTGCTTGCATCTCGCCGTCCAGTTCCGGCTCGATGACCGGAGCTAGCGACCTATTTGCCCTAAATCCATCGCTGAATCTACCTCTAGCGATTGCCAGACCAGCCCTCCCAGGAGGTAGAAACCTTTACAAATAAACACATATACTAAACCAGAGACCTACATTATCTAAGCCGCAAGCCCCTGACTGGAATTGTACGGAACCTCCTGTCGGTCTACGCCGGGAAGATCAATTCTTTGTGCAGGCTTAATACCAGGGCAGACTGCCTTAACAGAGACTTACCTTCGGCTCCTAGGGATCACCCCCGTGGCATGCCCCGGGGGGGCATGCTATCTTAACAACAGTTAACCAGCTCTCAGGATTCCATTGAGTCTTTCCTATTCCAAAAAAGTATCTCCGCTGTGGCTAGTCCCGGCCCTCGACTGGGTGGCGGCGTCTCGGCTACAGCTTCAGGTCTTTGCGGCATCCCTGGCGCTGGTAATTTTGCCTGTGTTTGTGCAGGCTCCCCTGGTGCGTTACTTTCCATGGGTGAGTCTGGTGATGACTCCCCTATGGCTAGGGCTAGGGGCCTGGATGATGAAGCGTCCCCGCTTACATCTCTGGGGCGACCTGGTCGTTGGCTTTGGCTGGATCTGGCTTACGGGCTCGCTCTACTGGGGCTGGTTTCGGTGGGATCCAATTGTGCATTTGCCCATTGAGGCGCTGGGGTTACCGATTGCCCTAGCCTGCTTACATCGAGGCTGGGGGCGAGTGGGCAGCTACTTCTTTCTGGGTTCGCTCCTGGGCACGGCCGTCACCGATCTCTACATCAACTGGATGCATTTGTTCCCCACCTGGCGGCAGCTAATGTTGGTCAATCCCGATGTGGCCCCCCTGGTGCTGCGGGCTGCCAGTGCTTCCCTAGAGTCTGATGTGGCTGCTTGCCGAGCGATTGTCTTAGTGTTGTTTCTGCTGGTGGCCACGGCGATCGCCCTCACCACCTCAAGGCAGCTGGCTTGGTGGGCATTTGGCGGGGCTGTGTTTAGCACTTTGATCGTAGACGGGCTATTTTTCTTGACCGCCTCTCTAGCCTAGTCGAGATGAGGCAATGGGCATTTCTGGCATAATGGGGCAGATTAGGGACACCTTGGGGATACCTACCGTGATCGCACTTGTTTTTCTCTGATGGTTGCGCCTTAATACCCTATATGCACACACCGTAACGCTGTGACTTTTTCCTCTGGCCCCTACCTCGTGCTCAAGACAGGCTCCGGCGATCGCCAGCTTTCGTTGGTAGGCAGCAGCTATTGGACGGTGGGGCGCGGTGACGACAACAGTTTTGTACTGCCCGACCGCTGGATTTCGCGCAACCACGCCATGCTTCAGGGCACCGACAATGGGCAGTTTTATTTGATTGATTTGGGCAGCCGCAACGGCACCTTTGTTAACGGTCGCCGGGTCAGCGTGCCGGTCATTTTAAAAGATAGCGACCTGCTGACCTTCGGCCAAACCGAGCTGCAGTTTTTCTCGCCCACCGATACCACGCAGGCCGCAGATATTGTCCTGGCCGGGGGGCATAGCGATTCTACTGCCACCGCCATGCTCCACGTGCGGCGGCTGATTTCGGTGATGGTGGTTGATATTCGCAACTTCACCGTCATGACTCGCCAGCTAGATGAGCAGGTGCTCTCTGAGGCCATTGGCACCTGGTTTCGCCGGGCTGGTGAAATCATTGGCCAGTACGACAGCTGGGTTGACAAGTACATTGGCGACGCGGTCATGGCCGTGTGGATTCACGGCCAAGAGGGCGCGGATCGGGCCAGCATGGTGCAAATTTTGCAGGCGGTGAGCACCCTGGCCGAAATGACCAGCCAGCTCCACGAACAGTTTCCCCTGCCGTTTCCGCTGCGGATTGGGGCGGGCATCAACACCGGCTATGCCATGGTGGGCAATACGGGCAGCGGCGATCGCCCCGATTACACCGCCCTGGGCGACACCGTCAACTATGCCTTTCGCCTAGAGTCGGCGACCAAAGAACTGGGGCTTGACATTGCCATGGGCGAAACCACCTACGAACACCTGCAAAAGGTCGGGGCCGACGCCCAGTGCTTCAAGCGCTTCACCGTGGAGCTAAAGGGTTACGAAACCGCCATTACCACCCGCGCCAGCACCTTCACCGACCTAAACCAGTTTTTAGCCGAATATTCTTGATGACTTGCCCTGATGATTCGCTCAATAATTCGCCCTGAGCAGCCGAGAGATATCGAGGCGATTCACCGGGTCAATGAGATCGCCTTTGACCGCACCAACGAAGCCGATCTGGTGGATCAGCTGCGGGGGGTGCCCCATACCCTCTCTCTGGTGGCATTGGTAGAGGGTGCGATCGTGGGTCACATTTTCTTCAGCCCCGTTACGGTGGCAGTAACCCAGGCCGAGGATGCCCCGCTGCTGGGATTGGCTCCCCTAGCGGTGCTGCCAGAATTCCAGCGCCGGGGCCTTGGCTCACAGCTGGTTCGTCAGGGGTTGACGCTCTGTGCCCCAAGGGATGCCAAGGCGGTGGTGGTGCTGGGCGACCCCAGCTACTATGGGCGTTTCGGCTTTGTGCCCGCCCAAGACAAAGGGCTGACCTGTGAATACACCGTGCCCGACGGGGCATTTCGGGTGCTCGAACTCCAGCCTGGGGCCTTAGCGGGGTATCAGGGGCTGGTGCGGTATCGACCCGAGTTTGCGGTTTGCGAGTAGGCAATCCAAAATCTAAATTTCCCATTGGGGCTAAGATCGGTAGGCAACTTCCCCCAGCAACCCCATGACAGCCTTTTCTGCCGCCCCCTTTACCCCCGCCGAAATTGCCGCCGAAGGCATCAAGCCCGAGGAGTACGACGACATTGTGCAGCGTCTGGGCCGCCACCCCAACCGGGCTGAGTTGGGCATGTTTGGGGTGATGTGGTCAGAGCACTGCTGCTACAAAAATTCGCGCCCCTTACTCAAGCAGTTTCCCACCGAGGGGCCGCGCGTGCTGGTGGGGCCGGGAGAAAACGCCGGGGTGATTGACGCGGGTGACGGCCTGCGGGTGGCCTTCAAAATTGAGTCCCACAACCACCCGTCGGCGGTAGAGCCCTTCCAGGGGGCCGCCACCGGGGTGGGGGGCATTCTGCGCGATATTTTCACCATGGGGGCTAGGCCGATTGCTGTGCTCAACTCTCTGCGGTTTGGCGATCTGGCCGACAGCCGCACCCGCCGCCTGTGCCAGGGGGTAGTGTCGGGCATTGCCCACTACGGCAACTGCTTTGGGGTGCCCACGGTGGGCGGCGAGGTCTACTTTGACGCCGCCTACAACGGCAACCCGCTGGTGAATGCCATGGCGATCGGGATTATGGAAACCGACGACATCGTCAAATCTGGGGCGGCGGGCCTGGGCAACCCGGTGGTCTACGTCGGCTCGACCACCGGGCGCGACGGCATGGGCGGGGCCAGCTTCGCCAGCGCCGAGCTGACCGACGAATCTGAGGCCAGTCGCCCCGCTGTGCAGGTGGGCGACCCGTTTCTCGAAAAATCTTTGGTGGAAGCCTGTCTGGAGGCGTTTAAGACCGGGGCGATCGTCGCCGCCCAAGATATGGGGGCGGCGGGCCTCACCTGCTCTACCGCCGAGATGGCGGCCAAAGGCGGCGTCGGCATCGAGCTAGACCTAGACCTGATTCCGGTGCGCGAGACCGGCATGGTGCCCTACGAGTACCTATTATCTGAGTCCCAGGAGCGGATGCTGTTTGTGGTCGCCAAGGGCCGCGAAGCCGAGGTGATTGAAATCTTCGAGCGCTGGGGTCTCCATGCGGTGGTGGCTGGCACCGTCATCGCCGACCCCATCGTGCGAATTCTGTTCAAAGGCGAGGTCGCCGCCGAAATTCCGGCCCTGGCCCTGTCAGAAAATACGCCTATCTACCACCGGGAACTGCTGAGTGAACCGCCGGACTATGCCCAAAAAGCCTGGGCCTGGCGCGAAGATAGCCTGCTTGCCTGTTCTGTGTCAGGGATAGCATTGTCTGACACGGGGGATACGTCTTGGACGGGGATTCTCCACCAGCTCTTGGCCCAGCCCACGATCGCATCGAAAGCCTGGGTCTACCGCCAGTACGACCACCAGGTGCAAAACAACACCGTGCAGCGCCCCGGCCAGGGGGATGCCGCTGTGATTCGTCTGCGGCCCCAGGAGTCGGTGCCTGGCTACCAGCCCGGAGCTGTGGCGCGGGGGCTAGCCGCCACGGTGGACTGTAACGCCCGCTACGTGTACCTCAACCCCTACGAAGGCGCTAAAGCCGCGGTAGCCGAAGCTGCCCGCAACCTCAGCTGCGTCGGGGCATTGCCCCTGGCGGTAACCGACAACCTCAACTTTGGCAGCCCCGAAAAACCCATCGGTTACTGGCAGCTGGCCGAAGCCTGCCGGGGCTTAGCCGACGCCTGCCGCGAGTTTGAGACCCCTGTGACCGGCGGCAACGTCTCGCTTTACAACGAAACCGTTGATAGCCAGGGCAAACCCCAGCCGATCTACCCTACCCCCGTGGTGGGCATGGTGGGGCTAATCGACGACCTGAGCCGCAGCTGTGGCCAGGGCTGGCAACGGGATGGGGATATTGTCTATTTACTAGGGGTTCCGGTAGACCAAACCACAGCGGCAGTCTTAGACGGTCAACCGCTGATCACCCTGGGGGGGTCAGAATACCTGGCGGCGGTGCACGGGCAGGCCACTGGGCACCCTCCCGCCATCGACATGGCCCTAGAGAAGCGGGTGCAGGGGGCCTGCCGCCACGGTATTGGCCAGGGGTGGGTGCGATCAGCCCACGACTGCGCCGAGGGTGGCCTGGCGGTCGCCCTGGCTGAGTCTGTCATTAGCGGTGGGCGCGGTGCCGCAATTCAGCTGACCCTAGAGGCCAGCCAGACCGCTCAACGGTGGGATCGGCTGCTGTTTGGCGAAGGCGGGGCCAGAATTGTGGTCTCCGTCAGCCCCGACCACCGGGGGGATTGGGAGGCCTACCTCAACGGCCATCTGGCAGGGTTTTGGCAGGGGATTGGGGCTGTACAGGGCGATCGCCTATCGATCACCAGCCAGGATGGCCAACCTCTAATTGACGACGCGATTGAGTGTTTAGCGCAAACCTGGCAAACCGCCCTTGAGCAGAGGCTAGCCGCCGCCCCAGGTAAAGCCGGCTAGTAGCGCGTTCATCCACCGGCTCTATTCCTTGCTTCTGGCTCTATCTCAGGGAAACTGGGGGGAAGAAGTAAGGTGCTATGATCGGCACATGTTAAGGAACCATTAAGTTGGTTAAGGGGGTTCGGTAGTCTCTAATGCTGTTTTGAAAACGCTCACTCTATGATGAAGCTGGGTTCGTATGGGGCATACCTGTTATGAGATAGAGCTGCCAAATGCGTTTTCAGACGTGCCTTAACGTATTGCTCCGCTGCCATTAGCATTCCTACAGCCACCCTGCACCACCAATGACGTTCCCCTCCGACGCTTGCTTAGACGAGTCCTGCGACTCTTCCTCCCTGGGCGATCGCCCCGACAAGCCCGAAGAAGCCTGCGGCATCTTTGGCCTCTATGCCCCCGATGAGGAGGTGGCTCGGCTGGCCTACTTTGGCCTGTTTGCCCTACAGCACCGGGGCCAAGAGTCGGCGGGCATCGCCACATTTAACGCCTCGGGCAGCCACTGCTACAAACACATGGGCCTGGTTTCCCAGGTGTTTGACGACCACATTCTCAAAGATCTGACTGGGCACATTGCCGTGGGCCACACCCGCTACTCCACCACTGGGTCTAGCCTGGCGTGCAATGCCCAACCCGCTATGGTGCCCACCCGCCTGGGCGATCTGGCTCTGGCCCACAACGGCAACCTGGTCAATGCCGCCGATCTGCGCGAAGAGCTGATCGACCGCAACCACGACCTGGTCACCACCACCGACTCTGAAATGATTGCCTTTGCCCTGGCGGAGGCCGTCAACGACGGGGCCGACTGGGTGAAGGCCGCTGAAACCGCCTTTAACCGCTGCTACGGGGCCTTTAGCCTGGTGATTGGCACCCCCAGCGGTATTCTCGGTGCCCGCGACCAGCAGGGCATTCGCCCGCTGGTGCTGGGGGTGCTGGGCAACGAGATTCCTGAGGTGGGGCAGCCCGCCCAGTACGTGCTGGCCTCAGAGACCTGCGCCCTCGACATCATCGGCGCGACCTACGTGCGCGACATTGAGCCCGGCGAACTGGTGTGGATTACCCCCGAGGGGATTAGCTCTCATCAGTGGGCCGCAGCCACCGAGCGCAAACTCTGCGTGTTTGAAATGATCTACTTCTCGCGACCCGACAGCATTGTTAACGGCGAGAGCCTCTACAGCTACCGCCGCCGCCTGGGCCACAAGCTGGCCAAAGAATCACCCGCCGATGTGGATTTGGTGATGGCAGTGCCCGACTCTGGGGTGCCGGCGGCGATCGGCTTTTCGCAGCAGTCAAAGATTCCCTACGCGGAGGGGCTGATCAAAAACCGCTACGTGGGCCGCACCTTCATTCAGCCTACCCAGTCGATGCGAGAGGTGGGCATTCGCATGAAGCTCAACCCCCTGCGGGACGTGCTGGAAGGCAGACGAATTCTAATCGTGGATGACTCGATTGTGCGGGGCACCACCAGCCGCAAGATCGTGCAGGCCCTGCGCGACGCCGGGGCGATCGAGGTGCACATGCGAATTTCGTCGCCGCCGGTGACCCACCCCTGTTTCTACGGCATCGACACCGATAACCAAGACCAGCTGATTGCGGCAACTAAATCTTTAGACGACATCGCCAAGCAGATCAACGTTGACTCGTTGGCTTACCTCAGCTGGGAAGGCATGCTGGAGGCCACCTACCAAGACCCCAGCAGCTTCTGTTCGGCCTGTTTTACGGGCAAATATCCGGTAGAAATTCCTGAACCGTTTAAGCGAGCCAAGCTCAAGTTTGAAGCTAAGGAGCCAGTAGCCACCTAATGTTATTACCCTGGTTTGGGCGAACTTATTTGCCCAAACCAGGGTAATTGTCTGGCAATTGACCACCGCATCAAGAAAGTCTTGACCTACTCACATAAGGTCACCTAAAGGGCCGACAGCACCGCCCCTAGGATAGCGCCGGTCACGGGGTTGATCACCACAATGTGGTTGCCCAGCATCCCCAGCGCGGTGTTTCTAGGCTGTCGGATCAGCGATGCGACCACCTGGGGAAGGCGCAGCCGCCTGACTAAACCATTCGGCAACCAGCGGCGGCGGCCCACCTGCTGCTCAACCCCCAGGGCATCGAGCTGGGTCAGTACCTCAGTAGGCAAGTTTGCAATCAGGCCAGGACTGGTTGACGCTTCGGCGGTCAAGATGATCGATGCGATCGCATCCATCTGCTCCTGAGAGAGATTTTCTAACACCTCCGTGGGTACTGGCGTGACATCTGCGACAAGGGCATCGACGGCTACGGTGTCCGCTACATCTTCGGCTGAGACAATTGGCATGATCTCCGCCGCAGTCTCATTCAGAGACTCATCACTTAGAGACTCCGTCGCTGTTGGCTCGTCATCCTGTGTGTCGTCAATCTGTGTGTCGCCAATCTGGGTGTCGTCAACTTGAATCAGGATGGGCGTTTCTAAACCCTCCGGCTGAGCTGGGTAAGCCTGGGCTACAGTCCACAGGCTGCTAGCTGCCACCAAACCCAAACTGACGCCTATTGTCTGCCGCCAAAGGATCATGACCGTTCTCCAAGGATGATTGTGTTGTGTTGTACGTGCACGGGGGATCGAGTCCTCGCAACTAGCGGTGGAGTGAACGCCTAGCGACTTCCCTTTCCCTAACGTTGAGGTGCTATGGCCGCCCCGTAACCATGCATTAAGCCAGATTCCACAGGCCCCCTGCTGAGAGCTAGGTTCAGTTTCTTAACTGGCTGAGGCTGAGGCCCCAGGTGAGTTCCCGGATAAGTGTTTAGTCGGAACACTCTACGCTGGGTTACGAATTTGCAATTACTGCTTCTGGCACAGCCCCTTGACCATTGGGGGCTGCCTCTAGAGATTCATCGTTGATGCCCTGACTGTTACGGATAGCTCGCTCTAGCAGGAGGTTGAGTGCAGTGCGCACGGCGATGATGATCACCAAGCGAGCAATATCTTCCCACTGGCTCGATAGCATCGTTTTCATGATGCTGGCCCCGACCAAAAAACTAAGACCCAGGGAAAATGAATAGCCCATGGCCAGGCGGCTGCGCTGAAAGGCGATCGCAGTTTGCGGTTGAAAGAGGGACGAGCGCAGAAAAACTAATAAAGCGCGAACAACACCGACTGCAATCACGAAAATAGCCAGCAGCTGGCAAGTGTTGATCAAGATTCCGCTACAGGCCTGCACCAGAGCAGCTAGATT
>DAIPYU010000006.1:0-5369 GCA_036782635.1 Nodosilinea sp. CTOTU7353
CCCCGCGCCTGGAGCAAACCCCAGCTCGACCCCACCACCGGCCAGCCCATCCGCATTCTCACCAAATGGATACGCCATTGAACCGCCCTCCAGTTTTGGCTTTGTCGACCAGTTAAACAGGTGGATGTCTAGGTATAGTCAGTTTATTCCTAGCGCATTACCGTAGGGCCATGAGTACAGACAGTCCCCCACCCCCCGACAGCCGCAGCGAGCTAGTGCAATTCATTCTGCTGGCGCGCGATCGCGGCTCCTCCGACGAGTTCATCAGCAAACTGCTGCGCGACTACGGCTGGCCCTCGCGCGAGGTCGAGCGGGCCTTTTTTGAAGTCTACGAAGGCCTACTGGGCCGCCCCCTGCCCACCCCCCGAGGAGCCTCGGGCGAGCTAGCGCGCGATGCCTTCTTTTATCTGCTGGCCTTTGTCACCCTGGGCATTTGGATTCAAGCCCTGGGGGAAATGGCATTTATCTTCATCGACCACCTCATCCCCGACAGCCTCAGCCGAGACTACAACTCCTACGGCGATCCCTCCTGGCAGGTGGCCTTTTCCCTCGCCCGGCTGCTGGTAGCCTACCCGGTGTACATGGGGCTGATGCGGCAGATTAACCGCGACCTAGCCACCCACCGAGAAAAAAATTTTTCAGGGGTACGCAAGTGGCTCACCTACCTGACCCTGCTGGTGGCAGCCCTGATCGCCATTGGTGCCGTGATTGCGTTTTTGACCTCGTTTTTGCGGGGTGAACTGACGCCGCGCTTTTTGCTCAAGGTGCTGGTGGTGCTGGTGCTCGACGGTGGGGTGCTGTGGTACTACTTCGACTGGATTCGGCGCAAGCCTGCCCCTAAGGTGTTGAGGTTAGGGGTAGAGGGGTAGGGAGTGGGGAGTAAAAGGTGATAGGTGATGGGTGATGGGGTGGGGACTTAGGTTTTTAGGTGGGGACTTATGGCTAAGGCGTTTGACAATCGAGCTTTTGATCGGGCGTTTGCGGCGGTGGCGACGGTGGCGGTGGGGTTGGCGATCGCCGCAGGCTTCTGGGTGCTAGGCACACCGGGGCGGCAGCGAGAGATTGCCGCTGATCGCCAGCGATTGCAGGATGTGGCCACCATTGCCCAGCGGCTCCACGAGCGCTACCTAACCGACAACGACAGCTTTGATCTGCCCGCCACCCTGGATGCGATCGAACTGCGCAACGACCCGCTGACCAACCAGCCCTACGAGTATGAGCGGCTGGGCGATCGCACCTTTGAGCTGTGCGCCACCTTTGACACCGACAGCAACACCCACCGGCTGCAAGGACGGCGAAACAACCCCGAGGCCGAGCAGTGGCAGCACCCTGAAGGGCGGCACTGCTTTGAGTTTGATGTGACCGAGTATCCAATACTGGCGTTTTGAGCCCGGTGTAATCACTAGGGGCGCAAGCCTGGCAACCGATGCAGCGGTTGTGGCTGTGCCCAGAGATCGGGAGCTGGGCCCGGGTTTGGGTTGGGCAAATGCCATTTGCCCCTACGGATAGGTTAGGCCAACGCCGACATTTCCTGCACCTCTGGCATGCCCGTTTTGGGGTTGGGCAGGGTGTCGGGGTCGCCCACATAGATGCCCAGCGACCTAGCCACCTTCACCATGGTGCTGTCGGTTTCCACCGGGCTGGGGCAGACGCCGCGCTGGTGGCAGTCGCGCATGGTGGCAATCACGGCATTGAGATCCTTAGATCGCACCCGGCCCGCTTCCCACACCACCAGGCGGTTGTAGCGGCCTTCGGCAATCAGGTCTACGGCTTTGCGGCCAAAGGCCGAGGCCAGCAGGCGATCACTGGCGGTCGGTATGCCGCTGCGCTGAATGTGGCCCAGCACCATAGCGCGGGTTTCGACCCGATCCATATCGCAGTAGGCGGTGTCGCCGGTTTGGCAGAGGGTGCGGCTGCGATCGGCGATCGCTATGGCCAGCGATTCGCCAATCAGGTGCGTGGGTTTGCCGTCTTCGCCGTGGACGCCCTCGGCCACCACCACTAGGGCAAACTTGCGGCCCCGCTGGCGCAGTTCGGCAATGTGCTGGCAGATCTGGGTCACCACCAGGGGGTTGAGGTCGGGCACCAACTCAGGAATTAGAATCACATCGGCTCCGCCCGCAATACCGCCGTGGAGCGCCAGGTGCCCGGCATCGCGGCCCATGACCTCGACCACCATGACGCGATCGTGGCTGGCGGCGGTAAAGGTGAGGTCGTAGAGGGCGCTATTCACCGTCTGTACGGCAGTGTTAAAGCCGACCGATCGCTCGGTGAAGGGCACGTCATTGTCGATGGTTTTGGGAATGCCGATCAGGTTCCAGCCGCCGCGCTGGGCCAGGTCGTAGATAATGTCGAGGCTGCCGTCGCCGCCGATGGCAATCAGGGCATCGAGGTTGAGTTTTTCGTAGCCCGCCAAAATTTTAGATATCTGGTCAGGCCCGTCAAAGCGGCTTTTGTTGAGCGAGCCAAGAATGGTGCCGCTGAGAAATTGCAGCACGTCTAGCCCCTGCAAAATGCCGGGGATATCGTAGCCGTGGTCGGTGAGCAGCAGGTGGTTGGGGTCATACTGGCCGTCGGCCACCTGCATAAACCCGTCGGTGCTGTAGGGAATGCCGATCACATCCCACCCGCGCCGATTGGCACACTTGACCACCGCGCGAATGACGGCGTTGAGACCGGGGCAATCGCCGCCGCTGGTGAGAATGCCAATGCGCTGAGGAGTTGTCATAGAACGGTATCCGAAGGGCCGATACCCCTAATCCTGGAGCCGATAGGGCCTAGGAGAACACCGTTCTTCAACAGTCTTAACGGAGAATAATCTTAGAGGCAGAGGTCAGTTGACCAGTCTTCGGAGCCGCGACCGGCTTGGCAGCGCACCTGGCGACCGGCCCAGTCGAGCTGCCACTGGTCGCCATCGGGTACAAACTCTAGGCGGTAGCGCATGCCGTTGACTGAGTCATCGGCGAGGCCGGTTTGGGTGAGCAACACCAGCGCCCCAGCATTGGTTTCTGCCAAGACCTCAACTTGTTCTTCGAAGTTGCCTTCTCCTGGCTCGGGGCTGCCAAATACCTCAAGGGCAATTTCGGCCGGGTCTGCCCGCTGGCCCCGGCGGGGATGGGCACTTCTTCGAAGTCGCCGCGATCACCGATACCGGTATCCCCGGCTATAGGGGCTTCGGTCATGGGTGCCTCGCCGGCATCTGGGGTGGTCGGAGAGGGATCGCAGGCCGCTAGAGTGATCATCAAGGCACCAGCGCCTAGAGCAGGAATCAGGTATTTTGTCAGCATGGGGACGTTCTTCAATGACAGCAAAGGAATATAAATGTGATCTAGACTACAAAACGATCTAAATCATTCGCAGAATACATGACTCTGCCGATCTTTAGCTACATTCCGACCGATTTCTGTTATTAACCGCAATCCTTAGCCAGCGAAAATTCTCAGTTTGCGCCAGTGCCACGGCTGGCCGAAAGCCAGGCAAAATAATTTCGGCCACGGGATCACCGGGCCGAACAACCGCTGCAAACTTGACGGGCTGCTGAACGTGAGGAATGGTTTGATCACCATAACCCGATTGCAGCAGCCCGCTCTTGTTTTGGTGCCGGCAAGTAGGTGGGAGTAATTAGATAGAAGACGCAGGTGGGGCTGTCCGGTGCAAGATACAAACCGTGTACCGTACACCGTGCACCGTAAACCCCATCCCCAAACTCCCTTCTGACAATTAATCAGACTCGGCTACTTATTGCAGAAGCATACTGGCGGCTCACCTTTACCCCCGCAGTTTCTCAGACCAGACGCGGGTGGGCAGGCCCCACACGTAGATAAAGCCCTCGGCGGCCTTGTGGTCAAACTGGTCGTCAGAGCTGTAAGTCGATAGGGCATCGCTATAGAGGGCCAGGTCAGACTGGCGACCCACCACCCGGTTGGTGCCCTTAAACAGCTTCACCCGCACGGTGCCGCTGACCCGCTCCTGGGTCTGCTGAATGAAGGCGTCGAGGGCCAGCTTTAGGGGGCTGTACCAGAGGCCGTTGTAGACCAAACGGCTGTAGCTTTCTTCGATGCCGCGCTTGTACTGGGTGACATCGGCGGTCAGCGTCAGGCTCTCCAGGTCGCGGTGGGCGTCGATCAGCACCAGCAGGGCGGGGGCTTCGTAGATCTCGCGCGACTTGATGCCCACCAGGCGGTTTTCGATCATGTCGATGCGGCCGACGCCGTGACGACCGGCGATCGCATTCATCTGGGTGATCAGCTCGACCGGGCCGAGGGCCTGGCCGTTGAGGTGGGTGGGCAGGCCCTTGGTAAAGCCAATATCCACATATTCCGGCTCGTTGGGGGTGTTTTCAATCGCCTCGGTCATCAAAAACACTTCTTCCAGGGGCTCGGTCATGGGGTCTTCGAGCGGCCCGGCCTCAATGCTGCGGCCCAGCAGGTTGCGGTCGATGGAGTAGGGGCTAGACTTTTTTACCTGAAAGCTGAGGCCAGCATTTTCGCCGTAGGAAATCGCCTCTTCGCGGCCCATGCCCCACTCACGGGCGGGGGCCAGCACCTTGAGGCTGGGGTTGAGGGCGGCGATCGCCACGTCAAAGCGCACCTGGTCGTTGCCCTTGCCGGTGCAGCCGTGGGCCACGGCATCGGCCCCGTAGCGATCGGCGGCCTCGACTAGGGCCTTGGCGATCAGCGGGCGGGCCAGGGCGGTGGAGAGGGGGTAGCGGTTTTCGTAGAGGGCGTTGGCCTGGATGGCGGGAAAGGCGTAGTCGGTAATGAATTCTTCGGTCAGGTCGGCCACCAGGGATTCTTTCACCCCAGCTTTCAGGGCTTTTAGGCGAATGGGTTCCAGCTCGTCGCCCTGGCCTAAGTCTGCCGCCAGGGTAATGACCTCTTTGACCCCCCACTCCTTCATCAGGTAGGGGATACACACGGTGGTGTCAACACCACCGGAATAGGCTAGGACAACTTTTTCTGCGCGACCCATGGGCAACTTCCTGCTTTCCGTTAAAGAGCTCTAAATTAACCGTCTTGTTTGGCAACCGTTTTACCGGGCAGCCGTCTCAAGCTCGCCAGGCCCTAGGCGATCTCGTTCTCAAAGAGCAGCCCAGGCAATCTGGCCATGGCTATCTTATATGGTGTTGCCTGCCCTGCACCACGGCGATTTAGCAAGATCTGATGACATCGCGAGCAGTGCAGCTCTAGACGGCTCGATGGCCTGGATCTTGGGGGCAGAGCCTGGCGATCGCCCACCCGTTTTTCTCTGCTTCGGGCGAGTATCTGCGATCGCCGCCGCCGATTCTGCCTGCTGCAAACATTCTCGTAGCCCCTGCATGGCTGAGCTCATGCTCAGCCGGTTGGCCTGCTCGACAGCATAGCGGAGGC
>DAIPYU010000006.1:5469-61694 GCA_036782635.1 Nodosilinea sp. CTOTU7353
AATGCCATGTGCCTTGAGATCAAGTATCTTGAGCTGGCCTGGTCTAATTTGGTTTAATGCAGACGGCAGGTCGATGACCAAAACTTAGCGCCAGGTCGTTCCCGTGGTCTAGCGATCGTGTTGTGAAGGTCAGGGTGAGCGTTTTAGGCGACTTCTAGACAATATTTC
Source organism: Nodosilinea sp. CTOTU7353 (assembly GCA_036782635.1). Classification (GTDB taxonomy): domain Bacteria; phylum Cyanobacteriota; class Cyanobacteriia; order Phormidesmidales; family Phormidesmidaceae; genus Nodosilinea. The sequence goes on from DAIPYU010000006.1 coordinate 5,638, forward strand.
CCCCAATGGTGGGCCGTGCCCACCCGACAGCGGCTATAGTCGCTGGATTAAAGCTGATATCTTCTCTCGTAGAAATCTTCCTATGGATTTTTTGATTGCTGCCGAGCCCATGCTCGAAGACCCCGCCATTGAAGAACACCTGCGGCAGTTTTGTCTGGTGCTGTCGGTGTCGCTGGGGGTGGCTACCCTATCGCGGATGTTTAGCGTGCTGCGCAACATTCCCTACACCCTGCTGCTGCTGCTGGTGGGTCTGGGCTTAGCGGTGCTAGATGTGCGACTGATCAACCTGTCGCCCCAGCTAATTCTGTTTATCTTTTTGCCGCCGCTGCTGTTTGAGGCCGCCTGGAACCTCAACTGGAAACGCCTCAAGCAGTATGCGGTGCCGGTGGTGCTCTACGCCATTATTGGCGTGGTCATTTGCGTTAGCGCCCTGGTGTTTGGGCTGCAAGCCTTTGCGGGGGCATCGTTGGCGACGGCGCTACTGGTGGGGGCCAGCCTGTCGGCCACCGACCCGGTGTCGGTGGTGGCCCTGTTTCGCGAGCTGGGGGTCGACAAAAAGCTCACCACGGTCATGGAAGGTGAAAGCCTGTTTAACGACGGCGTCGCCGTTGTGGCCTTTAACCTGCTGCTGGGCATTGCCCTGGGCTTAGAGCAGTTTGATGTGTCAGTGACGGTGGCCCGCTTTTTGGTGTTTGTGGGCATCGGCATTAGCATCGGCGGGCTAATTGGCTTTGGCCTGTCGTTTCTCACCCAGCGCTTCGACATTCCCCTGGTAGAGCAGTCGCTGACCCTGGTGTCGGCCTACGGCACCTACCTGGTGGCAGAAGAACTGGGCGGTTCTGGGGTGATTGCCGTGGTGACCACGGGCCTAATTTTGGGCAACTTTGGCTCGCGCATTGGCATGAGCCCCCGCACCCGGCTGGTGGTGTCTGAGTTTTGGGAGTTTCTGTCGTTTTTCATTAACTCCATCGTGTTTTTGCTGATCGGCGACCAGGTGCAGTTTCAAGGGCTCATCGACGAGCTAGACAAGATCTTGATTGCGATCGCCCTGATGCTCGGTGCCCGCGCCATCAGTATTTTTGCCCTCGGGGCCGTCAGCAACGCCATCACCGGCCCCAATATGGATTTGCCGATGAAGGGGCAGATCATTCTCTGGTGGGGCGGGCTGCGGGGGTCGGTCTCGGTGGCCCTGGCCCTGAGCGTGCCCGCCGTTTTGGGCGATCGCCAGGAGGTAATTTCCATTGTCTTTGGGGTGATGCTGTTCACGCTGATTGTGCAGGGTCTGACCACCAAACCCCTGCTAGAGTACCTGGGCCTGCTGGGCGATCAGCCGATCAAAGTTGAGTACAGCCAAATGACCGCCCACCGGGTGGCCCTCACCCGCGTCATGAACCGCCTCAACGCCATGAAAACCAACGAAGAGTTTGACCCCGAGTTTGTCAGCTACCAAATGGCCCTGGTGGACGGTCAGCTCGAAGAGGTCAAGGAAAAACTGACCAAGCTCGAACAGCAAAATGACACCATCCGCGAGTTTGCCTCAGACCAAATGCGAGAAGAATTGCTGGCGATCGAGGCCGACACCTACGCCGAGTTCATTCGCGCCGGGCAGCTCAAGCAAACCCTGACACCGCTGCTAGAAGGGGTGTTGCCGGATCGGATTGGGGAAATGCATTAGGGGAACGGTTCAAGGTCTACGGTGCAAGGTTTAAGGTTCACGACAGGCCGTACACCTTGCACCTTGAACCTTGCACCGTAACCCACCCATCACCCCACACTGTCTTCCTCCTGACACCAAATCTGCTCCTGCAATGCCTCATTCTCTAGGCTCAAGGCCATCGCCCGCTGCTTGAGGCCGTCGCGCTCGGCGGCAATGGCTTGGCAGCGGTACTTGAGGCTGGTTTGCTGGTGAAACTGCCGCCCCAGCTCGCTGCTGAGTTCGGCAATTTTTTGCCGCTGGGCCTCAATAATCGCCTTGAGGGCGACAGGGTCGTCTGCGAGATCGGGCGGTGCGTGGTCCAGGGCTGGGGTTTCACCGGGCAGCGACCCACCTAGCCCCCCGTTGTTGACGTAGGCCTGCATGCGGGCCAGGGTGACCTGGTGGCGGGTGAGGGTGGTGTCGAGGTGCTGAATGTGCTGCTGGGCGGCCTGGAGCTGGCTACTGAGGCTAACGGTGAGCGATCGCGCGATCATTACCTCAGAGTTGAGGTCGAGATCGGTCGTGGCAGAGCGGCCTAGGGCGAGGCTCTGGTAGTGGTTTTTGAGCCGCACCAGGTAGTCTTGCACCTCAGCCTGGCCCTGGTGAATGCGCGATCGCAGCCGCTCCAGCTCTAGCTGCTGATCGGCCACCAGCGCCTGCACCCCGACCACGATCCGGTCGAGCACGTCGTTCTGCCACTGATCTTTGGCCTCCAGCTGCTGCTGGAGATTGAGAATAATTTTCTGCTGAACATTGGCATATTCTTCGGTTTGCACCAGATGGGCCTGGAGCATGTCGTGGTTGGCCACCTGCTCCTGCATGTCTTCTAAGGAAGTTTTGGCTTGGTCAAGGGCCTGCTGTAGCAAACACACCCGTTGAACGAGCTTGAAGTCCAGCGAACTCTCCTGGAACATAGACAAAACCGGTGAAGAGGAACTCAGAGGCGGACGGGCAGACTCGCGGCATAGATGTCACGGGGTGGAGGCTCTCGGGCGGGTGCTCTCGGGCGGGTGCTCTCGGGCGGGTGCTCTCAATGTAGATAATAGAAAACTACCAGACTTATGGCCGGGGGACTGTTTGGGGCACTACCAGGTGCCCCGGCTACACGAAAACTTTACAGGGTGGCAGAGGCGAGTTTGAGCGGTGTCAGAACCCCGCTAGAGGCCGATGACAACCGCAATTATAAGAAGATCAGCGCGTATCAGGGGGCCAAAATCAGCCACCACAGGCTCAGTCCCAGCAGTCCTGTGCAGACCTGCTGAATCCATCGCTGGGGGCCAGACTGACGGCAAATTTTGGCCGTGAGCCACACCGACAGCACTACGCCCAGCAGCAGCGTCGCACCCTGGAGAAAGGCTACCACTGCCGGGTGGGCAACCCAAACCGGCAGATTTGCCCCTGAGGCTCCAAAGGTAGCCAAAGACACGGGCAAAATACGCCCCCCCTCCCCCAGACCCAGGCGCAGATAATGGGCCAGGTTAGCCGCCCACACCAGCGGCAGGTAGCCGTAGGCCAATCTGACCACCGGGCGAGGCGATCGCCCCTGGCTGCGCCGCCAGAGCCCCTGCCCCCCCTCCACGGCCAGCGGCAGCAGGGCGGGCAGCGCCAGCAGGCCCAGGGCGATCAGACTGTGGCTCCACACTGTATCTAAGGGCAGCCGGATCCCTAGGCGGGCCTCTAACTCGGGCAGGCGGTGCAGGTAGACGGCCCCCAGCAGCAAAAACATCAGCGCCACTTCCGATGACCGGGGCTGGTGGGTGGTCCACAGCTCGACGCCGGGGGGCCGCAGGTTCAGCTCTACAGATCGGTGGGGGCAGGCCTTCAGGCAGGTCATGCACAGCACGCAGTCGCGGTTGTCGACCAGCTGGGCCGGGTGCGAGTACAGCGGGCAGCCCAGGGTCGCTTGCCCTTCGCCCTTGGCGGGGCCGCCCTTGTAGCACTGGTAGGTGGTGCACTCCGCCGAGCAGGTGCCCTGCTGCGCCCGCAGCTCCGTCATCGAGAGCTTGGCAAACAGGCCGTTCATGCCGCCGATGGGGCACAGATAGCGGCACCAAAATCGCCGCTCAAACAGGGCTGAAAAAATCATCGCCCCGGCGGTGATCAGCAGCAGCAGGCAGGCCGACAGGTAGGCAGAATCTTCTAAACCCCACACCTCTTCCCACACCAAAATCAGGGTAAACAGGCCGAACAAAAACCAGCCGCCCCAGCGGTCCGCCGCCTGCCGGGGCCAGCGCTGGAGCCTGCCGGGGAAGAGCTTTTTCGAAATCCACTGGGTGACTTCGCCGTAGATCATAAACGGGCACACCGCGCACCACAGCCGCCCCACAAACGGAAAGCTGAGCAGCACCAGGGGCCACCACCAGGCCCAAAACACCGTCAGGGCGACATTCTCATGGCGCTGCTGGGGGCCAAACCAAAGCACGGCGATCACCACGGCAAACAGCCCCAGGGTGAGGCCGTAGTTGATGCGATCGGGCCACCAGGGGCTGCGCAAAAACCGCCGCAGGTCGGGGTAGCGGTTGAGCAGGTTGAGCCGCAGCTGCCGCTTTTTGCTCTGGGCGGGCCAGATAATCTCTTCAGTAATGAGGCCACCGCCGGAAAGCTGGGCCGCCGCCCGCTCCACCAGGTTCTCTAGCTCCCGCAGGTTGTTGGGGAAGTCGTAGGATTGCAGGCGGCGAATCGCCTCGGGGGTGACGGTAATGCGCCCGGTGCCCCGACGGCGACAGAGCAGCGACAGGTAGTAGTTGACCCAGTCTTCGATGTCGGCCTTGCGCACCCGCAGGGGCGGCACCTTAATGGTTTCGTCGACCGCGCCGCCGAGAGTGGGCAGGCCCTGCTCGGAGAGCAGAATAATCCGGGCCTCGGCGGTGACGAGCGGGGCAGCTTCGCCGTTGCGGCCGGCGGGGCGATACTGGCCGGTTTTAAGCAACTGGGCCACCGGTTCCACCAGATCGCCTTCTAGCTCGTTGGGGTTGTTGAGCACCAGAGTGCCGGGGCCAAGGGCGGCCAACAACCCCATGCGCCCCCCCGATCGCCCAAACAGATCGGCCCCGCTGGCTTGTAGCTGGCCACAGTCTGCTTTGATGATCGGCAGCCGCCGCTGGGTCGAGCCAAAGTGGATCAGAGCGGCCAGATTGTCTTTCTCTAGGCCCGGTTCGCCAAAGATCAGCACAGACCGCCGGTGGCTGGCGGCTTCGCGGATCTCGGCGCGGAGGCGATCGCCGTACCGACTGCGGCCAATTACCCCGCGCTTGGCCTTGGCCACCAGGTAGGGTCGCAGGATGCCCTGGCGTTCTTGCTCGCGGTCAAACTGAAATGACAGCCGCTTAACCGCATCCACCAGCTGCCGGGTAAAGGTTTGCAAAATGCCGGGGTACTGCTCCACCAGAGCCTGGAACTGGGGGCGATCAATAAACCAGAGGGTGCTGTCGGTGAGGGTGCGAATGGTTTGCTCGGTGGGCTGCTCTAGCAGCAGCGACTCCAGATTCAGCACCGCGCCGGGCAAAAAGCTGAGGCCGCCCAGCTCGGCCTCAGTTTCGAGCTTGCCCTGCCAGACAATGTAGAGGCCCTGGGGGTCTTGCTCGGCCGTGACCACCGTTTCCCCCGCCGCCAAAGTAATCTCCTGGAGCTGGCCGGCTAGGGTCTCTAGGGTGGTGGCGGGCAGCAGACTAAGGGGCGTGCGCTCCTGCAAAAAGATTGCCCGGTCGGATACAGTCATGGCAGTTCACCCACGCTCTAGACGGTGTAGCCCCATGATGATGGCAAATGACCTCTGGGTGCCCCTGGCATTACTCAGCTTAATCATCGCGGCGGCGGTAGCCTTTAGCCGAGCGAAGTAGAATCTTCTACCAGGCCTGGTAGCGAGAATTTGGCCCGTCGATGGCGGCCGGATGTTCGGCCGCCTCGGCCAGGGCCGAGGCCACCTTGGCGGCGTAGGGGCGCAGCAGCGACCAGGCCAGGGGTGACAGCCACCCCCGCAGGGTAATGGAGTAGGAAATTTGGGTGCCCCCCAGGGTTGACTTGAGGTGATAGGTCACCTGCTCCTCCAGACCGGGAATGGGGAATACCCGTACGCTGATCAGCTCGTGGGGCTGCACCCGCTCGACAAAAATACTGACCGGAATTGGGCAAATGCGAGTAAAGGCGCGATAGATCAACCCCGGCTTAGGCTTCAGCCCCTGGGGCGCGTTGGTACTGGTCAGCAGCGGATGCCAGGAGACATCGGCCAGATTCATAATGGTCTGCCAGAGTACGTCTACAGAGGCACTGCTCACCGTTAGGTAAGATTTTTCGAGCTGCCGCTGCACCTGCACCCAGCGCTGAATCAGGTGCATCAGGGTGAGAAACGGCCTGGAAAAGGGCCGAGGAAATGACCAGGCTCGACTAAACATAGCGCCGTCCTCCGTCACGAGTACCCCAGGGAAAAGTCTGGGGACAACATCGGCTGAGAACGAGCGGCAAAACAATCATGGCGACGGGTGGAACCGGGAACGGCGAGCTGGATTTATTGAAGGATAGGGGGGGCGGTTGACGGAGAGGTGCTTTACCGGGCGCGGGGCGCTAGGTTTCTAAACATTTTTCTCAACCTGGGGGATGAGTTTGGTGTTGGGTATGGTTTCACGGTAGCTTGAGAAAGCTGTTCACAGGTCTACCGATAGAGTCATAAAGCCTGTCACGGCAGAAAATAGTGGATCCGTAAACTCTGGCCTAAGCCCATTCCACAGTGTGACATATTCGCACTGTTGCCGATATAACATATTGTTTTCCTGACGCCCATGACCACTACCCCTGTTTCTAAGCCCGTCAACACCGCCCCCCCGGCAGACTCGCGCGATCGCGTCCGCGTCATGCTCCAGCAGCTGCAAGACAGCATCTGTCAGCAGCTAGAGACCCTCGACGGCGGTGCCCAGTTTCAGCAAGACGCCTGGGAGCGGCCCGAGGGCGGCGGCGGCCGATCGCGCGTGATCAAGCAGGGCAAAATCTTTGAGCAGGGCGGCGTCAACTTTTCGGAAGTGTGGGGCGATCGCCTGCCGCCGTCGATTTTGGTGCAGCGGCCCGAGGCGGCGGGCCATCGCTTCTATGCCACCGGCACCTCCATGGTGCTGCACCCCCGCAACCCCTACGTACCCACGGTGCACCTCAACTATCGCTACTTTGAGGCTGGCCCGGTGTGGTGGTTTGGCGGCGGCATTGACCTCACCCCCTACTACCCCGTCGACGCCGATGTGGTGCATTTCCACCAGACGCTGAAAGAGACCTGCGATCGCCACGACCCCCGCTACTACTCTGTCTTTAAGCCCTGGTGCGACGAGTATTTTTACCTCAAGCACCGGGGCGAAACCCGAGGCGTGGGCGGCATTTTCTTCGACTACCAAGACGGCCAGGGGCTGCTCTACCGTGGCCCCGACGAGGGCAAAGTCGCCGACCAGACCAGCCAGGGCATCGGCGCACTGGCCCCCCGCAGCTGGGACGATTTGTTTAATTTTGCCCGCGACTGCGGCAACGCCTTTTTGCCCGCCTATATGCCCATCGTCGAGCGCCGCCACAATACCGAGTACAGCGACCACCAGCGGCAGTTTCAGCTCTACCGCCGGGGCCGCTACGTGGAGTTCAACCTGGTTTACGACCGGGGCACCATCTTTGGCCTGCAAACCAATGGCCGCACCGAGTCGATTTTGATGTCGCTGCCGCCCCTGGTGCGCTGGGAGTACGGCTACAGCCCCGAACCCGGCGGCCCCGAGGCCCGGCTGTACGACGTGTTTCTCAAACCCCAGGACTGGGTCAACTGGTCGGCCTAGATCTCACTACATCTCCTTAGCTCTAAGCCAACAGATCTAAGGAGATTTCCAGAAAAGAAGATACCAGCTTTAATCCAGCGACTGTAGCCGCCGTAGGGTGGGCACTGCCCACCACGGGGAAACTATTGCCCAGAAGTCGCCTAGAGCATCGGCACAGTATGGCTAAAACCCCGGCTTCTTCGTCGCTGTTCTAACGACATGACTAGCGGTCCGGCCCAGAAACCGGGTTTCTGTACCGGCGTTCTAGCTAAGCCAACGCTGCCAAGGCCCTGCCACACCCAGGCCCGCTCGGACTCTGTAGTCTTCCCCCAGGCAGAACTCCCGCCCCAGATGGGCTTTACAAGCTTTATCCAGCGGGTTTAAGCCTTCCCCAGGGTGGTTCTTGGGCGGCGATCCTGGGCTTTTCAGCGTTAACTTTCTTAAAAAACCCCGCAATCCACATAAATTAAAGCTTTTAGCGATCCACTTTTCGAGGGTTGCCCTTAGAATGGGGCAGTGAAATTCTGGATTGACGGGGGTTTCAGCCTTTCTGGCTACCGGGGCTAATGTCTATGCCCTGGGTCTAGAGTCAGACCGCAACTGCAACCCCCATGTTCTTTGCCCATAGGAGACAGTTATGAATAAAGCCGAACTCGTCGATACGGTAGCTGAGAAGGCCTCCTCTGCTAGCGACAAGCCCGTAACCAAGAAAGAGGTGGATATGGTCATCTCTGCCACCATCGACGCCATTGTGGAAGCCGTCGCTGCCGGGGAAAAAGTCACCCTGGTCGGGTTTGGCTCCTTTGAGCGGCGCGAGCGCAAAGAGCGCGAAGGTCGCAACCCCAAAACCGGTGACACCATGGTGATTCCGGCCACTAAGGTGCCTGCGTTTTCCGCTGGCAAGCTGTTCAAAGAAAAGGTGGCCAAGTAACCACTCCTTAATGCCGACAACGCCTCACACACCTCTCATTCGACCGATTCACGGGGGAAATCTTGCCTGGGCGGCTGCGATCGCCGGCTGTTCCCCCGACTCCCTGCTAGACTTTTCGGCCAGCATTAACCCCCTGGGGCCGCCCGCCTCTGTGGTGCAGGCCATGGCCCAGGCTCTGGGGCAGCTCAGCCACTACCCCGACCCGCAGTACACCGACCTGCGCCGCGCCCTCGCCACCTACCACCAGGTGCCGGATGACTGGGTGCTGCCGGGCAACGGGGCCGCAGAATTGCTCACCTGGGCGGCCCGCGACATGGCTGAGAGCCATGGCCCCCCAGGCTGTCATCTATTAACCCCGGCTTTTAGCGACTACGGTCGAGCCTTGGCCGCGGCTGAGGTGCCGGTCTTGCCCTGGGCTCTGCCGATGGATCGGCTCCCAGAAAGTGGCACCCTCGATCAGCCCGACCCCTGGCCGGAGCCGCAAGCCTCCTGCCTACTGATCAACAACCCCCACAACCCCACCGGCCAGCTGTTCTCGGTAGAACGGCTCCGGCCTCTGCTAGAGCGCTTTGCCACCGTCGTGGTGGACGAGGCCTTTATGGATTTTTTGCCGCCGCCCCAGCAGCAGTCGCTGATCGGCGAGGTCGCCCACTGGCCCAATTTAGTGGTGCTGCGATCGCTCACCAAGTTTTACACCCTGCCGGGGCTGCGCATTGGCTACGCCATCGGCCACCCTGATCGCCTGGCCCGCTGGCAGCGCTGGCGCGACCCCTGGCCGGTCAATGCCCTGGCCGCTGAGGCGGCGATCGCCGCCGTCGCCGATACCGACTTTCAGGCGCTGACCTGGCAGTGGCTGCCCCCCGCCCGCCAGGCGCTGTTTGAGGGCTTGCAAACCCTGCCGGGGCTGCGGCCCCTGGCCGGGGCCGCCAACTACCTGCTGGTCAAAACCAGCACCCCGGCCCCGGTTCTCCAAGAGCGGTTGCTGCGATCACACCAGGTGCTGATCCGCGACTGTCTCAGCTTTGCCGAGTTGGGGGAACAATATTTTCGGGTGGCGGTGCGCAGCCCGGCCGAAAATCAGCGTTTGCTGACAGCCCTAGGGCAAGGTCTGGGGGTATGATGCCAACAAGATTCTCGCCTGGCCCCGTCTTTGCCCTAGGACGTTAGGCGAATTCTGGAAAACTTTCTCCCTAATGGTGGGCAGTGCCCACCCTACGGTGGCCACAGTCGCCGGACAAGGCGGGGATTTTCTTTTCTGGAAATCTTCTTACCCCCGCTAGGCCTGATGAATCCCCCGATGAATCCCTCGATGAATCTTCACCGATGACCACTATCGCCCCGCCCCTGCTGCACCTCAATCCGCCGCCTGAGCTGAAGGTGGTCGAGATGACCAAGCGGTTTGGTAGCCTGGTGGCCCTCGACCATGTCACCCTTACCCTCAAACCCGGCACCTTTCACGGCTTGCTGGGCGAAAACGGGGCGGGCAAGAGCACCCTGGTGAAATGCATCATGGGGTTTTACACCCCCACCGCCGGGCAAATCTTGGTCGATCAGCAGGTCTACCCAATCAAAAGCCCCAAGGATGCCCACGGCTGCGGCATTGGTATGGTGTATCAGCACTTCACCTCAGTGCCCGCCATGACCGTTGCCGAGAACCTGGTGCTCAGCCGCTACAGCCGCGACCAGGTGATCAACTGGAAGCGCGAATACGCTGGCCTGCGAACCTTCATGGAGCGATCGCCCTTTCAAGTCGATCTCGATGTGCCCGTGGGGCAGCTGGCGGCGGGGCAAAAGCAAAAGCTCGAAATTCTCAAACAGCTCTACCTACAAAGCCGCATTCTGATTCTCGACGAGCCGACTTCGGTGCTCACCCCCGACGAAGCCGACGAGGTATTGGGGCTGCTGCGCCAGGAGGTGCAGGCCGGGCACCTGAGCGTGCTGCTGATCACCCACAAGTTTCGCGAGGTGCTGGCCTTTACCGACGAGGTGACGGTGCTGCGCAAGGGCCAGCTGGCGGGCCACGGGGTAGTCGCCGATCTCACCGTGGCCGATATGGCCCGGATGATGCTGGGGGCCGACCGAGTCACCAAGGAGGTCGATAAAACCCCCTGGGCAGAGGCCCGCCCGGTGCTGACCATCAGCGGCCTAGGGGCCACCAAAGACAATGGCCTGCCCGCCTTTGGCCCCCTCGATCTGACCGTCCACAGCGGCGAGATTGTCGGCATCGCCGGGGTGTCGGGCAACGGCCAGCGAGAGCTAGTAGAGGTGCTGGCGGGGCAGCGCCCGGCCACCAGCGGCCAGGTGCAGGTCAACGGCACCCCCTACCGGGCCACCCGCCGCGAAATGGTGCGCCACGGCGTCTACGCCCTGCCCGAGGAACCTCTGCGCAACGCCTGCGTGCCGGGCATGACCGTGGCCGAAAACATGGCCCTGCGCACCTTTGATCGCTCGCCCCAGGCCCGGGGTCGCCTGTGGCTGATGCTCAAGGCGATCCGCCAGGCGGCCCTGGGCCTGATCCGAGACTTTGGGGTCAAAACGCCCTCGCCCGAGACCCCGATTCAAAACCTGTCGGGGGGGAATGTGCAGCGCACGGTGCTGGCCCGCGAGCTGTCGTCCCCCGAGGTCAGCCTGCTGATCGCCGCCAACCCCTGCTTTGGCCTAGATTTTTCTGCTGTCGACCAGATCCACAACGCCATTGTGGAGGCCCGCAACCGAGGGGTAGCGGTGCTGCTGGTGAGCGAAGACCTAGACGAGCTGCTGGCCCTGGGCGATCGCATTCTCGTGATCAGCGATGGCCAGTTTGTCTACGCCGGCCCGGTGGCCGAGGCCAATATCGCCGACATTGGCCACAAAATGGCTGGACACTAGCCCCGGTAGGGTTTTTACCCCCTCGCCGGGCGGCTAGCCAAGGGGTAAACTACAGATTCAGCTTTGTGAACGCCTGACTGTGCCTGAGGGCGACCGCACCGAGATACCGCACCGAGATACCGCACCGAGATACCGCACCGAGATACCAAAGCCAACCACCTTACCAACACACGCGAGCTAGACCATGGGTGAACCCTTAGCGCATCAAATTTCGGGCATTGCCGATGCCAACTGCCTGGCCCTAGTGCGAGAGTATTGCCACCTCGCCGCCCGCCCCAGCCTTAACGATGCCGAGAGCCAGCGTCTCGATGCGCTGCTCGCCCAGGCCGAAACCGATGGCCGCCTCGACTTTTGGATTAACGAAGCCGACCACTTTATCGACCACGCCATTGGCCTGGGCAGCGCCACCCAGGTCTACGCCTCGGTCAACGAAGATCTTAAGTCTCGCCTGCGGGAGCTGCTCGACCTCACCCAGGCCAACCCCGGCGATGAAGCCCTGGAGCTGCTGCAAGAGCTGGACGAAAGCCTGACCGAAGGCGCTCGTCAGGTTCAGCGGCAGTTGACCAAACGCGGCTACGACCCCGGCCCCGTAGACGGCGTCGCGGGGCCAAAAACCCAGCACGCCCTGCGGCAGTTTCAAAAATCCCAAGAGACCGGCGACAGAACGCGGTACAGAAACCCGGTTTCTGGCGCAGAAGGCCAGTAATGTCGTTAGAGCAGCGACGAAGAAACCGGGTTTTTAGCCGTACTATACCGGTGCTCTAGGCGACTTGTGAAACATAGATTTCCTATGGTGGGCAATGCCCACCCTACGATGGCTGCGGTCGCTGACTTAAAACTGGTGTCTTCTTTTCAAGCAATCTCCTAAGCGTGTTCCAGCTAGATACTGATCCAGAGTTTGACAGCAATAGGCCCCACCCGCTGGTGGGGTTTTGGCAGCTGGTTTCGGTGACGGCGATCGCCGCAGATGGCACAGCAGATGCCGAGATCTATGGCCCCAGCCCGGTGGGCTACCTCACCTACACCCCCGGCGGCCACATGATGGTGATGTTTGCCAAGAGCGATCGCCCGCCGCTGAGTGGCAGCCCCACCACCCCCTTTGCCCTAGGGGCGATTCCCGACGCGGAGCTGGCCCAGGCCTTTGCTGGCTTTAGCGCCTACGCAGGCACCTACACCGTCGACGGCAACACCGTCTATCACCACCTCACCACCGCCTCGCTGCCCAACCGGGTCGGCACCACCCTAGTGCGCCGCTTCAGCCTCAGCGGCGATGCCCTTGCAGAGCCACCGGGTGAACGCCTCACCCTCAGCACCCCAGCCACCAAAACCGACAGCGGTACCCAGATCTTTGAGCTGGTGTGGGAACACCGGTAAGTCACTAAACGTAGGATGGGCAAAGGCCTCAAAGGCCGTGCCCATCTCCCTGATGATGGGCACGCGTTGCTTTGCCCATCCTACGAAGGTTTTATATTTTTGTGCCTACCTACTTAGCTGCCCCATAAACTTTGAAAGGGGGTTGGCGGCTTGTTTGCCACCAACCCCCTTTGGTAAATCTGCCTGTTAATCTGCTGGACTGTGGAGCCTAGCCAATCCGCAGTAGCTCAACATCAAAGAGCAGCGTCGCGTTGGGCGGAATCACCCCGCCTGCGCCCCGGCTGCCGTAGCCCAACTCAGCCGGAATCACCAGCTTGCGCTGGCCGCCCACCCGCATGGTGCCGACCCCTTCATCCCAGCCCTTGATCACCTGGCCCACGCCAATTTGAAAGGTAAAGGGCCGACCGCGATCGCGGGAGCTGTCAAACTTGGTGCCGTCTTCGAGGGTGCCGGTGTAGTGCACCGTAACCCGCTGGCCCGCCTGGGGCATGGCCCCGGTGCCTTCGATCACGTCAACGTATTGCAGGCCAGAGTCGGTCGTAGTCAGCGTTTCTTCGGTGATGGCGTCGGTAGCTTCGGCAGGTACATTATCTAAATCGGCGGCCGCTTGGGCGATCTGGGCCACTGGCTGAGCCAGGGTAGTGGCTTCTTCAACCACCTCAGCGCTGTTGCTCAAGTTAGAGGCCATCGCCTCTGGCTGGGGGCTAGTAAACTGGGCCACCATCAGCACCATCAAACAGGCGGCCAGCATGCCCACACTGATCCAAATTTCTCGCACGGCTTACCTCCCAATAGAGCATTAATCTCCCCCGATCATATAGCAATCCCCTACACAACATCAGGGCAGACACCTGGGTCCGCCCCTACCTACTCACCCGCTCACCCCAACCGATAACCAAACCCCCGCAGCGTTGTCACATACTGCGGATTTGCCGGGTCAGGCTCAATTTTTTCGCGCAGCCAGCGAATGTGAACATCGACGGTTTTGCGATCGCCCATAAAGTCAGCCCCCCAAATGGTCTGAATTAGCTCCTCCCTTGACCACACCCGGTTCGGGCTTTGCATAAACAGCTCTAAAATCCGAAATTCTTTGGGGGAGAGGGCCACCTCTTGCCCCGCCACCACCACCCGAAACTCTGTGGTGTAGAGCACGATGTCTTTATAGGTCACGATCGCCATGTCGGTCTGGGCGGCAGCCCACTGGTAGCGGCGCAGCAGCGCTCGGCAGCGGGCAATCAGCTCGCGCATGCCAAAGGGCTTGGGCAAATAGTCATCGGCCCCCACCTCTAGCCCCACCACCCGATCTGTTTCGGCCCCCTTGGCGCTCAAGATTAAAATCGGCATGTCTAGGTGGTTGTGGCGCATCAGCCGACAGAGGTCGAGGCCGTTGACCCCGGGCAGCATCAGGTCGACAATCGCCAAATCAATCGTCAACCCGGCCATGCTGTCGCCCGCCGCCGGAAACATCAGCTCCACAGCGCGCTGACCCGACTCAGCCGTCACCACCTGGTAGCCTTCGTCAGTCAAGGCCAGGGCTACGGTGTCACGAATCAGGTCTTCGTCATCGATGATCAAAATGCGCGCTGGGGCGCTAGATGATAGCCCAGGATTAACGTTTTGCACAGGGAGAGCGAGGCACCACAACGCAGCAGCAGACTAACCGGGGCAGACACCCGCCATGAGATCAGGTTGGCCTCAGATCTGGGCAAACCACCGAGCGCTTCCACTAACCTGTCATGGTGTCTGGTCTAGCTTAAGAAAAGACCGGCTTGTGGTTAAGCTTGCGTAAATATAATTCTCCCGGCAGCGAGTTCCATCGTCCCCACGCTCTGCGTGAGAACGCCGCCCTTGGCGCTCCTGCGCCTCGGACTCAGGCGACGCTGGAGCGTCTGAGTTTGTGTCTCGACGCTAAAGCGTCAGGACAATGACTTCGTTGCCCCCGACCTAAAAGTCTTTTACGGGAGATTAGGGAAACTCCCTGTAGAAGCTTCTCGGCTGCCTACTTTCAATATCTCGACCTCACCGCCGTCGTAGTAGATGCCCATGCGATAGCGATAGTCAAACTTGATTCTGTAATAGTTAGGGAAACCCTACAAAGGCTCCAGTGCAGGAATATCTTGTAGAGCAGTTGCTTCACCAATTTGCTCGATGGTTTTCCTGATTTTCGACAATATTTTTGGGTCTTTGATCTTAGCGGCCTGCTTTGTGAAGGCTTTCGCAAGCCTGTACTTCATTGTGGCAGGTTGGCTAAAAACTCCTGCACCTCCTGATCAGACAAGAAACCTTCTGCTTTGGCCGCCTTGCAGTCTTGATAAAACAAGAGGTCTTCGATCTCTTGGCGATTGTGGGTAATCAGGGCTGTCAAGAAACCCTGCTTGGCGTCGTCGGGTAAGGCCTGGAAGAGGTTGTAAAAGTGACGAGACAGTTGAAGAGACTGAGTAGCCATTAACCGTAGCTCTAGGAGGGTTGCTCTATCCGGTGGTGTGTCACTACTATAGTACCGCTGCTGGCAGGGCTAAGTCTGAACACTGCCGCCCCTAGCATTGAACGTAGCTGCTGGTCGATTAACGCCTGGCAGATTGCTCTCATAGGGGCGCACGACGTGCGCCCAGAGCAAAATTTTTAGCCCCGAGGCCGAGAATTGGCACCAGGTTGGGTCTTGTTTGGGTGCCCCCAGGTGGGGCAGGGCAAACGCCGTTTGCCCCTACGGGAGGCCTTTGCCCAGCCTACACGGGAGGAGTTGAGGGGTTTGGGTTGGGCGAAGTGGTCTAGCAACTCGCGGTGCAAGAAGCGATAGCGACCGCCGACCCGTTGCAGCAGCCGACGCTCGACACAGTAGTTGAGGATCTGGGCCAGGTTGCGAGGGGCAACGCCGCTCTGCCAGAGCACAAACCGCAGGCACACATGCTGAACGCAGGCTACCCCTCCACCAGCTAAAAATCCGAGGAGCAGCGCGCCAAAGATACCGGGTAATAAAAATTGGGGGAACATCTGCCAAACAGAGTTGACGATCACTCCGATAGTCTCTCCCTCGCTAACGCCCTAGGCCACTATGCTAGGCAGCTC
The DNA here is from genome assembly GCA_036782635.1 of Nodosilinea sp. CTOTU7353. Classification (GTDB taxonomy): domain Bacteria; phylum Cyanobacteriota; class Cyanobacteriia; order Phormidesmidales; family Phormidesmidaceae; genus Nodosilinea. The sequence continues at coordinate 21,350 of DAIPYU010000006.1, forward strand.
CGTCATCCCAAACACTAAGACAACACCGAGGGGATAGCTTAGGAGAGTTACCCGCCCAAAGCTTTGAAGCGAGTTCCAAATGCCCTGGTTGGGGCGCGATCGCAGTTGCAGATCTTGCTTCAACCCGTAGATCAACCCAACAGTCGGCCCCAAAATCAACCCAAAAATCAACCCTGCAATCGGCTCGGAAATCAGCCCAACAATCGATCCCACGATCAGGCCGGAAATTACCCCAGAGGTGAGCCCTCCTTTCAGGGCCATCGATTGTCGTGGCTATTTTGAAAGCTAACCGCATCCCGCTCAGCCTGGGTTTGTTGGACTTGGCTATTTTCAAGCTGGCTGCCGTCGATACTCTGATCTTGCGATGTCATTCCTCAGGTTTATCCGGCATGCACCATGCCCCCGGTCAGGGTCACGTTGCTGAGGCTTTGTGACTGGCCGGACTGGCCAGACTTAGATGGCTCAGGCGGGGTCTGTTTTCTCAACATGGTGTTTGCCGCAGATTGATTGCGTCCATCATATTCGCCCCCTTTGGCCGGTGCCAGAGAAGATGGTCACTTGCAGCTCGCCCACCCCCATCCTCCCCAGGGCCGCAACCAATCATCTATGCGACAATAAACAGCTATAGCCCGAGCCGGGTGAGCCTGCTCCACCGTTGAGATTGGCAATTCCCTGGCCGCTCAAGTCGTCAACCTCTACAGGCGATCGCGCCAAGCCTGCTCTAAACCCCTACGCAACTCTGCCCGTGATTGAGGCCCAAGTACACCAACAACTGCGCGCCCTGCTGCGGGAATGGGGAGAGCCAAGCTGGCCCCACCATCTGACCCTGGCACGGCTGGTGGCGCGGGCGCTGCGGCTGGGGCGCAGCGCCCTGCTCCAGGTGGGGGGGCTGTCGGCCTTTCAGGGCGAGTATCGCCTCAGCTACCTGATTGCGCTGATGATGTGGCCTGGCCCCGCCGTGGTAGTCGCCCCCGACCCCACCGCCCAGCGGATGCTGATGGTCGATATTCCTCGGCTGCAAGAAAAATTGGGCCTGCGCAAGCCAGCGCAGATGGGCGATCGCTGGCCCGGCAGCGGCTTCAATGGGCTGCTGATCACCTCGCCCGAGGCCTGGCTGGGCGATCGCCTGGGCGACGGCAGCCGCTTCCCTGACGGCATCCCCACGCTGATTGACGACGCTGACGACCTAGAACTCTGGCTGCGTCAGCAGCTCACTGTCGATCTGGCCCCCCTCGACTGGACCCACCTGGCCCTGGCCTACCCCGCCCACCAGGGGCTGATTCAAGACACCCATGTGGCCCTGACCCACGCCGCCTTTCAGCACCCGGCCAACCCCTACCACCGCTATCTGCTAGAAGAGGGCGATGTGCAGCGGCTCCAGCGGCTGTACCAGGTGCTCTCGGCCAGCCGAGCGATCGCCCCCCAGGCCGAGGGGCCAATGCCGCCCCAGTGGGCTAGGTTTTGGCGGCAGTTCAACCCGCCCGACCACCTGCTGTGGTTTTCGGTCGAGCGCGATCAGGGCCGTATGGCGCTACACTGCGCTCCGGTAGAGTTGGCCACCGCCCTGGCTCCGGTGTGGCTGCGGCAGCCCGTGGTGCTAATTGGGGCCGCCCTCGACCCCGAGGCCGGGGCCGAAAACTTTCGTCAGCGGCTGGGGCTGGGCGACCTCACCTGTCTTCAATTCACCCCCCACCGCCAAAACGACGCCATTCAGCTGTACCTACCCAGCCACCTGCCGCTGCCCAACACGCCTCAGTTTCAGGGGGCGCTGCACCAAGAAATTCGTCGCTTGCTCAGCCCCGCCCAGTCGCCGCCCTCTGCCCATACAGCGCTTGGCCCCACGGCCCTTGGCCCCACGGTGATCTTGCTGGATGATTTGCCCCTGAAAGGTCAGCTCGGGGCCGCCCTGGCGGGAGAATTTGGCTCGCGGGTGCAGGTAGAGCAGGCCCACCTTGGCCCCCACAGCATTCTGGTCAGCGGCTGGGAGTTTTGGCGGCAGCACCGGGCCATGCTGCCGCCACCGGCCCTGCTGATTGTGGCCACGCTGCCGCTGCCCTCCCTCGAAAACCCTATGGTGGCGGGGCGAGTGGCCTTTCACAAGCGACGGCGGCAAGACTGGTTTCGGCTCTACCTGTTCCCCACGGCGGTGACGGAGCTACAGCGGGCGATCACCCCCTCGCGGCAGCACCAGGGCACCGTAGCGCTGCTCGACACCCGCGTCCACTACCGCAGCTACGGGGCGCAGATTTTAGAGGCGCTGAGCCCGGCGGCTTATTTGCGATCGTTGCCCAGCGAGTGGGGGGAGTAGGGAAGTGGATGGGTGGATGGGTGGATGGGTGGATGGGTGGATGGGTAGGGGCAGACCTATGTGTCTGCCCTATCGGGGGACAGTAGGTGGATGGATCAGTGACGGGTGGGGGATGGGGCGGGGGCGTCCTATGATGAAAAGGTAGCTATTGTCGGCGCAGAGGGTAGGAGCCAGAACCCATGGGCGAATCAAAACGACGTAAAGACCAGATGGGCGAGAAGTACGGCCAGGAAGAACCCATCCTGCCCTGGCTGCCCATCACCAAAGACCAGTCGCAGCAGTTTATGAAATGGACCAGCCGAGGCACCTGGGGGTCGATTGTGATCATCATTGCCTTTTGGATCACGCTGCGGTTTATTGGCCCTGGGCTGGGCTGGTGGACGTTGGCCGACTAAACCTCAGGTCTGATACCCAATCTGAGTCATACAATCCCAGTTCCCAAAAGGCCAAACCGTGGGGGCGTTGGGTAGCCTAGCCGTAGGCTTTATGGCATTTGCCCTGCTGAATTGGGGATCACTAAGAAGGGCTTGGTATAGCCATCGCTCTATAAGCCAAGCGTATAAATTTCAAGCTTTCGAGACATTGTCGGCCCATTTCCTCGCCGCCGCTAAGAAATTGTAACCATGGCTTCCCGTCTGTCGTGAATTCTGGGTAGAGTTAGGGCAGGTGGTAGCGCGGGAGTTACGGGATATGCTGAGTCGACAACGGCAGTCTGGCCCCCAGCAGGGCGAACCTCTGGCCGACGGGTTAGCCACCGATGGGTTAGCCACCGATGGTGTAGCCAAAAAGTTTCACTTAGTCATAGACGGGGGCGACTCGGCCCTTGCCCTGCCCGACGTCATGCCTCCAGAGACAGGGGGCGGCGGTCAGTCTTGGCGACTGCTGCTGCTCTCTCTGCTGAGCTGCGTCGCGGCGGGCGGTGCGGTGGTGGGCGCGTTTTTGTGGTTGGTGAACCTGCCCCCCACCGCCAACTGCGAGAATACGGCCACCGTTACCACCGATCGCGCCCAGCTGTTCTGCGCCCAAACCGCTGCCGAGTCTGGGGATCTGCCCGACGTGCTGGCCGCCCTCGATTTGGCGGGCCGATGGACGGAGGGCCACCCGCTCTACTACGAGGTGCAGCCCCTGGTCGATCAGTGGTCGTGGGTCGTGCTCCAGGCTGCTGACCAAGAGCTGCGCGGCAACGGCAGCATGGCCGAGGCCCAGGCCCTGGTGAGCCACATTCCCGCCGACAGCTCTGTATTTGCCCCGGCCCAAGCAAAAATAGCCGACTGGCAGACCGAGTGGGATCAGGGCGAGGCGATCATGGCTACCGCCCAGACAGCCCTGAAGCAAAAAGACTGGCCCGCCGCCTCTCGGCAGGTGCAGACTCTGGCCGAGATGAACAATACTCACTGGCGGGTGAGCCAAGTGCAGGCCCTGACCCGGCAGATGCGTCAAGAGCGCCAGGCCCAAGGGCTGCTAGATCGCGCCGTGGCCACGGCGGCCCCCGGCGGCAGTGATCGCCTCACCGCCGCCCTGCGTACCGCCAGCCAGATCGAGGAGGGCACCTACGCCCGCCAGCAGGCCCAGCCCTACCTCAACCGCTGGAGCGACCTGCTGCTGACGCTGGGACTAGATAAATGGTACGCCTCTGATCTCAAGGCCGCGATCGCCCTGGGCCGCAGCGCTGCCCTCAACCCCGATCGCGCCCAGGCCGCCCAAGAGCTGATCTGGCTCAGCCAGTCTCGCCAGACCGCCCAGCAGAGCCTAACGAGCTGGCGCACCTCCCCCGATCAGGTGGTGCAGCTCTACCAGGCGATGCTCACCGCCAACCGGGTGCCCCAAGGTAGCCCCTACTATCCTCAGGCGCAGTCGAGTGTGGCTACCTGGCGGCAGCACCTGGGCGATCTGGCCAAGTTTCAAACCGCCCAGGCGGTGGGTCAGGTGCGCGATCGCGATGTCCTCAGCGCCGCCATTGCTCGGGCCGCTGAGGTGCCCTTGGGGCACCCCCGTCGGGTGCAGGCCCAGACCATGGTGGCCCACTGGCGGCAAGAAATCGAGCGCTTAGAAGACCGCCCCTACCTGGTCAAGGCCCACGAGCTAGCCAGCGCCAAAACCTACGAGGGGCTAGAGGCGGCCATTGCCACTGCCCAGGCCATTGCCCTACCCCGAGCCTTGCGCAGCGAAGCCCAGGGCTGGGTCTACGTCTGGACGAGCGAGCTACAGGTGATGGAAGACCAGCCCATGCTGAACCGAGCGCGATCACTGGCGGCCGAGGGCAAGCTCTACCAGGCGATTGTCGAAGCCACGGGCATTCGCCCAGGGCGGGCGCTCTACGATGAGGCGCGGGGGGCAATCGCCGGTTGGCAGGGGCAGATTGCCGCCGCCGAGCGAGCCCGCCAGGCTGCTCTCCAGCGCGCCGCTGCTGCTCGGGCAGCGGCGATCGCCGCCGAGGAGACAGCCACCGCAGACCTCGAAACGCCTCTAGACAGTGCGGCTGAAGATGCTGTGCCCCCGACGGCGAGCGAAGCCCTGGCCCCAGCTCCGGCTCCGGCAATGCCCCGCTACAGACCCACGCCCCTGCCCGATCGTATTGAGACTGTCCCCGACGAGGTGCCCCCTAGCGAGGCCGTAGCCCCGCCGCGCTCACTCCAGTCGCCCACAAATTCGCCCCCGGTCAAGCTGTCCCCGACAGCTCCGTCGACAGCGCCAGCTCCGGTACCAGCTCCGGTAAATGTCGCTCCCCCACCTGCTACCGTGCCGCCAGCACCGCTGCGGCCTGCCCCCCAGCCTGGGGAGGGTGCCCCAGAATCTGCCACCCCGGTTGAAGAACCCCAGGCCACCCAGCCCCAGGCTCCCACGGTATCGGCCCAGCCCCGGCCCGAAGCCCGAGCTGGGCTGAGTTGGCAGATGGACTACGGCCTAGACCGTTCAGGAGTAAACTCCTGGGCTAATAGGCAGACTATGCAACCCAGCTAGCCCCCGTGCCAGGACTTTTGCTTTGAGCCTGAGACTTCTAGTCTTAGGCTCAGCGGCCCATGGTGGCGACAACCAGAGATCTCACCAGGATTTCATTCACAATGAGAAAGGCTGGCAAACCAGCCTTTCTCTGCATAGATCTCTATGGCGATATAAGATGGGAGCTGGCCAATTTTGCCAGTTTTGCTTTGGAGGCTAGCCCAAGTCCAACTCGGCAGCCGTAGCTCTCCCTCCGGCAAAATTCTACGTCTGGATCTAGATCCGGTGATACCCAGTCCGGCTCAGGATCTGTAGTTTTTTCGCCGGCAACACTCCGCTTCTGAACCTGGATAAGGTTTGATACCCATGGCGCTACTCCAAAACTTACCTCAGGTACCAGACACGCTGCGCGGTCGTACCATGGGGCGCAGCTTTCAGGCGGTGTTTTTGCTGGCCCTGGTAACGGTGCTCATGCTGGGGGGCTTTGGGCTGCGGCTGTTTCAGCTCCAGGTGGTCAACGGCGATCGCAACCGTGAGCTGGCCGACACCAACCGTATTCGCCTGGTGCCCAAGCGCCCGGCTCGGGGCACCATTTTTGACCGCAACGGCAAAATTCTCGCCGGTAGCCGCCTGTCTCACACGGTGTCGATCTGGCCCATTGCCCTACCCCGCGACCAGTGGCCCACCGTGGTCGAGCGCCTCTCCACCGTGCTCAGCGTGCCGCCCGAAGAGATTCAGCAGCGTCTGGAGCAGGCGGGCTACGAGTCAATCGAGTCGATCACCATTGCCCGGGGCATTAGCCCCGCCCAGGCCACCGCCCTGGCCGAATACACCAACGATCTGCCCGGAGTGCGCCTAGAGGCTGAGGCCGTGCGCAACTACCCCAACGGTGACCTAGCCGCCCACGTGATCGGCTATACCGGCGAACTCACCGACCAGCAGCTTGCCGCTCGCCGCGAGCAGGGCTACCGCATGGGCGATGTGGTCGGCCAAATGGGGGCCGAGTCGGCCTTTGAGAGCACCCTCCACGGTGCCTGGGGCGGCCAGCAGGTCGAGGTCGACAGCGCCGGACGCATCATCAGCATTTTGGGCGAAAAACCCGCGATCACCGGTCAAGACATTCAGCTCACCATAGACATTGATCTCCAGCGGGCAGCGGAGGCGGCGCTGGGCAATCGCCATGGGGCGATCGTCGCCATCGACCCTCGCAACGGCGCGGTGTTGGCCATGGCCAGCTGGCCCACCTACGACCCCAATATTTTTACCACCCGCATTACCGAGGCCCAGTGGGCACAGCTCCAGGGGGCCAACCACCCGTTTTTGAACCGATCGCTCCAGGCGTTCCCCCCCGCCAGCACCTTTAAGGTCGTCACCACCGCGGCGGGGATCGAGTCGGGCCAGTATTCACCGAATACAGTGCTGTCGACCTCTGGCTACATTCAGGTGGGGGGCATTCGGTTTGGTGAGTGGAACGGAGCCGGCTTTGGCCCTCTGGGGTTTACTGGAGCTCTGTCCCAGAGTGCCAATACCTTTTTCTACCAGGTGGGAATGCGCATCGGTGGTCCTACCCTGATCGAAATGACTCGTCGCTTTGGCTTTGGCCGCAAAACCGGCATTGAGCTAGCGGCAGAAGAAAGTACTGGTCTGGTGCCCGACGACGTTTGGAAGCGCGAAACCCTAGATATTCCATGGGTGCCTGGAGATACCATCAATATGTCCATCGGCCAGGGGTTTATGAGGGCGACGCCGCTACAGGTGGCTAATATGTTTGCGGTCGTGGCCAACGACGGCTACCGGGTTACCCCGCACCTGCTGAAAGACAACGAGACACACCGCAACTGGAAAGAATCGATAGAGTTGAGCGACACCACCCTTGACGTGCTGCGCCGGGGGCTGCGTCAGGCGGTTGCCAGCGGCACTGCTCGGGCGCTAAATGTACCTCACCTTCCTCCCGTGGCGGGCAAAACCGGCACCGCCGAGGCACCGCCGGGGCCATCCCACGCCTGGTTTGGCGGCTACGCCCCGCTAGACAACCCCGAAATAGTCGTCGTGGCCTTTGCTGAAAACAGCGGTGGGGGCGGCGGTGGAACCGCCGCCCCTATGGCAGTCAAGGTGCTAGAAGCCTACTTTGGCTATGAGCAAGATGCCGCCGAATAGAGGAACCTAGGTGCGGCTAGCGAGGCTAAAGTTGCGAAAATGCTGGGCCTGGGCCTCGATGCGGCAGGCGAGGCGATCGCACACCAGGCTGCACAGGTCAAAAATCAAATCGTCGGCCACGCTGTAGTAGGCCGAGGTGCCCTCGGTGCGGCGGTTGAGAATGCCCGCCTGAAGCATCACCTTCAGGTGCTTTGACACGTTTGCCTGGCTGGTTTGGGTCGCATCCACCAGCTCTTGCACACATTTCTCGCCCTCCCGCAGCAGATTGAGAATCCGCAGCCGCATGGGTTCACTTAAAATGCTGAAATATTCGGCTACTTGCTGCACGACTTCAACTGAAACCAGTTCCACAGGGTCCATGGGGGGTCATCGATAGGCTCAGGTGTGCGGGAAGAATCCCTAGCAATACTACCAACTATTTTATTCCTATAGTTATTGATGGCAATACAGTCATCAAATCTTGTCAATTGCTTAGGGATGATCCCCGTGGGGTTTTGTGGGGGGCTAGGGTAAGAAGTTTGCTTTAGACCTTGGGCCAGAGACCGCACCGTGAGATTCTTAAAGATAGCGCTCGCCCACCGTTGAGGATTGCCGTGAAAGCCATTACCCTGCTTGGATCAACCGGGTCGATTGGTACCCAAACCCTAGACATTGTGGAGCACCACCCCGACCAGTTTCGCCTGGTGGGCATTGCCGCAGGGAATAACGTAGAGCTGCTGGCCCAGCAGGTGCACCAGTTTAAGCCCGAGATTGTCGCCATCTGCAACCCCGAGAAGCTAGGCGAACTGCGCTCTGCCCTGGCAGGCATAGACCCGATGCCGCAGATTTTGGCGGGCGACGACGGCATTGTCGAGGTGGCCCGCTACGGCGACGCCGAGGCGGTGGTGACGGGCATTGTCGGCTGTGCTGGGCTGTTGCCCACGCTGGCGGCGATCGAAGCGGGCAAAGACATTGCCCTAGCTAACAAAGAAACCCTAATTGCGGGCGGCCCTGCCGTGCTGCCCCTGGTCGAAAAGCACGGCGTCAAGCTGCTGCCCGCCGACTCCGAGCACTCGGCCATTTTTCAGTGCCTCCAGGGAGTGCCCGAGGGCGGCCTGCGGCGGATTTTGCTGACGGCCTCGGGCGGGGCCTTTCGCGACTGGCCCACCGAAAAGCTGGCCCAGGTGACAGTGGCCGACGCCCTCAAGCACCCCAACTGGTCCATGGGCCGCAAGATTACCGTCGACTCGGCCACCCTGATGAACAAAGGCCTAGAGGTGATCGAAGCCCACTACCTGTTTGGCATAGACTACGACCAGATCGACATCGTCATCCATCCCCAGAGCATTATTCACTCGCTGATTGAGCTGCAAGACACCTCGGTGCTGGCCCAGCTGGGCTGGCCCGACATGCGCCTGCCGCTGCTCTACGCCCTCTCCTGGCCCGATCGCATCGCCACCGACTGGGAGCCGCTAGACCTGGTCAAGGCGGGCGACCTCACCTTCCGTGAGCCCGACCACGCCAAGTACCCCTGCATGGATCTGGCCTACGCCGCCGGACGGGCGGGCGGCACCATGACCGCCGTGCTCAACGCCGCCAACGAGCAGGCCGTAGCGCTATTCTTAGACGAGAAGATCCACTTTTTGGAGATTCCGCAGGTGATTGAGGGGGTGTGCGATCGCCACCGTTCCCACAATGTCGCCCAGCCGGTGCTGGCCGACATTCTCGCCGCCGACCAGTGGGCCAGAACTGAAGCCACCAGCGTCAGCGAATCGCTCACCCCAGCCACCGTCGTTTCTATGGGATAGGAGGATGCCGTGGAACTGCTGATTGTACTGGGGGCGATCGTCGTTGCCATCGTCATCTTTGGCTGGGTGTTTAAGCTGATCAAAAACACCGTTCAAACCGTGCTGCTGGTAGCCTTTTTGCTGCTGGCGCTCTACTTTCTCTTTGGCATCGGCCCCGGCGTCATTTTGAACCAGATTCAAACCTGGCTGGGCGGGGGGCAAGGTCGGTAGAACAGGCCAGTCAAGCACCCTAGTCAAATACAATTCGATCTTGGCGAGCTGCTAACCACCGGGCTAGTGATCGCTGGCTTTCGCTACTGCGCCTTCCAGCCAGCAATCCCTCAGTACCAATATGTTCATCTAGCTGCGGCCATTCAATGGCGTAGCCATCGCCCAGCAGTTGCCAGTCGCCTCTTTCTTGGGGAGACCCATGCAGCAACCGAGGGTACCAGGCTAGGGGAATCGCCAGGCTGCGACCATCGACTAGCTCAACAACCAATTTTTCATGATCTATGACTACGGAGGTAGCAAGGGGTTCAGTTTCAAGAATCAAAGTAGTCATGCCAAGCCTCCAGAAGAATGTCTTGGTTTTCCTTTAAGCAAACACCACAGTGCGGTTGCCGTAGACCAGGGTGCGGTTTTGCAGGTGCAGCCGCACCGCCCGCGCCAGCACCATGCGCTCTACATCTTTGCCCTTGCGGATTAGCTCCTTCACCTCGTCACGGTGGCTGATGCGCACCACATCCTGCTCGATGATCGGGCCTTCGTCGAGGTCGCTGGTGACGTAGTGGGCGGTGGCCCCAATGATTTTCACCCCCCGATGGAAGGCTCGCTGGTAGGGGTTAGCCCCCATAAAGGCGGGCAAAAACGAGTGGTGAATGTTGATCACGCGATCGTACTGATCTAAAAAATCTGAGCTGAGCACCTGCATGTATTTGGCCAGCACCACCAGGTCGATGCTGTGCTGCTTGAGCAGTTCGAGCTGACGCTGTTCTTGCTCAGCCTTGGTGTCTTTGGTGATGGGCAGGTGCTCAAAGGCGATGCCAAACTGGTCGGCAATGGGATTGAGGTGGGGGTGGTTGCTGACAATCAGAGCGATTTCGGCCTTGAACTCGCCTGCCTTGTGCCGCCAGAGCAGGTCGAGCAGGCAGTGGTCTTGGTGGCTGACCCAGATCGACAGGCGCGGCACGTCGTCAGAAAAGTGCAGCTGCCAGGTGGCCCCCAGGGGCTGAGCGATCGCCCCAAAGGCCGTCCCAATAATTTCCCTGGGCAGGTTAAACCCCTCTAGCTCCCACTCGATGCGCGACAAAAACAGCCCCGCCTCAGGGTCACGGTGCTGATCGGCGTGGAGAATGTTACCGCCGTTGGCATAGATAAAGTTGGCGATCTTGGCCACCAGTCCCTTTTGGTCAGGGCAGGAGAAGAGCAGGATGGCGGTAGGGGAGGCCATGGGGGAGTGGATGGGTGGATGAGTGGATGAGTAGGTGGGTGGATGGTAGGGGCAGACCTATGTGTCTGCCCTCGGATCGCAGGGTGGGCATTGCCCACCAACTAATCAGGCAATGACAGAGATCCCTGGGGCGATCGCACAAGAGAAAGACAGGTTGGCTCAGACTAGCATCCTCAACCCAGATCAATTGCCAGATCAATTAGTGGTGTCGGCATCGTTTTCTGGGGCCGCTGGCTCAGCAGAGCCTTCGGGAGCCACTTCCGGGTCAACCGGAGTCTCTGGAGTTCCTTCTGGAGTTTCGCCGTCGCCGGGGGTGGCCGCATCCTCTTCTCCAGGCTCCAGCGTCTCCACGGGCATCAGCCATTCTTCGCGGGGGCGGTTGATGCCGTTGGCCACGTCGCGGGTGACGACGAGCACCGAGTATTCTGTCCCTGCTTCGGGGGGCCAGGGGTCAGGGTCAATGACAGCGTAGTTGGCGTTGCCGCTAAAGTCGGGGCCACCCAAGATCAGCTGGTGCTCGGTGCCGTCGTTGAGGGTGACGGTGACGATGCCCAGCGGAGCGTTGAAGCCAAAGTCGGTGGTCTGGTCGGCGGTCATGGTGACGGTTTGCAGGGGCGAGTCAGTGTTGAGGCGGCTGAGCAAAAAGGCGATCGCCCCCGGTTCGGCCAGGGCATTCTCAGGCTCTAGCATTTGCCAGTTGCCCTCATCATCTTGCTCAAAGACCAGGGTTTCGTTGCCGCGATCGACGGTGAGGGTGGCGACGTCGCTCTCGTCAAAGGTGAGGATGGGGCCAGCGCCGTCGGTTTGGGCGGTGGGGGAGCCGGGCTGCGATCGCTGCGACTCGGCAATTAGCACGCCGGCCCCTAGCAAAAAGGCCACCCCGACAAGAATTAACGTACTGCGCTGAAATTTCATAGTCCTTAGCCTGGATTATTCACAAGGATGGAAGCGAACGGCTGTCATTCCCGCGCAGGCGGGAATCCACTCGAAAGAGTGCTATTGCGGCTAGATTCCCGTTTCCACGGGAATGACGAGCATTTCCCAAAAGTCATGAATAATCCAGGCTAGACCGCGACGCGTAGATCAGACCGATAAGCAGGTGGGAGCGATTCAATAGGAGAAGCCGGAAGGTTTACGGGGCAAGGTTCACGGTACAAGGTACAAACCGTTAACCACAAACCCCAGCCTCCAAACTCCCTGCTTACAATTGCTGAGACTCTGCTACTGAGTGATGTGCTGATCTATCCTACGACCTCGGCGGCGGGTTTGACAGCTTGTCCGCAGGCGAGCGTGACCTGTCTGCCTGGCCGCAGTTTGCGGCTGCCCCTGGCGACGGTGGCAGTGGGCCTGATCCATCGCTCAATCCTTCGATTTAGCCGCCAGCCAAAGGCCATCGTCATAGCGATGGAGGCCAACCATCACGCCCTGCACTGCTATGCGATCGCGGTCTAAAATGCGAGTCTCGTGGGTCGGGTTGGCTGGCTTTAAGGTGACTTGCAGGTCGCCTTCTTGGCAAAAGACGTGCTTTAGAGTAGTGCCTTCGCCGTCAATCCAGACCACCGCCGTTTGGCCGGGGCGAATGGCCCACAGATCGCTCGTGGGGCGAATCACGACAATATCGCCGTCGAAAATTTGGGCACCGATCATGCTGTTGCCGCTGACCTGGAGGGCATAGTCACCCGCTAGGTAGCGATCGCCCTCTAGCCGAATGCGCTCACGACATTCGGGATGGTCTGTCAGGTAGCCCGCCTGAATCATGCCCCGCAGCGGCAGCTCACTGGAGAGCAGTTGAATCGCGCGCGCCCGGCGGGAGGCTTTCTCGATGTAGCCTTTTTGCTGCAACCGCCCAAGCAAATCCTGGATGAATGACATGGAGAGCGATCGCATTTCATCTTTTATTTCGCGGAGGGTAGGGGCATAGCCGTAACTGTCAAACCATTTTTTTAGGCAGTCATACAGACGACGCTCCGCAGGGCAAAGAGACATGGCAGAAAAATATAGTACTGGCGTATTATTTTGCCGTTCAGTAATTCTACCTGTCAATAGGTGCATTTGTGCTACATGCCGATGTTCACAGAAATAGTGCAGGTTTGCGCTAATCTGTGACAGATACAGCGAACAATGCACTATATAGCTGGGTTCAGCATTGCGCACCTATGGCTGAAACAGGACAAGAACGCTTGCTCGGGGGGCGCTACCGGGTGCTGCGGCAGCTCAGCCGGGGCAGCTTTGGCGATACCTATTTGGCCGAAGACACCCATCGGTTTCAAGAACTCTGCGTGCTGAAAGAGTTTAACCCCCAGGTGCCAGGCAAGCTGGCCCTGGATAAGGCCCAGATCCTGTTCGAGCGCGAGGCCAGCATTCTCTACCAGATCAATCACCCCCAGGTGCCTCGGTTTCGCGAGCTGCTGCGCGACGATACCCGGCTGTTTTTGGTGCAAGACTACGTCGAAGGCCCCACCTACCGCGAGCTGCTAAGCCGCCGCCGAGCCTACAGCGAAAGCTTTAGCGAAGCCGAGGTGGTGCAGTTGCTAATGCAGACGCTGCCGCTGCTGCAATACCTGCACAGCATTGGCATTGTGCACCGCGACATCTCCCCCGACAACCTGATTCAGCGCAACGCCGACGGTCGCCCGATGCTGATCGATTTTGGCGGCGTCAAGCAGCTGGTGGTGAATGTGCGCCATCAGCTGGGGGTGGCGCAGCCCTACCAGGCCGCCGATGGCACAGTCACGCGTCTGGGCACCGTGGGCTATGCCCCCGAAGAGCAGCTCGCGTCGGGCCAGGTCAGCCCCGCCACCGATCTCTATGGGCTGGGCATGACGGCCCTGGTGCTGCTGACGGGCAAAGAGCCAGAAGATTTATACGACGATCGCCGCGATCGCTGGCTGTGGCCCGAGCAGGTCGAGGTTTCGGCCACCCTCACCGAGGTGCTGACCCGGCTGGTGGCCCACGACCCCGGGGATCGCTACCCGTCGGCAGGGCAGGCCATGGCGGCGCTCAACCTGGCCCACCCCGACCCGCTCTCGGTGGCCTGGTCGCAGCCCATGGCGATCCGTATGCAGCCGATGGTGCCACCGCCGCCCGAGCCGGTCATGCCCGAGCCGACTCAGGCCGTGGCCCCCGCTGCCCCCTACTACCCCTCTATGGCCCCGTCCATGGCCCACGACCCGACGGCCACGGTGGCCCCACCGTCTCGGGCCGTGCCGGTGCAAAAGACGTCGTCGGGCTGCTGGCCCGCCCTGGCCGGGCTACTGGTGACGATGGTGGTGGCTGGAGGGCTCTGGTGGTGGCTCGATCCGCTGAGCCAGTTTGCCGGCGGTGGCACCGAGGCGGTGTCGCCCGGCGGCAGCGATGCCGAGAACCCGGCTTTGAGCCAGTCCGAGCGCGATCGCAAGCAGGCCCTGCGCGATCGCGCCGTCGCCCTCAGCGTTGACCAGAGCTACCTCACTCGTCTCACCGACCAGCTGTTCTACGAGCAAAACCCTAGCCTAGAGGGCACTCAGCTCACCGACCGGCCCGAGGATGAACCCCTGCGCGCCCAGTGGGACGGCATCGCCAACGCCAACCTCGACCTGCTGGAGGCCAACCTCAGCACCGAGGCCCGCAGTCGCCTGGGGCGCTACAACCCCACCGACAGCGATCGCTGGCAGCGCCAGGTCAATGCCCGCTTTGTCAGCAGCCGAGCGCTGAACGATCTAGCCGATGCCCGCTTTGATCAGCTGTTTCCGGGGCGGGGGGCAAACAGTGGCTTTGTCGAAACCCCGGTCGATCAAATCTGGTTTGGCCTGGCCCAAGACCAGGTCAACGCCATGGAACGGGGCGAAAATCTGACCGAGATCACCTTTGAACCGGGGGCCTTTAACCAGCAGCGCTCAGGCAATCTCAACCCAGGCCAAGGCCAGATCTACATTCTCAACCTCAGCGCCGAGCAGCTGCTGCGGCTCAACCTCCAGGCTCCACCAGGCAGTACCCGCCTGTCGCTCTACGTGCCGGTGCCCACCGACGGGCTGCCCTATATTCTGGCCAATGCCGAGCAAAACACCTGGGCCGGAGATCTGACCCAGTCGGGCTACTACGAAGTGGTGGTAGTCTCCCAGGGCAGCACGCCGATTCCCTACAGTCTTACGGTGGCAGTCGATAACGTGATCAACGACATTATCAATCGGCCCGATCCACCGGCCAAAGAGAACTAGCCATAGCTGCCATAGCCAGTTGCAATGGTGCGCCCCGTTGCGAGACCCCCATGGCTGTGTAGGATGGTTAACAGCCTTTGCGATTGTATACAGTCCCAGAGGGCTGGGCGATAGGGCTTTTGGCCTAGGCCGAGTGAAGGCTGATGACGTTTCTTTCGACGCTAGTAGGGGATTTAGGTATGACGGCAGCCAGCACGCAATCAATTCCGGCATTTTGTCAGGGTATTCAGCACTTTGGGGAACCGCTGCCGGAGTTTGCCTCCTACGGGCAGGCGGCGGCAATCGCCCCCGACCAAACCGCCATCACCTCTCCCAGCGACCCCGTCGCCGTCTACCAAACCCTGCTGGCCGCCGATGCCCTGCGCTACCTCACCCTGCAGGTGACCGCCAGCAAGGAGTCGGGCCACCCCGGCGGCTTTGCCAGCATTGCCGATGCGATCGCCTCTCTGGTCATGCTGGGCCACAAAAACATCATCACCGAGGTCGGCCACCACGCCCCCGGCTTCTACAGCAATGTTTTCTTAGACCGCTCTCTAGAGGCTATGGGTATAGAGACCGTGCAGCAATTGTGTGATCGCTTCCGCGAAACCCACGGGCTGCTGGGCCACCTGTCCGGCCAGATCCCCGGCTTGCTCAACCCCGCCGGCCCCCTGGGCCAGGGCCAGCACTTCGCCATGGCGGGCGCTAAGCTGCACCCCGGCGTGCTGTTCCCCGTCACCATCGGCGACGGCGGCCTGGGCGAGCCCTACATCATGAGCAGCTTCGGCCACTTCAACACCGCCTACCCCACCGTCACCAACTTCCTGCCCATCCTGGTGTGGAATGGCTACAGCCAAGAGCACCACAGCATGGTCTCCACCAAGACCAACCAAGCCATGATCGACTACTGGCGCGGCAACGGCTTCCAGGAAGTCGTGCTGGTTGACGCCAAAAACTTTGACGACACTGACCAACCCGGCGACTACGTCGACAGCACCGCCTTCTCCTTCCCCCAGCGGTTTGCCTTTACCCAGGCGGTGCTAGAGGCCACCGACAAAGCCGCCAAACTGGCCCTGGGCGGCACCCTCACCGTGCTGATCGTCAAGCAGCTCAAGGGGGCCGGTGTCCACAAGCGCGGTGCCCAATCCCACAACCTCTACCCTGGCGACTCGCTCCAGCGCGACTACATCGTCAGTGCCCTCTCCACCCGCGCCCTGCACCCCGACGCCTGGGCCTTGGTGCGCACCAACTACGAGCGCTCCATGGGCGGCCCCGGTGCCAAAACCGCCGTCACCGAGTCGGTACTGCCCCTGGCCGACCTGGGAGTCCTGCCGCTCAATGAGTTCCCCGTGGGCGGCGACAAACAGGTGGCCACCACCGCCATGGGTGCCCTGGTGGGCTACGTGGGCCACCAAGACGCCCAGTTCATCGTCACCAATGCCGACGGCAACGCCGCCTCGGGCATCAACAACATTAACCAGGCGCTCAAGATCATTCACCCCACCGCCGACCCCACCTACTTCCAGCAGCCCCAGGGGCAGGTCTACGAGCCCCTCAGCGAAGACGCCTGCGCCGGTCTAGCCGCCGCCCAGGCCCTCTTCGGTGCCCGTACCCTCTGGTGTTCCTACGAGTCGTTTGCCATCAACGGCCTGCCCATCTGGCAGACCGTCACCCAGGCCATGGCCGAGCTGCGCCGCCCCACCCCTTCTACCATCTGTCTATTTACCGCCGGGGCGTTAGAACAGGGCCGCAACGGCTGGACCCACCAGCGCCCCGAAGTCGAAAACTACTTCGCGGGCATGATGCGCAACGGCAACGTCTACCCGCTGTTCCCCACCGACGCCAACGGCATTCAGGTGTGCTTTGACTGGGCGCTAGCCACCCGCAACAAGGGCGTCACCATCACCGCCAGCAAGTCGCCCCTGCCCATTCGCACTACCTTTGAGCAGACGCGTCAGGCACTCGCCGAGGGCGCGGTGGAGCTAGCCGCTACCCCCGGAGAGAAAACGGTAGTGTTTGCCGTCATCGGCGACATGACCCTGCTACCGGTGTTTGAGGCAGCAGAGCACCTGGCGGCCAGCGGTATCGGCAGCCGCATCGTATCGGTGGTCAACCCGCGCCAGCTCTACCGGCCTACCGACGTTGCCTGGGACATGTGCTCTGAACCCGACAGCAATTTTCTCGATGAAGCTGGGTTTAGCCGACTCTTTGGTGGCGACGTGCTAATTGGCGTGACCGGCGGCTCGAGCGCCATGCTCGAGCCGATTATGCTGCGCAGCACCGCCCCGCGCGACACCTTCTGCTGGCGGCGCGGCGAAACCACCGCCAGCGCTGGGCAGATCATGGCCCTCAACGGGTTGACGGCCAATAACTTCGTCGCCCGAGCTCAGGCCCTGCTAGCCTAGAGCGCTCAAACTTAAAGCGGGGGATGGTATGACCATCCCCCGCTTTAAGTTTGAGGTATGCGGCTACCACTATTCGGTCTGCTGCGATCGAATATAGTTCAGCACTTCCGTCGAGGGAAACAAACGCACCTGCTCCAGCTGGGCATCTAGCTCCGGGTCATTGCTGTTGGCCATCGTTGCCAACAGCCACTCCAGCGACAGTACCTGCACCACAATGTCGCTAGCCGCCTCTGCATTGGTCTCTTGGTAGCGGTTCAGCAGGGTTTGCAGGTCGTTACGGGAGAAAAACATCGGCAGGGAGGTCTGGCCATCTTGGTTGATGGTCAGATAGGGGCCGTCAGCACCCTGGCGGGCAATAAACAGCGGCACCCCCTGAAAATTAGACTCCACTTGCAGGGCGGCGTCTAGCTCATCGCCAATGGGCAAGTAGAGCAGCGGCACTTGGGCCTCGCTATTGAGCACGGTTTCTTGGTAAAGGGTGCCTAGGTCAACTAGAGCTACCTGGGCGCTGGGGTCTTCTTCACGAGCGCGGTTTAAGAATTCATCGGCGGCCTCTCCGTCGATGAACACAACCGGCACCTTCACCTCCTGGTCATTGACTTCGGCGGCAGCGGTCAAGGGCTGACCATCGGAGTTGAGAATAATAAAGACCGGTACCTGCTCAAGCTTATCGACAATGGCCTCTTCATCTAGGGCTTCGGCGGGCAGAGGCATGACCAAACCACCCCCCAGCAGGCTGCCGCTAACCAGGGCAGCAAGCAGGGGCAGGGGCCGCAAAATGGAGGAAAAAAGCTGTCGCATAGGGTATCTCGTTGTTAAATAACGTCAGTGGAGGTGACGGCAGTGGGCCTCGTGCAGATAATCGCTAATGTCAATGACTATAGAGATACTACAAACTAGCGGCGCTATGTACAGCCCCCCTGTGACAGTCTTGCTCCTCGTCCAAACAAGCTAAGGCCAGACAAGCCAAGGCCAGACCAACAGACCCAGACAAACCGCCTATACTCAAAATCGGGATGACAGGATTTGAACCTGCGACATCCTGCTCCCAAAGCAGGCGCGCTACCAAGCTGCGCTACATCCCGTAGACCGTCAACAACCGCAATCATCGCGGTCAGTAAATAGTATAGCCTGCTTTATTGCCCAACCGTCACAGTCCCCTAGACCAGTCCCACCTCACCAACAGAACTTTGCGATGGCGACGCCTGTCTACCCCTTAGAACAGCTCCCCGGACTCAGCTTGGCCCACGCCCGGGGCATGGCCCAACTGGGCCTGACTAGCACCGATCAGCTGCGGCGCTACGGGGTTTCTGTGGAGCACCGCCAAACCCTGGCCAAGCGCCTCCAGGTGCCGCTGCGCTATGTCACTAAGTGGGTGATCTTGGCAGATTTGGCGCGGGTGCCTGGGGTGGGCTGCCAGTTTAACGGGCTGCTGCTGCACGCGGGCATTATCTCGGTGCCGCAGCTGGCGACCAGTTCGTCCCAGCGGCTGTTTACCCAGCTGCGGCGGCTGCATGTGGCCACCATGCAGCGCAACGACCTCTGCCCCACCGCCGACCAGGTCAACCTCTGGATTCACCAGGCCAAAGCTCTCAGCTAGTCTGGGTACCAGAACATACCTTTAATGCCCTCGGGGTCGGGCATAAAGCCTAGACCCTTGTAAAACTCGACCACCTGGGGGTCGGCAAACAGGGTGACGTTGCTGATGTCTTCGCTGCGCAGTTTTTTGATCAGCTGGCGCATGAGTTCTTTGCCCAGACCGCGCCCCTGAAAGTCGGGGTGCACCACCACATCCCAAATGGTGGCGTTGAAGGCGTGGTCGGAGGTGGCCCGAGAAAAACCCACCAGGCGGCGACGGGTGCCCCGCTGCTCCCACATGGTGATCACCAGGTAGCTGTGCTGAATGGCTTTTTTAACCTTGCGAATCGGTCGCCTGGCCCAGCCCACGGCATTACACAGCTCCTCTAGCTCGTAGAGATCGAGGTCGCGATCAGTGCTAAATACAATGGTTGACCCTTCTCCAGGCTCGGGTAGAGCCTCTAGGACGGTGCCCCCAGATGCTGTCTCGCCAGACGAAGCGCCATCAGATCCGACAAAAAGACTTTTCCAAAAACCCATGCAGGCCCTGTCTGATAACGAAGTGGGACAACATTCAACAGCATTATTGAATCGCTTGAGCGCATGGCTCTATGCACTGCGGCGCATTAGCTTCGGCTAAAGCTAACCTCAGGGCTAAATACCGTTTCCCCATAGTATATCCTCTTAAAATGCCGATGCCTCTGGCTGTGTTTGGATTTATGCTGACTATTCTAGAGGTGAGTACGGTACCGTCAATTCTTCGCAGCATTGGTAAACTGAGCAATCCCCCCGACGACAACCGCGACTAAAGGCTTTAGTACGGAGATACCCCATTGCCGGTGCAGAAGTAGAGTTCTACCTGTGGGAAAACTATAGATCCCGAGCTGGCCTTGAGGTAGGTTCCTGATTCTCAAGTGTTTCTGAGGCAGCAAATGCTAACGTTACCTCCATGGAGTTCCATCCTTCCCACCATGGCCGCCGGCTTAAACCCCTCTACGGTTGAGCTGTTGAAGCGCTTTAACCGAGCCTTTCCGCAGTTTTATGAGCAGTTTGTCAGCAGCGAGATTCAGCTGCAAAATTTGCGCTTGGCTTACCGACTCTATAAACAACGCCAGGCCGTGCTCTACATTAAACCTGAGGGCACCAAAAGTGCGTTGCACTTTGTCTACCGCAACCAGTCGTTTCTGCTTAGCGATATCTTTGGCGTGCTGGCGGCCTACGGCCTGACGATTCATAACCTCAGTCTCTACGGGCAGATCTATCCGCCCATGCTGGTGTTTATTAAGCTGGTGGTATCTCGGGGGGGCAAAGCGCTCACCCCAAAAACCACTGAAAATGTCTGCCGAGCGATTCAAGAGACTCTGGCGGGGCATTTTGAGGTAGAAGAAATGCTCAGCGTTGAGTTTAATCTAGATGCGGGTCTGGAAAAGGTCGAGACCGAGTTTTATGTGGACCCGGTGTTTCACCTGCCGGCGTTGTTGATTGAGGCCGACAACCAGCCGGGGCTGTTTTATAAGGTAATGTACGCCATCTGGCAAGAAGACCTGCTGGTGGTCAACGCCAACCTGCTGGTGTGGCGGGGTCGCACCCGTCTAATTCTCTATTTGTTAGGCCCCAATGAAAGCCTGATTCCAGATTATCTGGGCCAAAAGATTGCCGATGGTATGCGCTATCGCCTGATGAGCTAGGGTACGATGGTGAAAGAGCAGTTTGAGGGGCCACCGGCCCATGGCCACGACTACAGTCTTTGGCGTACCCCATTATTATCAGCTCACTGATACGAGCCTCTCCGGAGCGGAGGGGCCAATTCTATCCTTAGTTTTCATCCACGGCTGGCTGCTCAGCCACAAATATTGGCAGCCGATCATCGATCAGCTGAGTCTTGGGCATCGCTGCCTGGCCTACGACCTGCGAGGGTTTGGCGAGTCGCGCTATGGCCTGGCTGAGCACTCCCCAGGCATACCCGCTGCGGCCCAAGCCTGGGGGGCCTCAGCGTCGCCCTACGGTCTGGGGGCTTACGCCCGCGACCTAGCGGCGCTGCTTAAGCAGCTTAACCTTGGCTCGGTGTGGCTGGTGGGGCATTCGCTGGGGGGCAGTGTGGCCCTGTGGATGGCCCACTGCTTTCCTGAGCTGGTGCAGGGGGTGGTGTGCTTAAACTCGGGCGGGGGTATTTATCTGGAACGAGAGTTTCAGCAGTTCCGCCAGGCGGGGCAGTATATTGTCGGCTGGCGGCGGCCCTGGCTGCGCCACACGCTGCTGCCGCTGCTGTTGACCCGCATGATGGTGCACCGGCCCTTAGACTATCGCTGGGGGCGCGATCGCTGCCTTGACCTATTGCAGGCCGATGGCGCAGCGGCCCTGGGCACGCTGCTAGAGTCAACCACCGAGGCCGAGGTGCATCTGCTGCCTAGGCTGGTGGCAGCCCTAAGGCAGCCGGTGTACTTCGTGGCCGGTCGCCAAGACCAGGTGATGAACCTGCGCTATGTAAATCACTTGGCGGGCTATCTGCAAGTGTCGCGTCGGGGGCAAAACACCGTGACTGAGATTGAAAACTGCGGCCACCTGGCCATGGTTGAACAGCCCGTGGTGGTTGCTAAGGTGCTGCAAGAGATCTTGGCTGCGGCCCCCGTGGTGCCAGACTTTTCTCGGAGCTAGGCTAGAGCTAAGGGATCCACAATTAAATAGCATCCCAGTGTCATTTTCGCGCAGAGATTGCCCCACGCCTTCGCGGAGACAGGCTTTGCGTAGAAATGATGTCGGCACCTGCAAAAGTGGGATGCACCCCCGCTAAGCTTTAACTACAAGCAACGCTGGCGATGAAGGCTGTGCAGGGAACTGCGCGCGCCTCTCCCGGCAGCAGAATTACCTTGCAGCGAATGCGTTGCTTCCTTAGGAATGCTTTTGATGCTTAGAGGCTATCTAAAACCTACTGACCTGGGGTTGCTCTGAAACGTGCTACCAACCCTAGGAATCTAATTTTACTACAAAACAAAAGAGATGCCGACGACTGGCCGTGTTTCGTCTCGGCATCTCTTCTGGTTCGCTCCTCACACATTTATAACTATATGATCACTCTGGAGGAATGTCACTCCCTAAAACCAGGTTAAATGAACAGTTTTTCTTATCAATGCTGAGGCGGTGGCAGCGGGGGCGGTGCGATCGCGCGCCTCAACCCCGGTGTAGCAGGGACTGAGGCGATCCAGCCAGGATATAGGTTCAATCGTCACTATCGGTTTGTCAGTTTACTTATATTCACAACTACCCAATATTCACGAATAAAGTGCGGAATTCGCAAATGTCTCAAGTTCCCTAGGGGATACTACGGGAAAATACGGAGTCCTGTATTAGTATTGGATGGTTCACACAAGCTTAATATTTCATAGAACGTTAGAACGTTCTTGCGGTCGTTGAGTTGATTCGCCCGTCTGAGCTGTCGAGCTAAGCCCCATTTATCCCCATGGTCGCGGTTTGTACCGTTTAATCCAGCTTTTTCTATGCCATCTTCCTCCCATGCCGACAACGCCCGACCGTTTTTGACCTGGCAGCGCATTACCGACTGGGCCCATGCCCACTACCGGGCCAGAACATTCAACAAGGACGAGCGCATTCCCACCCGCTCTGGGCTGCTGTATTTGGTAGAGCGCGGCTCAGTGCGCCTGGTGGGTTCAGCCCAAGGGGCGGGGCCAGCCCCTGAGCTGTCTGACCTCGACGATACTGGCGATGAAGATACACCCTCATCGCTGGCCCTAGGCCTGAGCGAAGAGGCCTTTTTGGGGTTTGTGGGAGCCGGCCAGCCCTTTGAAATTGTGGCCCAGTCACCTTTTCTGCTGCAAAGCTTTGCCCATGTAGACCAAACCACCGTGATCTGGCTCTACTGGAGCGATCTGGACAACTGGCCTCACTTTCGCCGCGAGGTGCTCGACGCCTTTCGCTACCAGCATCAGCGCAAGCTGCTGTGGCTCAGCACCCTCGGTCAGCGCCGCACCATTGATCGCCTGCTGGGGTTTCTCACCCTGCTTATCGAAGAATTTGGCGAACCCTGCGAGTCAGGCTACTACCTGCCCTGGTCACTCACCCACGCCCAAATTGGCAGCGCCATCGGCTCTACCCGAGTTACAGTCACCCGCCTGATGGGTAAGCTGCGCCAGCGCAAGCTAATTTACATCTATAAGGACGGGCTGATTGCTATCCCCGGAGACCCGTTGGTGGTTCGAGAGGCTTAGGGGCGTAGGTCGATAGAGAGGGCGCACTTGATGCTAGCCCCATGAGGGCTAGAGGCTGAGGTTGAGAGGTTCTGGCGGTGGGGCCACGGGTTTAGAGCTATTTTTTCCGGCACCGTTTTTGTCTGAGCCAACGGGCTGAAAGTTAAGTGGCAGGTTGGTGAACTGGGGCAAAATTTCGGTAGTAAAGGCGGCGGCGGCCTTAGATCGGTAACGGTTGGGGTTGAAAATTACCGACAGGGTGCGGTTGACCACCACTGAGTCAATCTTGGCACGGTGGAGCACCCCCATTTGCAACTCTTTTTCAATGGCCGAGTTCGACACAAAGGCAACACCCAGGCCAGACTGCACGGCAGTTTTAATCGCCTCAATGGAGTTTAGCTCCATCTCGATTTTGAGGCGGCGGGTTTCGATGCCGCAGCGGGTAAGCACCTGGTCAATGACTTTACGAATAGTCGATTGTGAGTCGAGGGCAATGAAATGCAGCTTATACAGATCTTCGCGCTGAATCACCGCCTGGCCAGCTAAGGGATGATACATCGGCATGATCAGTGCGAGTTCATCTTCGGCGTAGGGCACTCTTTCTAGAGAGTCCTGTAGCTCAGGGGGAACTTCACCGCCAATGATGGCTAGGTCAACCTGGCCATTGGCCACACTCCAAGAGGTGCGACGAGTGGAATGCACGTGGAGCTGTACCGCTACATCGGCATATTTTTGGCGAAACAGGCCAATCATGCGGGGCAGCAGGTAGGTACCGGTGGTTTGGCTCGCGCCAATAATCAGGGTTCCCCCCTGCAAATTCTGGAGGTCTTCGATGGCGCGACAGGTTTCTTGGCACAGGCTAAGAATGCGATCACCGTAGCTTAAAAGCAGATGCCCCGCCTCGGTGAGCTGAGCCCGCCGCCCCCCTCGGTCAAACAGCGGTACATCTAGCTGACGCTCCAGGTTTTGCACCTGCAAGCTCACCGCCGGCTGAGAGACATAGAGACTGTCCGCCGCTCGTTTGAAACTGCCCTCTGCTGCGATGGCCTTGAGAATACGCAGCTGGTCGAGGGTAAAGGGAAGGTCAGACATGGGCATTAACCCTAATGTACGATAATCCTGGGCTGCCAACACAAACCATGATGGTAGTGCATGCCCATTCAGTGGGATCGCCGCAACCAGGGTTGTTACAACCATCCCAGATAGCCCCATCCCAGATAGACCGACGACTCTTAGCCTAATGTCGAGTGAAGTCTGCCATTCTTAGATTACTTGGTTCAGGGCACGCAACGACAAAATTTTAGAACGGTACCCAACGATTTATGAAACGGCAGGTGATTCAGAATGTCTTAAATCTGCCCGGCATCTCTGGGATAGCGCTGATTGATGGCCGCAACCGCCCCTTTTTCTTTGGGCCAGACATCAGCCTCAACACCCAGCAGCAAGAGGCGCTGGCCCAGGGAATTCAGCAGGTGGTTGACACTACCCCGGCTCATTTTCAAACGTTTAGCTTTCGTTTTGTAAATCAGCTAGCCCACATCTACAAGTTGGGCAAGGGGTTAATTTTGCTAGTGCTGATCACCGATCAGCTGTCCCTAACTGAGTATGGCACCGCCATTGACGAGCTGAAAACCATCCTGATGGAAGCTCCCCACAACGCAGTGCCCACTTTTAAGCTGATGGCGGGCTGCGTTACCGTAGACAGCGGTTCTGTAGCACCGAGTGCTGCTGTTGCAGCCGATCCAGAGGCGTTACCGCCGCTAGTAAACCCAGCTGCGGGGGCAATGGCCCCAACCGGTCCGGCGATCACTGCGGCTCTAAATCACCTCAGCGACGGGGCCACCCAGTACCTGGGCAAAACCATTGTGATCAATACCTGGAAGCAATCTCGACCGGCCCACCCCTGGCTTGAGCAATTTGAGCTGCAACCAGATGGTCACTTTACCCTCAGGATAGATGCCCAGACGCCAATCACCCCAGAGCAGCACCAGTGGATCAAAGACTGGGTGGCGGCATTTTTGGGGCGCGGTGGCCGCACTATTCGCAACTTTCAAACCCTGGTGGGCAGCCAAACTCTCACCCCCGCCGAGAGCCGGCTGCTTCTAGAGGCCCCACCTTCAGAGACCCTCTGAGATCATCTGACTGAGATACCCTGAGATCTTCCGGAGCTGTACCCGGCCATCGCAGCACCGGGATATGCTCTGTTGGCGCCCTAGATGGGTACCTTGGAATTACCTAGATTTTCTATACCCCTGCATTTTTACCTCTGTCGCACCTACTATGGCCAAAACCGTTCGCCTAGAGCCCATTGCCCAAGAAACCTCGGTTGAAACCAACGGCAATCTGCTGTCGGTACTGCTGAATAAAGATTTAGATGTACTCAGGGAGTGTGGTGGGCGGGGCATGTGCGCCACTTGCCACATCTATGTACAGTCGGGAATGGAGAGCCTAACTCCAATTAATCGCCGTGAACAGCGCACCTTAGAGGTGATTACCTCCTGCAAGCCCAACTCTCGTTTGGCCTGCCAAGCCAGAGTGATGAGCAACGGTGTGGTGGTAGAACTGCCGCCGGGCATGTATATAAATTCGCTGCAAGACATTGAGGCGTTGATTGGTCGCCGGGCTGACCAAGACCTGCTGCACCCCATTACTGGCGAAGTGCTGGTTGAGCAGGGCAAGCTGATTACGCGATCAACCATGGCCCAGCTTGAAAGCACCGCTAGCTTTAGGGTGGGTGAGTTCTTTAGCCAGAGCAAAGATTCTTAAGTAATATCTTCGCGCCCCCTATCCCTCAGCGGTCTGGGTTCACGTTCTAAAGGGGGCGGATTCAAGCAAGATTTGGTGTGGGAATAAAAACCAGCCAAGGGTGCCATACCGAAGCCCAGAAAACATCTGTTATGGTAAGGCAACGCCGTAGCTGAGTTTTGTGTTAAACCCTATGGACTCCGCCCTTCCCCTGAGTGCCCGCCATGAGCAGGTGCTCCAGGCAACGATTCGTCACTATATCGCCACGGCAGAGCCGGTCGGGTCACGGGCGTTGGCCCAGGAATATAACCTGAAGGTTAGCCCGGCCACGGTGCGCAACACCATGGGGCTACTCGAAAAATACGGGCTGCTCTACCAGCCCCACACGTCATCGGGGCGGGTACCCTCTGACTCGGGCTATCGTCTCTACGTAGATCGGCTGATGTCGCCATCGGCCCAGGTGAGGCGGCGGGTCGATGCGGCCCTGTCCGAAGAAATCGACTGGATGGGCCACAGCCTGGAGTCGCTGCTGCGATCAGCCACCCAGATTTTGGCGCAGATTAGCGGCTATCTGGCGCTGGTCACGGTGCCCCAGGCCAACACGGCGCTGATTCGTCACATTCAACTGGTGGCGGTGGAGAGCGGGCAGATGCTGATGGTGGTGCTGCTAGATTCGCTGGCAACCCAGTCGGTGGTAGTGCAGCTGCCGCCGATGCTGACGACCGAAGCGCCAGCGGTGGATGACTCTCTGGGTCGCCGGAATCTGGAAATTTTGTCGAACTTTTTGACCCACCACCTGCGGGGGCGGCCGCTCGCTGAGGTAACCAGCCTTGACTGGGGCAGCTTGGATGCGGAATTTGAGCAGTATGGAGTGCTGCTCTGCCAGGCTTTGGGCGATCTGGCGCTGCGATCACAGCCCACCGCAACCCCTTATTTGGTCGTTAGCGGACTGGCCGAGGTGCTGCGCCAGCCCGAGTTTTCTGACGCCCAGCGCATTCAGGCGATCGTGCGCCTGCTCGAAGAAGACCAGTCCCAGCTGTGGCCGCTGTTTATCGCCGCCCCATCGGCAGCGCGTCCTGTGCCCAGCGGAGTCGATGTCAGGGTCTGGATTGGCGCTGAGAACCCCCTGGAGCCGATGCAGGGCTGTGCGTTGGTGGTATCTAACTACACCCGCCACGACACCGCGGTGGGCAGTGTGGGGGTGCTGGGGCCGACCCGAATGGTCTACGAAAATGCCGTGGCGGTGGTCAAGTCGGCGGCCGACTACCTGTCCACCGCCCTCAGCGAGTAGGAATATCCCTGGAACCCGAGTCGGTAAGGGCAGACGGTGATTATTACGGAACTACTGGCAATTTTGTCGATCGCAGCAGCGACAGGGCTGCGGCTGGCCCTGCCGCTGCTGCTGATTGGTCTGATGTCTGGCCCCCAGCTGTGGGCCAATGTACCGCTACTGTCTCAGCTACCCCCTGCCCTGGTGCTGGGGGTGCTGGCCACCTGGTCCGCAGCTGAGCTAATGCTGTCAAAGGATCGCCACAGCCAGCGGTTTTTTCAAATTTTAGAACTGGTGCTCAGCCCTGGGGTGGGGGCGCTGGCGGGCATTGCGATCGCTAGAACCGTCGGCCTAGACAGCTGGCTCAACCTGCTAATTGGGCTGATCAGCGCCCTCTTGGCCCTGGTCATTCAACTGCTGCAGGTGGGCCTATTCTTCCGGCCTCGCCGCCCGCCTCTGTGGTGTTTTTTCGTGATCGATGGGCTTTGCATTGTGCTGGCGGTACTGGCCTTTGACGCCCCCTTCCAGGGGGGCGTGATTGCCCTCCTGCTGCTGTGGTTGGTGATTCGCACCTCACACCTGTGGCAGCACTGGCCCCGGCGCTCCAAGCCTAGGGAGTAGGGGTATACGGTTTACGGTGTGCGGTTTGAGGTATACGGTTCACGGTTTACGGTTTACGGTTTGATACCAAATCCGAGTCACATAACCCCGATTCCCAAAAGGCCAAACTGTAGGGGCAAACGGTTGTTTGCCCTGCGGAATCGGGGGTAGCCAAGCAGGATTTGGTATGAGGGGTTGCTGAATAGAGGTATGAATCAAAAAAGCAATGCCTCTCGTAGGGGCAAACGGTCGTTTGCCCTCACCCAGATTCATGACCCAATTCAGCAATACCCGCCGTAAACCGTGCACCGCAAACCCTAACCAGCTAGCTCCTTTCACAACCAGCCTAGTCAAGTCCTAAAGAATACCGACGAAGTGCAGGGGGCCACGACCGCTGACCAGCTCCAGCAGCAGGGCTAAGAAGCCCACCATAGCCAGCCGCCCGTTCCAAACTTCGGCCACGGGGGTGAGGCCCCAGGCGGAGCGCTCTTGGGGGTAAATTTTGACTTTTTTGTCAGGCTGCACCACGTCAGAAAAGAGCTGACGCGGGGCCACCAGGGCCTCGGTCACCATGTCGGCCATGTCGCCGATGAAGCGCGGGTGGGTGTTGAGGGCGGGTACCCGGTGAAACCCGTGGATGCCTGCCTCTTCGGCGATTTCCCGGTACTCGATGTCGATCTCTTGCAGGGTTTCGATGTGCTCAGAGACAAAGCTGATGGGCACCACCACCAGGTCTTTGACCCCCTGTTGAGCCAGCTGCTCGATCGCATCTTCGGTGTAGGGTTGCAGCCACTCCACCGGGCCGACCCGGCTCTGGTAGGCCAGGGTGTGGGGGTTAGGGCGGTGGAGCGACTTCATAATCAGCTCGGTGCAGTGCTCGATTTCACGCTGGTAGGGGTCGCCTGCCTCTTCGACATAGCTGACGGGCACGCCGTGGGCGCTAAAGAAAATGTGGGCCTGGTCGGGGATTTCGAGCTTGTCTAGCTCCTGGGCGATCAGGTCGGCCATGGCCTCGGTGTAGCCGGGACGGTCGTACCAGGAGGGGATGGCGGTGTAGACAATGCGCTGAAGGGCGGGGTCTTCGAGCCAGAGACGCTCCAGCAGGCGAAAGCTAGAGCCGCTGGTGCTAATGGAGAACTGCGGATACAGCGGCAGCACCACCAGTTTTTCGATGCCGTCGCGCTTGAGTTGGGCCACGGCCTCTTCGGTGAAGGGGTACCAGTAGCGCATGCCGATGTAGATGCTGGCCTCGGTGCCTCGGTCGGCCAAAACCTGCCGCAGCGCCTCGGCCTGCTCTTCGGTAATACGGCGCAGGGGCGAACCACCGCCGATCTGCTGGTAGTTTGCTTGGGATTGCTTAGCCCGGGAGCTAGAAATTAACCAGGCCAATGGCCGCTGGAGAAACGGAAAGGGCAGGCGAATAATTTCTGGATCGGCAAACAGGTTAAACAAAAAGGGGCGCACGTCGTCGGGCGATTCTGGCCCCCCCAGATTTAGCAATAAGACCCCAACACGACCCATGGCACTGTAGTGGCTCTAAAGTATGTACTGATATATCAACTATTCTACAAGCTGGATGAACGGTTTCCGAGGGCGATGGCTACTCCTGGGGCTTTAGATACTGCAATCGCAAAGTTAAATACCCGCCTTAAGGCCGCCCGCCTGGGGCTACAGGTGGAGCGCCGGGGCGATCGCCTCAGCCTGCGGGGCACCCTGCCGCCGCGTCCCGACAGCGGCAAAACCCGGCCCTACCAGCAGCGCATTCCCCTGAAGCTGCCCGCCACCACCGCCGGGTTAAAACAGATCGAGCAAGAGGCCAAGGTGATTGCCGCCCAGCTGATCGAGCGACGCTTTACCTGGGCCAGCTACCTGGGCCAGGCAGAAGCAACCCCGCCAGAAGCCCTGCCCCTGCCGGATTCCATTGCCCGGTTTGAGGCGCACATTCTGGCCCAGCGTAGCCCCGATGTCGCTGCCCTGGCCTCGCGCAAAACCACGTGGG
The DNA here is from genome assembly GCA_036782635.1 of Nodosilinea sp. CTOTU7353. Taxonomy (GTDB): domain Bacteria; phylum Cyanobacteriota; class Cyanobacteriia; order Phormidesmidales; family Phormidesmidaceae; genus Nodosilinea. The sequence continues at coordinate 50,945 of DAIPYU010000006.1, forward strand.
ACAAAGCCTACGCCCCCTACCTCAAGAAGCTGCTGGCCCAGACAGAGCAGCACCCCCGGCAGCCGCTGGAGGCCGCTATCGTCGCTACCCTAGAGGCGATCCCACCCCATTCCCGCAGCCGTCAGGTGGCGTTTACGGCGTTTAAGGCCTTTGCCGACTTTCAGGAGGTGACCTTGCCCGAGGGGGTCGAGAACCTCGGAGGGGCCTACGGCAACAGCAAGGCCCAGCGCCGACTGCTGCCCTCCGACGAGGTGATTGTCGAATGGTGCGATCGCATCCCCAACCCCGCCTGGCGCTACGTCTATGGGGTGATGGCCACCTACGGCCTGCGCAACCACGAAGTGTTTTTTTGCGACTACCAAGCGCTGCGCCAGGGCGACCCGGAGGGCCGCATTACCGTGCTCGAAACTACGAAAACCGGCCTTCACGACGTGTGGCCTTTCTACCCCGAATGGGTCGAGCGGTTTGACCTGGGCCAGGGCGTTCTACCGCCGATCAACACCGATTTAGCCGCCACTACCCTCCAGCGAGTTGGCCAGCAGGTGGCGATTCAGTTTAAGCGCTACGGGGTGCCGTTTTCGCCCTACGACCTACGCCACGCCTGGGCCGTGCGCACTATTCGTTTTGGGTTGCCCGACACCGTAGCGGCCCGCATGATGGGCCACTCGGTAGCCATCCACAACCGCACCTACCACCGCTGGATCACCCACCGCGACCAGCAGGCGGCGGTACAGACGGCGCTCCAGCGAGGCACTTGGCAGGCGCCTCTATAGGGTTCAGGGTAGGAAGGACGCAGCCAAGGAGGATCGGCTGGGGTTCACGGTTTACGGTGCACGGTGCACGGTTGGCGTCTGGCCGTGAACCGTATACCTCAAACCGTGAACCCAAAACCTGAAACCCAAAACCTGAAACCCCAGACCCGAAACCTCAGGCCTAAACCCCCAACTATCACCGATGCCACTCTCCCCAAAACCGGGCCAGTGTGGTAGAGAAGATTTGAAGTTAACGATATGCTAAACAACACAGTCAGCGCTTAATGAACCTCCTCCCATCCAGAGGGATAGCTCCGTGTGGGGAAAGCCACAGATCCCGATCTGGCTTTGGGGTATCTGTGGTTTAACAAGACTTCTACACGCCAGGAACGTTCCTCACCGATGAAAATCTTGCTTGTTGAGGATGACCTATCGACCCGCGATCTGCTGGTGTTTCACCTGACGGCGGCTCGCTACACCGTCGAGCAAGCCGCTGACGGCGTCACCGCGCGGGAGCTGGCGGCGCTGTGGGACTACGACTTGATCATGCTGGATATCAATGTCCCTCGCCTTGACGGCATTAGCCTGTGCCGTCAGCTGCGCGGGCAGGGGGTATCTACGCCCATTTTGATGCTCACCGCCCAGGCTGGGGATGAGGATGTGATCACGGGGCTTGACGCCGGGGCCGATGACTATGTGACTAAGCCCTTTGAAGTGTCACAGGTGCTGGCTCGGGTGCGGGCGCTGCTGCGGCGCGGGGTGCGGGCCAGTACAATTCCGTCACTGGTGTGGGGGCAGCTGGGCCTCGACCCCACCCTGGCCCAGGTGACCTACGACGGTCAGGTGGTACCCCTAACGCCTAAGGAGTACAGCCTGCTAGAACTGTTTTTGCGTCATCCCCAGCGGGTGTTTAGCCGCAGCACCATTCTCGACCACCTGTGGACTATCGACGATTCGCCCACTGAAGGGGCGGTGACCAATCTGGTCAAAGACCTGCGCAACCGCCTCAAGCGCAGCGGCGTAGTCGAGAACGTCATTCAGACCGTGTACGGGTTGGGCTATCGCCTGCGGGATAGTCCCGTTGATTTGGGGGAGGGATTTGGGGGAAGTTTGGGGGGGGACGAGGAGCAAGCGAAGCTCTCCTCCCTGGCGGTGGCCCGGGGAGATGGCGAAACCCAGAGAACCCACGGGTCGGTTGGCCTGCTGGGGCAGGAACCAGCCGGGATAGCGGCGGCCGCTCAGTCTTTTAGGTCTTTAGAAGCCATTGCAGCTCGGTTTCAATCGTCGATGCAGCAGCGGCTGGTGGCGGTGGAAGGTGCGGTGCGATCGCTCCAGGCAGGCAATTTGCCCACCCAGCAGCGAGCGATTGCCCGCGAAGAGGCCCACCGCTTAGCCGGAGGACTGGGCACCTTTGGCTACGAAGACGGCTCGGCCCAGGCTCGTCAGATCGAGCAGATGCTGGGCGCAGATCATCCCCTAGATGGCCCTAACGTTGACCAATTGTCGAGCTGTTTGCTAGCCCTTAAACAGTCCCTGGCACTACCGCCCAAGCCCCTGGCCCTCAAGCCCCCAGACCGAGCTGGGGGGAACAGCCAGCCCCCTGCCCCCCGCCATCGGGGGGTGGCTCTGGCCCTAGATCCAGAGCTAACTGACCGCCTCCAGGCGGATGCGGCCCGCCGGGGCTGGCAGCTGAAGGGTGCTGCTAGCCTCAGCGCTGCGCTGCCTGCCCTGGCCCAGGGTACCGCCGAAGCCGCGGTGCTGACCCTCGATCAAGCTGCTCCCCTGGTCGAAAAGCTGGCTCCCCTGCGGGAAATTAAACACTGTTACCCGCAGCTACCGGTGCTGGTGTTGACGAGCCACGACAGCCTAGAGGAACGGGTGCAGGTGGCTCGGCTGCGGGGCGATCGCTACCTGGTGACCCCCGTTACCTCCGGCCAAATCTTAGATACTCTCGACCAGCTGCTGCCCCAGTCTCAGGCCCCAGAGTCAAAGGTGATGGTGGTCGATACCGACCCGATCACCCGAAGCGCCATTACTGAACTGCTCACTCCCTGGGGGCTTCAGGTCAGCGAACTGGGCGACCCGAGCCAGTTTTGGGAGGTGCTGCGCCAAACCCAGCCCGACCTGCTGCTGCTGGCCCTAGAGATGCCCACCTTTAGCGGCATTGACCTGTGCCAGGTGGTGCGCCAAGACTCGCAGTTTGGCAACCTGCCGATTCTGATGGTGGCGGCGCACCCCGACACCGTCGCCGTGCGCCAGGTGTTTGAGGTGGGGGGCGATGACCTGATCGGCAAGCCGATTGTGGGGCCAGAGCTGGTAACTCGGGTACTCAGTCGGATTGAGCGATCGCGCCTGCGCCAGCAAATTGAGCAGATGCGCCACTGCCAGGCGCTGTACTGGTCCCGGCAAGACACCATCGACCCCCTTACCCAGGTGGCCAACAGCCTTCACTTTGACGCCTTCTTGCAGCAGCAGTGGGAGCGCCACTGCCGAGACCAGGCTCCGATTTCGCTAATTTTGTGCACCCCCGACGATCTACGCGCCTACTACAAAGTTTACGGCCAGCAAGCGGGCGATGCCGCCCTGCGCCGCATTGCTCGCACCCTGCATCGCACCATTAACCCCAACATTGACCTGGTAGCTCGCTGCGGCGACGAGGAGTTTGGGGTTGTGCTACCTAACACCAACCTAGACGGGGCACTGCGAGTCGTCTCGCGCATGCAGCAGGCGGTCACCGATCTCCAAATTTCCCACCCCAGTTCCCCCGTGGCAGACCATATCACCATCAGTCTGGGGATTGGCGGCACAACCCCCACCGCAACGATTTGCAGCGATCACCTGCTCAAGACCGCCGACCAGGCTCTTAAAGATGCCAAAGCCCGAGGCGGCAATACCTTCTGCCTTTACCCGATGTGCTGAGTCAACCCCTTTTATCTCCCCTGGGCCAATGAGCTGTGCTGGACGTGACCCGCCATGAAGTTTTCCCTGCGAAATCTGCTGATTGTGCCATTTCTGCTCCAAATTATCGGCATTACGGGGCTGGTGGGCTACCTGTCCTTTCGCAGCGGTCAGCGGGCGGTGCGAGACATTGCCACCCAGCTGATGGCAGAGACTGGTAAGCGGGTTAGCGAAAGCCTGAATACCTACCTGCAAGTGCCCGAGCTGGTTACCCGCACCAATGCCTATTTGCTGCAGGCGGGGCAGTTTAGCAGCACCGATTTGTCTGCGCTAGACAGCCAGTTTGTGGAACAGCTAAGGTCGTTTCCAGAGCTGACCGGGCTGGCGATCGCCAATGAAGCCGGGGCCTTTCTCAACGTAGCCCGCTCAGACGACGGCGGGTTCTCCCTTCGGCAGCGCAACGTCATCACCGCCGATGGGGTGCTCTACCGCTACCGGGTTGACGGCAGCGGCCAGAATGCGATCGCTGAGGGGCCAGCCAGATCTGACTACCACCCCCACCGCGATCCCCCCGATGACCCCTGGTACCCGGCGGCCCAGGCGGCACCCGACGGCCTCTGGCGGCTAGTTGTCACCCTAGAAAAGGGAGCAGATCGGCCACATCTAGTGATGGTGCGGTTTGTGCCGGTTTATAGCCCGGCAGGCGAGTTTGAGGGCGTCTTTAGCACCGGCATTTTGCTGACCCAGCTGGGTGAGGTTTTGGCAGACCTAGCCCCCAGCCCCCAGGGGCAAGTCTTTTTGGTCGAACCAGGGGGTAATCTGGTCGCCACCTCCACGGGAGAGCCGACGTTTGATCGGCAGGCTAAACCCGACCAGGCCCAAAATGTAGCGGTAGAGCCTCGGCGACTCCCGATGAGCCAAAGCCAAAACCCCCTGACTCGGGCCGTGGTGGCTAGCCTGATGGCCCAGCACGAGAGCTTTGGCACGATTCAGGAGGCTCAGTTTTCTGACCTGCGCTTCCAGCGACAGCGATACTTTGTCGAAGCCACCCCCCTTCAGCCAGACCTCGACTGGATCGTGGTCACCGTCATTCCCACGTCGGAGTTTATGGCGGACATCTATGGCAATCTCGCCCGTACGGCACTGCTCTGCGCCCTGGCGTTGCTGGGTTCGGTAGGGCTGGGGCTGTGGACAGCAGACTACATTACTAAGCCGATTCTTTCGCTCCAGCGGGCTACCCAGGCCTTCACTGACGGCATGGCGATGGTGCCCCCGACTCAGCCCAGCCGCATTCAGGAGGTGGAGGCGCTGCGGCAGGGATTTGACCACATGGTGGGGCAGCTGGTGGAGTCGTTTCAAAACCTCAAAGATCGCGAGAACACCCTGGCGACGTTTCTCAACGGGGTGCCGGTGGCCCTCAGCGTTCACGACCAGCGGGGGCAGATGCTGTTTCTCAACGCCAAGGGCAAAGAGCTGCTGGTCAACGGCATTGCCCTGGCCGATGCCGAGCAGCTGGCCGAAACCTACCAGCTGTATCGAGCGGGTAGCGACCAGCTCTACCCTACCGACGCGCTACCCGTAGTGCGCGGGCTGCGGGGTGAAACCGCCTACACCGACGATATTGAGATCGATACGGGCGATCGCCGCATTCCCCTAGAGGTGCATACGATTCCGGTGTTTAACACCCTGGGGCAGGTGATCTATTCGATCAACACCTTTCAAGATATCAGCGAGCGTCGCCAAACCGAGCGGCTGCGAGCCAACTACCAGCAGGAGCTAGAGCATCAGGTGGCGGCCCAAACTGCTTCGCTGATGGCCAGTGAGACTACCAAGCAGGCGCTGATCAACGCGATTCCTGACCTGCTGATGCGGCTGGGGCGCGACGGGCTGCCGCTAGAAATCTACAACCTGGAGGCGGTCAACTGGCTGGGCGATAAATCCCAGCCCTACGAATCACCAACCTACGACAATCTGCCAACGGCCATTGCCCAGGAGCGCCTGCGCTGCGTTGAGCAGGCCCTGGTCACAGGCACCATTCAGCGGCAAGAATACGAATTTGTCAGCCAGGGAGAGACGTTCTGCGAAGAGGCGCGCATTATTCCGGTGACCCAGGATGAGGTGCTGGTGGTGGTGCGCGACATAAGCGATCGCTATAAAGTTGACCGCCTCAAAGATGAGTTTATTTCAATCGTCAGCCACGAGCTGCGCACGCCGCTGACCGCCATTCGCGGCGGGCTGGGTATTTTGGCGACGGGGGTGTTGCACGACCGGCCTCAAAAGGCCCAGCAAATGCTGCACATGGCCCTCAGCAACACCGAGCGGCTGATTCGCCTGGTCAACGACATTCTCGATCTAGAGCGGCTGGCCTCGGGGCGGGTAGAACTGAGGCTAGAACCCTACCAGATCGATGATTTAATCGAACTGTCGGTAAGCGGCTTGGCGGCGATCGCCGAAGCCGCCCAGGTCAGCCTGCACATTGCCTCAGAACCAGCCACGGTGCTGGCGGATTCAGATGCCATTGTCCAGACCCTGACCAACCTACTGTGGAACGCCATCAAGTTTTCTGACCCGGGCCAAAAAATCTGGCTGAAGGTAGAGCGGCTGCCAGCGCCAAAAGCTAACCCTAACGGTGCTGATGTGAATGGCGCTGACACGAGCGGCCAGCGATCGCCCCAGCCCTACCTGCGCGTCGCCATACAAGACCAGGGAAGGGGCATTCCGGCCAACCGCCTAGAGGCGATCTTTGAACGATTTCAGCAGGTCGATGTATCAGACTCGCGGCACCGGGGGGGCACCGGTTTAGGTTTGGCTATCTGCAAACGGATTGTTGAGCAGCACGGTGGGAAAATCTGGGCAGAGAGCCAGCTGGGGCTGGGCAGCACATTTTTCTTTACACTGCCTCTGAAAGAACTGTGAGCAAAGAACTGTGAGTAAATGCATTTTAGTCATCGACGACGAGTTAGATATTCGTGATGTGGTGTGCTTGAGCCTAGAAGAATTTGGCGGCTGGTACACCGAGAGTGCTGGTTCGGGGGCTGAAGGGCTAGACAAAGCTCAGGCGGCACCCTGGGACTGCATCTTGCTCGATGTGTCGATGCCTGAAATGGATGGGTTGGCGGTCTACGAACGGCTTCAGGCTGATGATAAAACTCGGCCCATACCGGTGATCTTGCTAACGGCTAAAGTTTTGGCAGCCGATCACGATCGCTTCACCAGCTTGGGGGTGGCCGGAGTGATTGCTAAGCCCTTTGACCCCATCACCATATGGCAACGAGTGGCCCAGATCCTAGACTGGGCCACCTGAGCCTGGAGCTTGTACAACAGTTGCCCCCCTGGCACCCCTGAACAAGAGGGATCTGAGTCCGCTTCAAAGTTCCCCTTTCTGAGGAGGATTTAGGAAGGGCGCTAGCTTTGACTAGTCCCCAGAATCTAGATGTATCCTAGGCCGGGGTGATCATCAGCACTAGAGCTTTGCGGTCGAGGGCCTGCACCTTACCGGCATCGCCGATATCTTTGACAATGCGCTCTAGCAGGTCGGCAGCGCGATCGCGGTGCTGGTGCTCGCGCCCACGCAGGCGCACCAAAAATTTAACCGAGTCTCCCTTAGACAGCCACTCGACCGAGCGCCGAATGCGGAGCTGGTAGTCAGACTCACCCACATTGGGGCGCAGCTTAACCTCTTTCAAAGACGGCTTGGAGCTTTGCTTCTGTCGCTTACTCTGCTGGTACTGGAGTTTACCGTAGTCCAGAATTTTGGCCACAGGGGCATCTTTGCCGTTAGAAACAACCACCAGGTCAAGGCCTGCATCCTCAGCGAGGGTCAGCGCCTCGCGAGTGTCCATAAGCCCACGATTTTGGTTCTCATGGTCGATCAAGAACACCTGGGGTGAGCGAATTTGCCGGTTTACCAGTTGCGTCTTAGAAATAGGTCTTTCCTCTCGTAACTCAACAGTTTGCAGTTCGACAGTTCGTGGTTAAACAGGAAAGCCAAACAGCCGTTGGCGAAACCGCCGCAACCGGTGCTGGCTGACGCACTATACCCTAAGTTAGGAGCGCATCATCCATAAGGATATCAATAGAATAGCCCAGCTTCTAGGGGGTAGATGTGTTGAAATATCTGGTCTTAACAAAACGGTAAATCGCCGCTCCACCAGAGGTTCATGCCGCCACCCTGGATCGTAGACTGGGGAATAGATACAGACGTTATCGAGGAGGCCCATGGCCGCATATTTTGCCACCGTTGCCCGGGGTCTTGAAGCCCTGGCCGCCGCTGAACTGGAAGGCCTGGGTGCTCAGAACCTAGAACCCGGCTTTTGCGGCGTCGCCTTTGAAGGCGACCTGGCCCTGCTGTATCGGGTCAACCTGTGGTCGCGGCTGGCCTTTCGGGTGCTAGTCAAGCTGGCCGAGGTGCCCTGCCGCGACGCCGACGATCTCTACCGGGGCGTGCAGAGCATTGACTGGCGGCCCTACCTCACCCCAGAACTAACCTTTGCCGTCGATGCCACGGGCAAAAACTCCAACCTCAACCACACCCACTTCACCGCTCTCCAGGTCAAAAATGCGGTGGTTGACCAGCAGCGGCAGCAGTGGGGCGATCGCTCCTCCGTCGACACCCAGCACCCCGAGGTGCGCATTAACCTGCACATTCAAGCCGACACCGCCACCGTCAGCCTCGACAGCTCTGGCTCCAGCCTGCATCGGCGCGGCTATCGCCCCGCTGTAGGGGCCGCCCCGCTGAAAGAATCTTTGGCCGCAGCCCTGGTAACCCTGACCGGCTGGCAGGGCGACGTACCCCTGCTCGACCCGCTCTGTGGCTCGGGCACGCTGCCCCTAGAGGCCACCATGATGGCGCTAAAAATTGCCCCAGGGATATTTCGCGAAGACTTTGGCTGTCAGACCTGGCCCAACTTTGACGGCGACCTGTGGGATTGCCTCTGGCAAGAGGCAGAGGCGAGCCGGGGCGCAGACCTGGGGGTTTGGGTGGGGGGGTGCGATCGCGATCCCGACATCATTCACCAGGCCCAGCTCAATGCCCAGCGCTGCGCCCTGGCTGAACAGGTCAAATTTTGGACCGCCGACCTGGCGGATCTGGAGGCTCCCGCCGACAGCGGCTACCTGCTGTGCAACCCCCCCTACGGTGAGCGCCTGGGGGCCGACGAAGACCTCGGCGCGTTCTACAAGCTGCTGGGCGACGTGCTCAAGCAGCGCTTTAAAGGCTGGACAGCCTTTGTGCTCAGCGGCAACAAAGAACTGGCCCGCTCCATTGGCCTAAAGTCGGCCCAGCGGATACCCGTCTACAACGGAACGCTGCCCTGCCAGTGGATGAAATATGAGTTGTATTGATGAAAGTTGGGGGGGAGGACGGTTTACGGTACACGGTTTGCGGTTTACGGCCTGCCTTGCACCGTATACCTTGCACCCTATACCCCTCGGCTGTTAAAGCAGCCACACTTGGCCTGTCTAACCCCTAGCTTTCTGTTGCCGTTAGCTCAGCAGTTGAGTCATCTGCGGCTAACGCATCTAGGGTGTAGCCCAGCTTGTCGGCGATGCCCTCTACCCAAGCCTCGTCTTGGCGGGTATAGCTGCGGGGGGCATTGGCCGCCAAAATCAGCGCGCCATGCTTGCCCATGGGCTGACAGATCACGCCCTGGGTGTTTTCGGGCAGATAGTCAAACTCCACCCGACCGGGATAGATGCTGAGTTTGACTAGGTAGATAGCTTTGCCCGTTTCTAGCACCCGCTTGAGAATAGGGCCAGGGGTGACCTCGGCTTTGGGGGCCAGCACGCCTCGCCTCAAAAGAGTTTCGCCCTGGCGATAGACGACAACAGAGCGGGTGACGGTATTGGTCAGCAGCAGGTGCGAGGCCCAGGCTAGCTCGGTCTGGGCAGTCTCTGACAGGGTGTCGTTGAGTTCCAGCCCTTCGTCACCGATCAGCGTTACCGCTTCGGGAGAAATAGGCTGCACCCGCTGCCACAGCAGACCCGTCAAAATCAGCAGAGCGCTGAGAATTACTCCCATAACGTCTGATCGCGCCTGGGATTCGGTCAGGGCCGGGGTTAGCACTCGATTGAGCATCAACAGTGTGCCGCCAAGGCCCCCGGTGACTAGGGGCAGCAGCCGCAGCACCCGATTTGGGTCAGTTTGCGCCATTTTCTAAAATCTGCCCCTTACATGCCGATTGCGCCGAGCCGATTGCACCGAGCCGATTGCGCCAACAATGGCTTGGCAATCAATTCTGTAATCAATCTTAGGGCGACAAGCGGGTCGAAGCCTAGGGCATCTTGAGGGACACAGCAGGGTGTGCTCCTCAAGACGATTGAAAGTTGCCCTTAGTTATGGCAGCCGCAGCCCGTGTGGCCGCAGCCGGTCGAGCCTTCAGGGTGGCCGTTGGCGCAGGCGTCGCTGCAAAAATACTGGCTGTCTTTTTCGACGGCTTGGCTAGTGTCAACGACACAGAGGCAAGAGTCACAGGCGCATTTCATTTGGGTAACGGTGGTCATAGTAGAGATCCTCTGAACGGGGTGGACTAAACTAATGCTCAAGCCCTTAAGCTCAAACGCTTGAACAACTGTTCATAGATAAACAGTAACATATGAACAGGCATTCAGGTGTTATCTAGGTTTAATTCCTTGTTGTCGGTGTCAGGCTCTGCTCAAAGCAGCGTGCTTGCCCCCAGGAGAATGTGTTGATGGTTGACCCGATTCCCTCGGCTGAGTCTACGGCCTGCGCCCACGGCGCTGAATCTGTGGCGGAGATTTTGAGTCTAGAGAAGGCTCAGCGCATGGCGGAGTTTTTTGGCGTGCTGGGCGACCCCAACCGCTGGCGCATTCTCTCGGCCCTGGCCCTGGGCGAAATGCCGGTGGGGGAGCTGGCGGCGGCGGTGGAGATGAGCGAGTCGGCGGTATCGCACCAGCTGCGGATTTTGCGGGCAACGCGCCTGGTCAGCTATCGCAAGCAGGGCCGCAACGTGCTCTATTGCCTCAAGGATGACCACGTGTTTAACCTCTACCGCGAGGCGTCGGAGCATTTGGATGAGCCGGAGTAGGGGAGTGGGTGGGTAGGTGGGTAGGCGGGTGGATGGGTGGATGGGTGGATGGGT
>DAIPYU010000007.1:0-59786 GCA_036782635.1 Nodosilinea sp. CTOTU7353
TCTTCTAAAGCCGATCGCACGATCGCATCGCTCTCTTGCCCCAGCCGGAGCGCAAAGCAGTCGAGCAGGTGCGATCGCACCGACACCCCCACCAGATACTCGGCATCGGTTTGGGCCAGGCGCACCAGCCGCCGCACCGCCACCAGCCGCTTCAGCGGGTCAGGATGGCTCAGCAATGCCAGGTTGTGATCCACTTGTGCCACAGGGGCAGCGTCCCATAGGTCATCGCTGCGGTCTGAGCTGCGGTTTGTACTCCGGCTTGCGCTACGGGGCGATCGCAGCAGCGCCCCCAGGGCATAGAGCGCCAGCGCCCCCTGCACGGTGAGCAGCAGCGCCATCAGCAGCGAGTGGGTGCTGTGCCACAGAGCCGTAAACGTGTAGGTACTCGCCCCCGCCACCAACCCCAACATCAACGCCTGCTGCTGGGGGGTAGCGGGCAGCGGTAACCCCTGCTGAAGGCGCTGCATTAGCCCCTTGCGCTGGCGGGGCGAAAGGGCTAAGAGCTGCTGATAGGCCACCAACCCGATGCCCGCAGAGATCACCAGAGCACCGTTGACCAACCCCAGGGCCAAACTCCCCAAACCCAAGCCCCACAGCTGGGGATGCTTAGGGCGCGGTAGCGATAGCCCCCCAGGGCCGGTCCTAGACCATCGCAGCCTTTGCCGCCACCCCTGCTGCAAACCCGCCGTTTTAGGGCGCGGCGACGGCGGCGGTGAAATATCTAGAGCGGGGCGAGGAATAACGGGGGAAACCACAGGAGATTCTTACCGATAGGCGTTGCAAATCAGGGCCTAGCATAGCCCGCCCCCCTATTTTAGGCTCCTTTCCGCCAGAAAACTCGCCACCCTTCACCCCTTCACTCCCCTACTCAAAGGATCCGTGCAGACACATAGGTCTGCCCCTACCCATCCACCCATCCACCCACCTACTCATCTACTCCCCAACTCCCCTACGCCACACAAATCCCATACTGAGGCAACAGGTCGTGGACCACATAAAAGTGATGCGCCCGCAGGGCATCGTGAAAGAACTTCCAGTTGCTGGTGAGAAAATCTGGGGAGTAGGAGGCCAGGCGCGAGTCTTTGCGCTCGCCCTCGCCCACCAACCCCAAAGCCTTTTGCTTCCAAGACCCGAGGCCATTGGCAACATAGCTCACCTCGGCGGGGCCAAAGCTAAAGTCACCTTGGGCGATGTGGGCGATCCACTGGCGGTGGCGGCGGGGAGCCTCCCCCAGGGTGGTTTCAAACAGCGCCGCAATTTTGGCCTTGTCGGCCTCGGGCAGGCCCGCCACCGGGGCGGCAGGGTCGCCCTTGAGGTACCGCTGCATGGCCCGGCACATTTCGTCGGCGGCGGCTAAAAAGTCGCTGGGGTTATCGCGGCTAATTTTTTCGCCCCGGCCATTGGTGTAGCCCCAGCGCAGGTAGGGGCGATCGGGGTTGCTGAGCACCGTGCCGTGGCCCAGGGGCAGCGCCCCGCCAATAAAAAAGCCCTTCAGGCGGTTCATCAGGCTTTGGTCAGGTTTGCCGTCGCCATCGACCAGGTCCCTAGCGCCATTGATCTCGTGGCTGACCCCGGCAAACCCCTGGTGTGCCCAGGTGTCGGCAAACACATGCATAGTAATGCCCAGGCGATGCAGACCGTAGCTGCGGTAGCGCTGCTCGATGCATTCTTTCACCATGGTCTGGGCTACGGGGCTGTTGGGTCGGCAGATTAGCTTTTCGATAAAGGTGCCGGGGGGGTCTTGCCCGGCGGGCAGCCCGCCATTGCCCGGCAAAAAGTGAAACGGTATCCACACCTTGTAGTTGGCCAGCTCTCTGAAGTTGCGGTAGTCGAGCATTTTGTGGGCCGAACTCATGCGGTCAAACATGGCGCCATTGTCAAAGCGAATTAGCCCCGCCTGGGTCGAATCATCGACGTACTGGGCGCTATGGGCCACGATGCTGGCGTCTAGGTGTTCAAAACCCGCCAGGCGGGCGCACACGTAGGTGATCCCGTGGTGAAAATCAATTTGCATAGAACCCGTTCGGCTAGCGGCGTAGGGCAGCGTACCCCAAAGATAGGGTACGGGTTAGCGTGGCTCCTCGGTGTTAAACATTGTGATCGGGGGTTCAGAATTCAAGCTATACGGGGGCTGGTATGGGGTACCAGGTTTCAGGTTTTGGGTGTCAGGGGTCAGGTTTTAGGTGTCAGGCTGCCGGAACAGTTGGTCGATCTATGTCGCAGAATACTAATGGCATAGCTCATCGTTCTACCCAACCCCGTTAGCCGCTCACCGTATACCGTGCACCGTGTACCCCCGACCCCCGACCCCCGACCCCCGACACCCCAAAAATCATCCCTCAATTCTCGTCAGGGGTCGAACTGCCTGCCTGCGATCGCGCAAACGACTGGTGAATCGCCATCAGCACCGGGTCGAGGTTGTCGGCGGTGTCGCCGTAATAGCTGGTAATGGTGGCGGTGGCGGTGGGGTAGCCCACGTAGGTGATAAACGCATTGGGCAAGTCGTCAGGAATTTCGCCCACCCACAGGCGCACGGCGGTGACCCCGTCGATGTTGGCCGCATCGTAACGAACGACGGTGTAGCCCAGGGCCTGAATGCTTTCTAGCGACTGGCCGACGACTTCTCTGGGCGGCGCCTCGTGCCAGGCGACCTCGGTGCGCATGGCCGGCAGGCTACCATTGGCCCCCGCGCTGTCGGCGACGAGCTGGGGGGCATCGGTCTGCTCGCTCACCTGCCACCCCACCGGAAAGGCAATGGAAAATAAATCGGCGTAGCTGGTGGTTTCTAAGGCCGGGGCGGCGGCGGCCTCAGCGGCAATTTCGGCAGCAATTAGGGGATCTGGAGCCTGGGCCAGGGCGGGCGATAGCCCCATGGTCAGGGCCACTGACCCTAGCCCTAAACCTAACATTTTCAGCTGTTTCATCATGCCTCTCCTCTGCAATAACTCAATTGCAATGACTTAATACTGGCTCAATTGCTGCCGCCTATTATTACCTACAGAATTACCTACAAAAGCTGGTATTGCCCAGGCCAGGTGCGGGGCGATCGACCCAAGGAAGTACGCTAGCCTTTGAATATCCCTGTCTTTTTTGACCGCAGCCCATGCCCTCGGCCCCCGACTCTGACCCCAAACCCGGCCACCTCTACGTGGTGGGCACCCCCCTGGGCAACCTTGAAGATATGACCTTTCGGGCGGTAAGAATGTTGCAGGCGGTCGATCTAATTGCCGCCGAAGACACTCGCCACACGGGCAAGCTGCTGGCGCACTTTCAGATCACCACGCCGCAGATTAGCTACCACGAGCACAACCGCCACAGCCGCATTGGTGAGGTGCTGCACCACCTGCAAGAGCGGCAGCAAGCGGTGGCCCTGGTCAGCGATGCGGGTATGCCGGGCATCTCCGACCCCGGCTACGAACTGGTGGCCGCCTGTGTCGAGGCCCAGATTCCGGTGGTGCCAATTCCGGGGCCGACGGCGGCGATGACGGCGCTGTGCGTGTCGGGGCTGCCGAGCGATCGCTTTGTCTTCGAAGGGTTCTTACCCCTCAAGGGCAAAGAGCGCAGGGCGCGGTTAGGGGCGATCGCCCAGGCAGATCGCACCGTCATTCTCTACGAAGCGCCCCACAAGTTGATCAAAACCCTGGAGGATTTGGTCGCAGCGCTGGGGGGAGATCGCCCCGTCACCCTGGGCCGCGAACTCACCAAACGGTTTGAAGAATTTTGGCGCGGTACCCTGGCCGCAGCCCTGACCCACTACCAAAGCTCGGCCCCCAAGGGCGAATTTACCCTCGTTATCCAGGGCGTGACCCGTGACGCGCCGGTGCTGTCTGAGCAGGCCATCAAAGCTGAGCTAGAGCATCTGCTGAGCCAGGGTTTGTCGCGGGCCGATGCCAGCCGCCAGCTCGCCAAAGCCACCGGGCAGCCGAAGAAAGCGATCTATCAGCTCTCTCTCACCCTCAATTCTCTTTCTATTGATTAGAAAAGCTCACTCTTACAGCAATAGTTCGGACACTTTTTCAGGCAAACGCTGAGCCCCATGCTCTCTCGTTAGCTAGACCGTTGCTGGAAAGGCCTGAAACGCGCATGCTACCGTTGGACATCAAAAACTGTCCGGAGTGTTGTTACAGACGATTTGGCCGAAGTAGAAAGTCAGTACTGTTTATTTAAGGTTCGACAGGGCTGATTGTGACAATTTAGCTTTTTTTGAACGGCAGTTTTTAGCACGGCTTTTTCAATATGAATACCAACAAAAGAATTAATTCTGATCGCGATCCTCTGGATCGTGACCCAGTAAATCGCCGCCCTGTGAATCGCAACGTTGCCAATCGCGACTCTCTTGACCGCGACCCGGTTGCTAATCCCAACGTCGATCCCGACCTCAATCCCGACAGCCATCCTGACCCGCTTACCGGAGAAGAGGGCGCTCGCCCCGTGGGCACCGGCGTTGGTGCAGCAGGCGCAGGCACCATCGGTACCGCCGTTGGCTTCGCCGTGGGTGGCCCCATCGGTGGCGCAGTCAGCACTGTAATCGGCTCCGTCGCGGGTGGTCTGCTTGGCAAGGGTGTGTCAGAAACCCTCGACCCCACGGTGGAAGATTGCAGCGCCAGTCAATCCTGCAAACCCCAGTGGAGAACCGGAGTATACTGAAGACTGTTGCACTTTAACTCCCCTGCCCCGTGGATTTGTCTTCTAAAAGTGAATACGCTCTGCTGGCTCTGCTGGAGCTTAGTCCTTACTTTGCCAGCAGCGAGCCGCTGCAAATTCGGCAGATTGCCAGCCAGCAAAATATTCCCGATCGCTACCTGGAGCAGCTGCTGGCTACCCTGCGGCGGGCGGGCCTGGTCAAAAGCCTGCGGGGCGCTCGGGGCGGCTATTTGCTGGCCCGTGACCCGTGGAAGATTACCCTCTATGATGTGGTGAGCTGCATTGAAGGGTTCGAACCCCAGGCAGATCCGGCCCAGTCGTCGCCCACTCCCGAGTCGCTGGTGATTCAAGCGGTGTGGGGAGAGGCCCGCCAGGCGGCCGAAACCGTGCTGCAAAAATGCACCCTGCAAGACTTGGTAGAACGGCGCAACGCCCAGCAGCAAGTCGACATTATGTATTACATCTAGGCCAGGCCCATGCGAATTGCCGAAAACGTGACCCAGCTCATTGGCCGCACCCCCCTGGTGCAGCTCAACCGCATTCCCCAGGAGGCGGGCTGCCTGGCCCGGCTGGTGATCAAGCTGGAGGGCATGAATCCCTCCGCCTCGGTCAAAGACCGCATCGGTATCAACATGATCGAGGCCGCCGAGGCCGAAGGGCTGATCACCCCCGGCAAAACCACCCTGGTCGAGCCCACCTCAGGCAACACCGGCATTGCCCTGGCGATGGCGGCGGCGGCCAAGGGCTACCGCCTGATTCTCACCATGCCTGAGACCATGAGCTCAGAGCGGCGGGCGATGCTGCGGGCCTACGGGGCTGAGCTGGAGCTGACGCCGGGGTCGGCGGGCATGTCGGGCTGCATTCAGCGGGCGCAGGATATTCTCGACATGCTGCCCGACGCCTACATGCTGCAACAGTTTCGCAACCCGGCCAACCCCGATATTCACCGCCGCACCACCGCCGAAGAGATTTGGGCCGACACCGATGGCCAGGTCGATATATTGGTGGCCGGGGTGGGCACGGGGGGCACCATTACCGGCGTGGCCGACGTGCTCAAGCAGCGCCGGCCGGGGTTTAAAGCCATTGCCGTCGAGCCGGTCAACAGCCCGGTGCTCTCGGGCGGCCGGCCCGGCTCCCACAAGATCCAGGGCATTGGGGCGGGGTTTGTGCCCGAGGTGCTCGATGTCAGCCTGATCGACGAAGTGGTACAGGTGACCGACGACGATGCGATCGCCTACGGTCGCCGCCTCGCCCGCGACGAGGGACTGCTTTCGGGCATTTCCACCGGGGCCGCTGTGAAGGCGGCGGTGGATGTGGGTCGCCGCCCCGAAAACGAGGGCAAGCTGATCGTGATCATTCAGCCCAGCTTTGGCGAGCGCTACCTGAGCACGCCCCTGTTCCAAGACCCCGAGCTGCTGACATCGCTGGCGATCGGGTAGTCTCAGCGGCTGGGGCCGGGCTGGTCCCAGGGCCAGTGCTCCCGCCTAGAGCATCGGTACAGTATGGCTAAAACTAAATCCTGCTTGGATACCCCCAATACCTCTGGGCGAATGCCATAGAGCCTCCGGCTCGGCTACGCCAACGCCCCTACGGTTTGGCCTTTTGGGAATCGGGGGTATGTGATTCGGATTTGGTATAAAAGCCTGGTTTCTTCGTCGCTGCTCTAACGACAGGACTGGCCTTCTGCCCCAGAAACCGGGTTTCTGTACCGCCGTTCTAGGGGGAATTGTGGTCCTTCTGCCCTGGCCTGCCCTCCCCGCGTTCGGTGGAGTTCTGTAGAATGACAGGGTAAGAACCAACAGGCTTGGGGTTAGCTCTACAGATGGGCGCAGCGGTATCGATTAAAAATCTGAAAAAGTCCTACGGGGCGGTGACAGCGGTGCAGGATGTGTCGCTCACCATCGAACCGGGCGAAATTTTTGGCCTGCTGGGGCCAAACGGGGCGGGCAAAACCACCACCATTCGCTGCCTCTGTACCCTGGCCACCCCCGACAGCGGCACCCTTGAGGTGATGGGGGTTTCGGTGCTAGAGCAGCCCCGGCTGGTGCGCCAGTATCTGGGCTACATTGCCCAAGAGGTGGCCCCCGACAAGGTGCTCACCGGGCGCGAGCTGTTACAGCTTCAGGCCGACATTTACCACATGCCTAGGGGCATCTCGGGTCGCCGCATTGACCAGATGATCGACCTGCTAGAGCTGGGGGAGTGGGCAGACAAAAAGACCGGCACCTATTCTGGGGGCTTGATGAAGCGCTTGGATTTAGCCCTCGGGCTGCTGCACCAGCCGGAAATTTTGGTGCTGGATGAACCCACGGTGGGTTTAGATATTGAGACGCGATCGGCGGTGTGGGGCTTTCTGCGGCAGCTGCGGGCGGCGGGTACCACGGTGCTAATTACCAGCCACTACCTAGAAGAGGTGGATGCCCTGGCCGATCGCGTCGCCATTATCGACCGGGGCCGGGTGATCGCCTCGGGCACCCCCAGCGAGCTGAAGGATCGGATTGGGGGCGATCGTATCACCCTGCGCATTCGCGAATTTACCGCCGACGAGGAGGCCCACCAGGCCCAGAACCTGCTGGCCGAGCTGCCCTTTGTGCGCGAGGTGATCGTCAACGCCGCCCAGGGCAACTCGTTGAACCTGGTGGTAGACCGCCAGCCCGACGTGCTGCTGACGGTGCAGCAGGCGCTCAAAGCCGCCGACCTGCCCGTGTTTGGCATTGCCCAATCGCGCCCCAGCCTCGACGATGTCTACCTGGCCGCCACGGGCCGCACCCTGATGGATGCGGAGATGGCCGCCGTGGGCCAGCGCGACCTCAAGAAAGAAAAGAAACAGGCCATGAAGGGACGTTAGGATAACACCATGACTACCACTCTTCCCACTCCATCTCCCGCCCGTGAGGCTGCCCCCAGCCTCGAAAATTTAGAGCTCAAAGCCTGGAAGGCTGAGCTAGTCAAGTCTGAGGGCCTGGTTCCTGGGGCCTTTGTGCAAGAGACCCTGGCCATGACTCGGCGGCTGTTCATTCAGCTCCAGCGTCGTCCCTCTACCCTGGTGGCGGGGGTGATTCAACCGCTGATCTGGCTGGTGCTGTTTGGGGCGCTGTTTCAAAACGTGCCCGAGGGTCTGTTTGGCGAGAGCCGCAACTACGGCCAATTTTTGGGGGCGGGCATTATTGTGTTTACCGCCTTTGGCGGGGCGCTCAACGCCGGGTTGCCGGTGATGTTTGACCGCGAGTTTGGCTTTTTGAACCGCTTTCTAGTCGCGCCCCTGGCCTCGCGCTACTCGATTGTGGTGGCCTCGGCGTTGTTTATTGCGGCGCTAAGTTTGGTGCAGACGGCGGCGATTGTGGGTGTCAGCGCGCTGCTGGGGGCGGGGTTGCCCAGCCTGTCGGGGCTGCTGCTGGTGCTGTTTATTGTGACTACCCTGGTGCTGGGGGTGACGGCCCTGAGCCTGGGGTTGACCTTTGCTCTGCCCGGCCACATTGAGCTAATCGCGGTGATTTTTGTCACCAACCTGCCGCTGCTGTTTTCGAGCACCGCCCTGGTGCCCCTGGAGTTTATGCCCGGCTGGCTCCAGGTGGTGGCCAGCCTAAACCCGCTGACCTACGCGATCGAGCCGATTCGCTACGTATACCTGCACCCGGTTTGGGGTCTGGGCAGCACGGTGCTGCAAACTCCTTTTGCGGCGGTGTCGCTGGGGGCCTGCCTGGCGGTGCTGGTGGTGTTCTGCGGGCTGGCGCTGGGGCTGATTCAGCCGCTGCTGCGCCGTCGCATTGCCTAGAGATGGGCTGGTCCCCAGCCAGTTGACCGGGCCAGTTGCAGAGCTGGTATAGGGGGTCAGCAGCTCGCGGGTTAGCCGCTACAATAGCTCTCATAGGCCGCACAGAATTTTTGTGCGATTTCAACCTTCTGTTTAACCTGTCTTCTGCTCAACCTGCTTATTCATTGGTGTCAAGGAGTGCCCTATGGCTTACCCTAAGCAACTATCTCGCCCCCTAGCCGCTGCGATCGCGGCCACAGCTCTACTGGCGGCCCCGGCAGCCCTAGCTCAGTCGACGACGGGCACCGACCCCGCTAGCGCACCTCGAGTCAATGCCGCCGAAGGGTTTGGCTCCAGCGATGCCAGCAGCGGTATTTTTGGCGAAAGTGGTAGCCCCTTCGACCTGATTCACCGGGCCGTGCTGATGAACGAGCACAGCGCCACCGACTTTGGTCGCCAGCACCGGGGCCGCATCAGCGATGAAGCCTCTAACTACCGTACCCTACAGCGCGAAGCGTTACAGCGTCAGGCTCAGCCCGCCGCCGTTCCCGCCGCTGACGCAGAGTAAAGCCAACCTATCGTCTAACAAAGGGCCGCCGCTGAAAGTCAGCGGCGGCCCTTTGGCAGGTACATTTTGCTACAGCCCGCAGGTAAACAGCCGGGTGAGAAAGTAGTTGACCATCTTATCGCCGTAGGGCGAATCCCACCAGATCACCGGGTAGCAGCCCACGGGGTCGTCGAGGTCGTGG
This sequence comes from Nodosilinea sp. CTOTU7353, assembly GCA_036782635.1. Classification (GTDB taxonomy): domain Bacteria; phylum Cyanobacteriota; class Cyanobacteriia; order Phormidesmidales; family Phormidesmidaceae; genus Nodosilinea. The sequence goes on from DAIPYU010000007.1 coordinate 9,148, forward strand.
CGGGCCTGGTCAAGGGTTTGCCACTGGTTGTTTTGCCGCCAGCCCACCCGATCACCCAGGCGATTGAGGGCAGCGGCATCTTGGGCGATCGCGCTCTCTAGGGTGCCGCCCACCGTCCTATAGAGCTGTAGCTGCACGCTAAAGCCAAACCGGCCCCTGGTATAGGTGATCCACAGCCGATCTACCACCCGCAGCACGCTGCACGGAAACCTCAAAATCGCGTCGGGGGTGAGATCTTCGCGATCGGGGGTGCCCGCCTCCTGCAAAATTACCCGCACGGTTTCTTCGTCGGCCTCTCGCAGCTTGCCGGTCTTGAGCAGCCGCTGGAGGGGTTGGTAGCGCTCCACATCGGTGACCAGCGTCAGGGCATCTTCTAGGCGGGCAATGCGCTCGGTTAGCCCCTGCTGAATAACCCCCTCTAGCCTGGTTTCTAACATGTCTAGACGGGCCATTAACTCGTCCTGTGACCGTTCCCCATCCATGCCGACTCCTTGAAAAATAACTATGAGCTAGAACACCTAGGGCGATCTAGACAATGCTCTAAATTCTAGTACAGCCTTACCCCTAACGGCAGGGCTGGCCCCAAGCAGAGCTTTCGCCCTGCAATCACGGTGGGGAATCTTCCATCAAGCGCAGCGGGGCCACGGCCTCGTCTGCCTGAGATGCAGCACCCCTGCCGTTATCAAGGCTGGTGGAGGTGACCATGGGGGGTGCTCCAGGGCCACCAAAGACATGTTCTGCCAGGCTCTTCAACACTACGTAGAGGACTGGCACCACCAGCAGGCTAAGCACCGTGGCCACCAGCAGACCACCAAACACCGTGTAGCCCACCGACCAGCGGCTGGCACTGCCCGCCCCGGTGGCCACCAGCAGCGGAAAGAACCCCACCAGCGACGAGATCGCCGTCATGATGATCGGTCGAAACCGCTGCTCGGCAGCGGCAACGGCGGCGGGCACTAGCCCCAGGCCCTGGCGGCGGGCCTGGTTGGCAAACTCCACGATCAAAATGGCGTTTTTGCTGGCTAGGCCAATCAGCATCACCAGCCCCACCTGGGCATAGATATTTAGATCTAGGCCGCGCAGGAATAAAAACACCAGCGCCCCCAGCACCGCCAGCGGCACCGTCAGCAGAATGATGATCGGGTCCACGTAGTTTTCGTACTGGGCGGCCAGCACCAAAAACACCACCAGCACCCCCAGGCCAAAGATGATCGTGGCCAGGCCGCCGGAGGCAATTTCTTCGCGGGCGGTGCCCTGCCAGGCTTGCCCCACCACCGGCAGCGCCGCCTGGGCATGGGCCTCACTCATGGCAGCAATCAACTGGCCAGAGCTGGACCCAGGGGCAGGCATGCCCTCTAGCTTGATTGACCGCAGCAGGTTGAAGTGGTTAATGGTAGACGGCCCCACCACCTCGCTCAGGGTTACCACCTCGCCCAGGGGCACCATGACGCCCTGGCGCGATCGCACGTAGATGCTGTTAATATCCGACGGCTCGTTGCGAAAGGCCTGATCGGCCTGCACGTAGACCCGGTAGTTGCGCCCGCCCGAGCTAAAGTCGTTGACGTAGCGCGACCCAAAGTAGGTGCCCACGGTGGTCAGGGCTTCGCTAATGTCCACATCTAGCGCCTTGAGGCGATCGCGGTCGATATCTACCTGCACCTGGGGCGAGCTGGCGGTGAACTGGGTAAACACTGCCATCGAGGCGGGCGACTGGTTGGCCAGCCCCATGATCTCGTAGGTGTTGCCCAAAAACTCGTCGATGCTCATCTGGTTGCCGCTGCGGTCCAGCAGCTGCATCTCCAGCGCCCCCGTGGGGCTAAACCCCGGCACCGGCGGCGCATTAAAGGCAATCACCAGCGCCTCTTGAATGCTCGAGAGCGCTCCATTTACCTGGGGTAGCAGCCCGGCCACCGTCGAGGCTTGGGCGCGGCGATCAGCCCAGGGGGCCAGGGTGGCAAAGAAAATGCCTCGGTTTGGCGACGGCCCCTCAAAGCCAAAGCCCGACAGCATAAAGGTGCTCTCCACCTCGGGGAACTGGTTAATAATCGTGTCGGCCTGGGCCATCACCGCCTTGGTGTACTCCAGCGACACCCCGTCGGGGGCCTGCACAATGCCGAGAAAATAGCCCTGGTCTTCTTCGGGCACAAAGCCCGTGGGCACCACCCGCAGCATGCCCAGCAGCAGCAGCAGCCCCACCGCAAACAGGGCCAGCACCCCGTAGCGCAGGCGAATTAGCACCCGCACCAGCCGGCGGTAGCGCTCAATGATCCACACCAGCCCCGCATTGAAGCGGTTAAAGAACCCCGCCAGCGGCCCGCCCCGGGTGCCCGGGGCCATCGGACGCAGCAGCAGCGCCGACATGGCGGGCGAAAAGGTGAGGGCGTTAAAGGTCGACACCAGCACCGTAAAGGCAATGGTGAGGGCAAACTGCTGATAGATGCGGCCCGTGCTGCCCGGAAAGAACGCCACCGGAATAAACACCGCCATCAGCACCAGGGAGGTGGAAATCACCGCCCCCGACAGCTCCTGCATGGCGTCGAGGGCAGCTAGCCGGGGGCGCATGCCCTGGTCAATCTTGGCGGCAATGGCTTCGACAATCACGATCGCATCGTCTACCACCAGCCCCGAGGCCAAAATGCAGCCAAACAGCGTCAGCGTGTTAATCGAAAAGCCAAAGGCCAGCAAAAATGCCATCGCCCCAATCAGCGCCACCGGAATCGCGATCGCCGGCACAATGGTCGAGCGCCAGTCCTGCAAAAACAAAAACAAGATCGCCAGCACCAAGACGATCGCCAGGCCCAGGGTGGTCAGCACCTCCTGCAGCGACACCCGCACAAAGTCGGTGGTGTCAAACACCAGCTCCGCCCGGTAGCCCGGCGGAAAGCTAGTTTGCAGCTCAGTCATGCGATCGCGCACCGCCTGGGCCACCTCCAGAGCATTGCTGCCCGGCAGCTGATACACCAGCAGGCCCGCCGCCAGCCGGCCCTGGGTCTTAGCATCAAAGCTGTAGTCTTCGGCCCCCAGCTCGGCCCGGCCCACCTCCCGCAGGCGCAACAGGTTGCCGCCCTCACCCACCTTGATCACCAGGTTCTCAAACTCGCTCACCTCCTCCAGACGGCCGGGCAGACGCACGGTGTACTGGTAAGCCTGGCCAGCATCGCTGGGGGGTGCTCCCACCGAGCCGCCCCCCACCTGCACGTTTTGCTCTTGCAGCGCCGCCACCACATCGGCGGGGGTCAGCTCTTGACCAGCTAGGGCCGCCGGGTCGAGCCACAGGCGCATGGCGTAGCGCCCCGCCCCAAACACCTCGGCATTACCCACCCCGTCAATCTGTTTCATCTCGTCGAGAATGAACAGGTCAGCATAGTTGCTCAAAAACAGCGCGTCATAGCGGTCATCGTCGGTAAAAAACCGATACACCAGCAGAATGCTCGGCGACTGGGCATTTACGGTCACCCCCAGCTGGGTCACCTCTGGCGGCAGCGACGGCTCAGCCCGGGCCACCCGGTTCTGCACATCCACCTGGGCGATATCTTTGTTACGCCCCGGCTGAAACACCACGTTGATGGTGCTCTGGCCCGTGTTGGTGCTGCTGGAGGTGATAAACTCCATCCCCTCCACGCCGTTGATCTCCCGCTCGAGCACCGTGGTGACATTGCCCTCCACAGTTTCGGCATCGGCCCCGGTGTAGTTGGCCGACACCTGAATTTGCAAGGGCGCAATTTCTGGCAGCTGCTCAATGGGCAACAGCGGTATGGCCACCGCCCCCGCCAGCACAATTAGCAAAGTACACACGGTGGTCAACACCGGGCGACGAATAAAGGTATCGGCAATAGAGAACAGCGCCATGGGCGTTATACCAGAGCTTGAGGATTAAACTGCCGACAAAACGGCCCTGTCAGCGACGTATCAGCGGTCAATCTTGAGCGTTATGATCCAGCGGCAACAAACCTACAGTGGCGCTGCCGACGCCTGGGCTTCAGCATTGATGGGCACACCATCCTGCAGCTGAAGAATGTTGGTTACAACCACCTCATCCCCGGACTGTAGGCCATCAATCACCTGATAGTTACCCCCCTGAATTTGGCCCAGCTGCACCGGCCGCTGAGAGGCCACCCGCAGGGTTTGGCCATCCTCCTGGGTCTCATCAACGGCCACAAACACAAAACTCTGCCCGGCAATGCGGGTCACCGCCACCGTCGGCACCAGCAGGGTGGCGGTCGTGCTCCAGATCAGCCGCGCCCGCACAAACTGCCCATCTCGCAAATTGGCTGTCTCGTTGGGGAAGCGAGCCTTGACTAAAATCGACTGCCCAGCCCCGTCCACCTGCGGCGAAATGAAGCTGAGACTCCCCGTCGCCAGCAGTTCTCCGGTGTTAGCGCTGAGCAGCTCCACCGGAGTGCCCAGCCGTAGCTGGCTGGCCCGAGTGGTGGGCACCTGAATGCGCAGAAACAGCTCGCTGTTTTGGGTGATGGTGCCGAGGGTCTCACCCACCTCTACAAAGTCACCCACCCGAAGCGAAACATCTCCCACAATGCCCGACACCGGGGCCACCACCTGCCTAAAGCCTAAATCAGCCTGGTTAACATTCACCTGGGCCTGGGTTTGGTTAAAGGTCGAGAGCGCCTGCTGTAGCTGGGCCTGGGCCGCCCGCCCGCTGTCGACCGCCTGGCGCTGGGCGGCCTGGGCCACGGTGAGCTGGTTTTGGGCATTGTCAAGATCTTGGCGGCTCAGCGCCCCCGCCTCCACCAGCCGCTCGGTGCGGCGAAACTCGACCTGGGCCAGTTCCACATCGGCCTGGGTGCGGGCCACCTGGGCCTGGGCGGCATCGACCTGAGCCTGGGCGGCATCGCGACCAAAGCCAGCGGCCTGGGCCGCAGACTGCGACGCTGACACTTCAGACTGAGTCTGGTCGGGGCTGAGCTGCACCACCGGCTGGCCTTGGCTAACCGCGCTGCCAGAACTGATCAATACCTGAGTGACTCGGCCAGCCACCTCAGCCCTCAGCTCAACCCGCTGCTCGGCCTCTAGGGAACCAACAAAATCAGAGCTTTCTTCAAAGGTGCCGGGCTGCAATTCCTGCAGTCGGACCGACACCGCCTGAGGCCCCATGGCCCCTGGAGGCTGAGGTCGACCACAGGCTGACACAACCAGTGACAGGGTGAGGGCAGCCCCCAACGCCTGGCAGGTTCGAGAACGGTTGACGGATGGCATAGGGTAGCTAGACGTTGAGCGCAGCAGGCAACGGTCGCCATCGACCATGTTAAAGCAGAGAACCCCTGAAACATGGTAACCGTAGAAACACGCGAATCATAGAAACAAGGCCGCCGAGGCTAACTGGGCCATGAATGCCGCGTAGCATAAACTATGGAGTACGCTCCACAGTCAAGGGGTTTAGTGAAATTGGCATGACCACGATGCTGATTGGCGAACTGGCAAAGCAAACAGGGTTGTCGAAAGATACCATTCGGTTTTACGAAAAAATGGGCTTGATTGCCGCCAGCCATAGACCAGCAGGCACCAGATTTTACAAAGAGGCCCAGATATGGTGGAGCGTCTAGCCCTGATTAGTCAGGGCTAGACGCTCGGGTTTACCCTGGGCGAAATGAAGGCGCTGATTGCCCCCTGGGAAGCGGGCGAAATTTCCCAGCAAGATTACGTCAAAATTGTCGAGCGCAAGCTCGAAGCGGTCACCGACAAAATTCATCAGCTTAACGCCATTCAAACCTACCTGGTCGACAAGCTAGAGGAGTTGCACCAGGCTGTTCCCCCTAGTTGCACAGTCCCACCGACCCCAGCCCCAGCCCGTTCTCAGTAGACAGGCCTGCTACCAGTTTCAATAGGCCGTTGGCGATCGCTCGCGATCGCAATAAAATTATCCCTTTCCATTTCTTCGCGGTGCTAAGGCAGGGTTATGCCAGCGACCCTCAGTGGCCCACCAAGGTTCTGCCCAAGCCCGCCAACAGCACCGGCAGAGGCATGGCATCCTGTTCAATAGCGAGTTTGAAGCTAGGGCGCGATTTTAAACGGTTGAGATATGCCCTAAGGGCGGGCCGAGCATCCTCTGCCCATAGATGGCCAAACGCCAGCTCTTCTAACCGATTGAGCACCGCTGTCCACACCACATCCGCCAGAGAATAGTTGCCCCCGCACAGCCATTCTGTGCGGGTAAGTTGTGTTTCTAACTGAGTTAGCATAGGCTCAATTTTGCTATTCAGGCTGGCGATCACTCGACGATCTTGAAGGGTAAAATTCCACTGCTCAACATCGGCTAACTTGGCTGCGTATTGAGCTTGAAATTTGGGATGAGCCTCGATCAGCTGAGGCAGCAACTTTTGTTTAATTTGCACTGATCGCCTTAAAACTAGGCCCGTCAATCCTCGATAGCTGCCATACATCACCTCGCGCATGGGCAGCTGATTTTGCCAATTAATCCATCTCTGCATGAGGGCCTTTTGCGCTGACGCGGCAGGGGTCAGCGGGGGATGGGGAAACTGGTCATCGAGATATTGAATGATCACGGCGGAATCGTTGATCACTTGCCCGTCGTGAATCAGGGTAGGCACAACCCCTTTGGGGTTTAGGTTCATATAACTGGGCTGCAAATTTTCAAAGGTCAATAGGTTCAACAAATGCCCCTTCCAGGGCAGCTTCTTTTCGGCCAACACCAGCTTGACTTTTTGCGAGCAGAGCGAACCCGAAGCGCAATAGAGTTCCAACATCGTTTGCTTTTCCTGATTAAGCCCGAGCCATAACAATGATGCCGACGGTGATCACCCCAGATGCAGCTATTTGCTGAACCGTGAGGTGCTCACCCAAAAAGGCGTAGGCCAAAATCGCCGTGGCCGCGATGCGAAGGCCCGAAACCACTGGCACCGCCACCGAGACCGGCAACTGCTGAAGAGCCTGGGTAAACAGCAGTAGATCGAAGATATAGCAGGCGATCGCCCCGAGAAACCAGGGTGACATTGTGATTCCAGTCAGGCCCGAGTGAGCCGAAGCGAGATGGGTCTGCTTGAGCAGCAGATTACCGGCACAGGTGCCCGCCGCCGACAGGCCCACCCAAGCCCAGGCCCACTCGATGGAATGCGTCATAACTGCCTCCTTTGCATCACAACAGTTGTTATGTTTAATGCACTTAATATATAACAACTGTTGTGATATCCTGTCAACAGGACGGCCTGACATTGGCGTAAACCCAGGAAAGCTATGAGTTACGATGATCGCCGCCTGGAGGTCGCCGCTGCTGCCTGGCGGGTCATTATTCGTGAGGGGCTTGATCGCGCCAGTATACGAGCGATCGCCCAAGAACTCGGCGCTTCGACCGGCGTTGTTACCCACTACTTCCGCGATAAAGATGAGCTCACCCTATTTGCCCTAGAGCGAGTATTTGAGAAGGTCATAGCGGATATGCAGGCCGCCACCCATGATTGGCAGGGTCTAGAACGGCTAGAGCACATGCTTCTCTCTGCCCTGCCTCTAAATGCCAGCGGCATACCCGGCTGGCAGGTTTGGGTGGCGTTTCTGGGTTATGCGATCGGTCGAGACCACCTGATGCAAGAGCATCGAAAACGATACGACTGGTTGCGACAAATTCTCTGTAAAGAACTGGCTACGTTGCAGGCCGCAAAGCTAATTCACGAGAATCTTGATCTGACCTTTGAGGCCAATGCTCTAATCGCCCTCGTAGATGGTATTGGCACTGGAGTTGTCATCAATCCTGAACAGTTTGATGCCGCGCAACAGCAATACCTCGTGCAGCGACATCTCAAAATTTTGTCGGCAACATCTTGAGTACTGAAAATAATGCCCAAACATAGCTAACTAGCCCAGGGTCACTCTGCCGGAGCTTCGGCGTCATCGCTGTCGGCGGTGCGTGACTGGAGCAGCGCCTCGCGGCTGATGCAGGTTTGACTGTCGTAGTCAACATCGAGCACCACCTGGTAAAGCGTGTTGGGTTGGAGCGCGCCGCCCGCTTCGTCGGTCTGCTGTTCTAGCCCGCGCAGAGCCTGCTCTGCCCGCTGATTTAAGAGGGTGTAGCCAGTGCTCTTGAGCACCGAGGTCACCAGCGTCAGGCCGTCGCCCGCTTCGTTGGGCAAAGCCACCAGCCCCAGCAGCCCGTTGGTGGGCGCAGGCGACATACAGATCCGCCCTGGGGTCGTTACCGGCAGCACAATCGGCTCTTCCACCTCGGCGATATCGTCCCCTAGCTTCTCCCTGAGACTCTGTCGCCAGGCGGCTTTGGCAATGTCGACCTCGTCGGCACTGGTTTGGGCATCGTCGTACTCAAGGCGAGCCAGCAGATCGCTGGCTTGCCCTGGGGTGGGGGCTGCGGCAAGAGGGGCGCTCTCACCGTTGGCACCCCTGTCCGCACCGTTTTCTGAACCGCTGCCCTCGGGCATGAGATCGGCGGCTTCGCCAGCGGGCCTGTCGGCCGCCGCCGCCCTTGGGGTTTCGGCCTCGGCGTCAGGATCGGTGGTCACAGCTGGGCCGTTGACGCTGCTGCGGGGAATAGGTGGCAGGGCTGATCGCCGAGGCGATATGGAAATAGGTGAGCGAGTCGAGCCCAGATAGGGCGAAATGCCCGTCGGGAAAGAGCTAGAGGGCAGCCTAGGGGCAGGAACCGACAGCGGTGAGCCAAAGGGCAAGTCGCTGTCTAAGGGCAAACTGTCGCCCGAGGGCGGAAACAGGCTAAATAAATCGTCGTTGCCCTCGGGGAACAGGGAGTAGGCCGGGGTCGAAAAGTCGGGCAGGCGGCTCTGTTCTTCGGGGGTTAGCTCCAGTAGCGGCACCTGGCGGGCTTCTCCCTCAGGGTCACTCCCCCCCAAAGCCGCTGCACTCAGGCCCGAAAACGACGGCCCGGCGGCAAACAGCACCACGTGAAACCCCACCGATAGGAAAGCCGCTATCCACTGGGGTTGGCGGGCCGTTTTGAGCAGTTGGTTGAGTCGTGGGTTGGTTGGGTTCATACCTGGCTGGGTGCGATCGCTGTGGTGTATTGACTTGTCCCTGGGAGCGTGGGTTCCTCATTACTTTCTAGGGTAACGTCTAGGGGAGCGGAGCGGCCTTAGACCGGATCACCATCAGCGAAAAGTAGGGCAGCTCTAGGCTGGGATAACCAGTGAGGGGTCGATAGATCCGCTGGCTGGGCTGGGTAGCGTTGGCAATTACCCAGCTTTGCTCTAACAACTGCCGCTGCTCGAGTTGCCGCCACACCTGGGCATACACAGACCCCACCTTGAGCAGCACCACCACATCGGCCCAGGTCAGCGCGGCATCGAGGTCGGCCACGGTGTAGAGGGCGGGCAACACCACCAGCTTGTCAGACTGCACCGTGAGGGGAATGCCCAGGGCGCTGACCGCCGCCATGGGCGAGCAAATGCCGGGCACGCGGTCAATGGCCGCCGCCGGGTAGCGGCGCTCTAGGCTCAGGGCCAGGTAGTTAAAGGTGCCGTAGAAGCTGAGGTCGCCCTCGCAGGCAAACACCACATTGTGTCCCTGCCTGAGATGCTGCCAGACGCGATCGCCCGCCCGATCCCAGGCCTCTGAGAGCTGGGACTGATCGAGCACGTAGGGAAACTCTAGGGGCAGCAGCAGCTGCTGGCCCAGGTGCGGTGCAATAATGCGCTGGGCCAACCCCGGCTGACCGTTGCGGCCCTGGGGAAAGGCTACCACATCGGCCTTTTGCAGACATTTGAGCGCCTTTAGGGTGATCAAGTCAGGGTCGCCGGGGCCAACGCCAAGGCCAGTGAGGGTGCCCAGGGGGACAGGGGGTTCGGGGTGATCGCCCCCCGGCCTAAACATCCGTCGCCGTCGCTGACCCATCTTTGGCCAAATCGGGTTTAGCCAAATCGGGTTTAGCCGGATCGGGTTTAGCCGGGTCGGGGCTGGGGTGATCGGCCTTTTCATGCTTGGGCTTTTCGCTCTTGGCCTTTTCAGGCTTTGAGGCATCAGCCGATGCGTCAACCCCGGGGCTATCCGAGGCCGCTGGCGCAGCTCCGTTGGCTCCCTGCCCCTCGGGAATGTCTGCTGTCTTTGGCTCTAGCTGCGGTTTCTTGGGGGCGGTGGGCACCGCCTCCACGGCAGGCACCGCCTCTAGGGTCAGCCGACTCGCCTGAATGCTGCCCGACAGCTGTTTGAGCAGCTTGGGCTGAGACTCGTGCCATAGGTAGATCAGGCGATCGCCCACCTCCCAACTCTCTTGCCCCAGGGCCAGGCGCAGGGTATCGTCATGCTCCACCAGCAGGGGCACCATAGCCCCACTGCGCATCAGCATAGCCAGGTGGGCCTGTTGCAGTTCAGCATTGTCTGCCCGCAGCCGGGTCTCGCCCAGGCGCACCTCGCCATCGGTGAGGTAAGTATTCCATTTTTTGAGCGAAAGACGCGGCGTTTGAGCACCCTTGAGCTGGCCTTTATTGGGCAAATCACCCAAATCCTTGTCCTTAGGCAAGACCGCAATTACCCGAGCCGGCTGAAACTCCTCCAGGGCGCGCTGGGCAACTACGGCATTCACCTCCCCATTTTTGGTCATCGCCAAAAACGTGCCGGCCTTTTCCAGTCCCGCCCGTTCCAGGGCATCGCTGTCGAGGGCACTGCTGATCAACACCTCAATACCTTCTTTTTCAGCGGCTTCGCTGGCGGCTTCGTTGGTGTCGATCATCACCACCGGGTCGCCATACTCCTGCATCAGGCGAGCAATCAGCAGGCTGAGGGGGCTACAGCCGACAATCACCGCTCCCACCGCATCGGCCTTGGCAATACCGAGCCAGCCCGCCACCAGCCGCGCCGTCAGACCCTGCAGCAACACCGTCATAATAATGGTGAGAAACACCAGCGCCTTAATCGCATCGCCGCCGCTAATGCCCCGCTCGGTGAGCAAAATGGCAAACAGCGAAGCCACCGAAGCCGACACAATGCCGCGCGGGGCCACCCAGCCCAAAAACAGCTTTTGCCGCCAGTTCAAATCGCTCGACCGGGTACAGAGCCAAATGTTGAGCGGGCGTACCACCACCATCAGCACTAGCACCGTCAGCACCGCCCCTTTACCCAGGGCAAACACACTGGCAATGGAGAGATCCGCCGCCAGCAGAATAAACAGCACCGACACCGCCAGCACCGTCAGCTGCCCCTTAAACCGCCGCAGCAGTCGCTCGTCGGGCACCGACAGCCAGCGCACCATCATGCCCGCCACCACCGTGGCCATCAGCCCCGCCTCACTGCGAATGCTCTGGGCCAGCCCAAAAATGCCCCACAGCCCTGCCAGCACCACCAGGTTGCGCAGGTCTTCCCCCAAAAAGGCGGCCCGCTTGAGCAGTAGGCCAATCAGTCCGCCGCCCCCTACGCCGATCAGGGTGCCAATGCCCAGCCGCACAATCAGCCCGCCGACGACCGTGGTGGGGTCGGCGTCGCCGTTGAGAATAATGTCGAGTACCACCACCGCCAAAATCGCCCCCACGGGGTCGATCAGCACTCCTTCGCCCTCCAGCAGGGTGGCAACTTTACTGTCTACCGCCACCTGGCGCAGCAGCGGGCCGATCACCGTGGGGCCAGTGACCACCACCAGCGAGGCGTAGAGAAAGGCCAGCGACCAGGGAAATTCTCCCAGCCAGTGGGCCGCCATGCCGCCGCCAATCAGGGTGACAAAAATGCCCACGGTAACTAGGTTGCGCAGGCTGTTTGAGACCTGACCCAGCTCGCTCAACTCCAGGCTCAAGCCCCCCTCAAAGAGAATCAGGGCCACGCTCAGGGCCACAATCACCTCTAGCCCCACCCCCAAATCTTGGGGATGGATCAGCCCAATGCCGTCTGGCCCCAGAGCAATGCCAAACAGCAGCAAAAAAATAATGCTGGGTACCCTGGCGATTTCTCCAATCACCTGGGCGGTGACCCCGGCCAACACCGTGAGCACTATCTGGATGGTGAGGGCAAAGGAAGTATCCATAGGCGTATAGGGTAACACCCCTACTGTGGCAGACCGGGGGTAATCTGGCCACGGCACCGCTGCCCGCCTAAGGCCGCAACAGTAGGTAATATAAGCGCCCTGGGGTGTTGATGCGGCCGGCTAGCTCCCCCGCCTGGTCGCCAGAGCCCACGTACAAGTCGACCCGCCCAGGGCCGATAATGGCTCCGCCCGTGTCTTGGTCAAGCACCAGCCGAGTGGTGGGCTGGCTACCCCAGGCTCCTGCTGGGGTCTGCAGGGGCAGGGGCAGTTGGATCAAGGCGATCGCCCCCGGCGGCATGACTGATTTATCGGTGGCGATCGAGTAGCCAGCGGTCACTGGCACGCTGAGGCTGCCCGTGGGCGGCCCGCCGTCGCCCTCTCGAAAGAAAATAAACCGCTCGTTCTGGGGCAGATACATGTCTAGGTCTTCAGGATGGGCCTCAAAGTAGGCCAGCAGGTTGGGCAGCGACAGATTGTCGGGGTCAATTTTGCCGTCTTCAACTAGGGCGCGGCCAATGCTGGTGTAGGGGTATTCGGTGCGGCCCGCGTAGCCCACCGCCATCACCCGACCGTCGGTGAGCTGGAGCCGGGCCGACCCCTGCACCTGCACCAAAAATGCCTCTAGACGGCTGGCCAGCCACACCAGCTCTAGCCCGGCCAAAGGCCCCTGGCCGCTGGCCTGGCCAGCGGCGCCCTCTAGGGCCAGGCGGGTGGGGTGGGGCTGGGGCCAGGTGTCTAGAGTAGGTGGGCGGCGATATAGCGGATAGCGGTACTCGGCGGTGGGCACCGCACTGGCCCGGTACTGGGGTTCAAAGTAGCCGGTGTAGGCGACGGTGCCCTCACCGTCAGCCCCCACCGATTCGTACAGCACGAACTCGCGGCGCAGGGCGGCCCGGAAAGCCTGGTCATCGGGGCTGGTGGCCACCAGCTGTCGCAGGCGTTGCAGGCTGCGGTAGACGCGATCGCGCGTCACCCCTGGCACCCCATAATCTTGGTAATCTGCCGCCGCCTTGGCGGTGGCCAGGTAGGTCAGGCTGTGGTTGATCGCCTGGGTCAGCGCCCCGCGATTTTCTGGCAGCGTCAGCTCGGGCCACACAGAGTCGATCACCTCAGCCCCCGCCGGGCGCAGCGGCATCGCACTCGCCTCGGGCGCTGCGGGCGCAGCAGACAATAAGGCCCTGGGCGACCCCTCAAAACTGGCGACCTCAGCGGCCAGAGGCAGCCGAGAACCCGGCAGGGCCAGAGCGAGCAGCGTCCCTAACCCAATGGCCAGTGTGGGCGGGCTGAGCAAAACCTGACGACCCATCAATACCGCTCAACGCTAGAGCTAAACACCGGCTCCACCCGAATCGCGGCGACGCGAGAGGGGCGAATCACCATGTACTCTCCCGGGTTGACCTTGGGCAGGGGCACCGTGATGAACTCATCGGAGGTGGCCTTGGGCATCAGCTCGCCGCTGTACCACTTTTGAAAATCTTGGATCGAGGAGAAGCGTACCTCTTCGTGGTGGCCGCCATCAAACAGCATGTGAATGATGTACTCACTGGGCGTTCTTGGCATGGGGGGTTGCGATCCTTCAGTTCACCGCCCCTATTATGGGCTGTTTGGCTATAAAAACTACCATTGCCGGGGGAACTTTCTGCGTTACAGCCTCTGCCCCCGTGACAGCACCGATTGGAGCGGCCCCTAGGGAATAGGGGTGGTCTCTAGCAGGTCGGCCACTAGCCGCTGGGGCCGATGGTGCCCCGCCGGAATGAGACGGTGGGCCAGCACGTGGGGAGCCAGCTGTTTAGCATCATCGGGGATGGCGTAGCTACGCCCCTCCAGGTAGGCCAGCGCCTGAATTGCCCGGTAAAACGCCACCGAGCCGCGCGGGCTCACCCCCAGGGTAATGTCGCTGTGGGTGCGCGTCGCCCGCACCAGGTCGAGAATGTAGCGCTGCAGCGACGCTTCGATCGTCACCTGGGCGCACTCGGCCCGCAGGGCCATTACCTCATCCAAGGTGATGCAGGGCTGAATGTCTTGGGGGGCTGCCCCGCCCACCAGCCGCTGTAGCATGCTCATTTCTTCGGTTTCGGTCGGGTAGCCGAGGCTAAAGGAGAGAGCGAAGCGGTCCATCTGGGCCTCGGGCAGCGGAAAGGTGCCCTGGTATTCCACCGGGTTTTGGGTGGCGATCACAAAAAACGGAGCGGGTACCGGGCGCGACCGACCATCTAGGGTCACCTGGCGCTCTTCCATCACCTCCAGCAGCGACGACTGGGTGCGGGGGGTGGCCCGGTTGATCTCATCGGCCAGCAGAATATTGGCAAACACCGGCCCCGGCAGAAACTGAAACTCGCCGCTGCTGGGGTTCCAAATATTGGTGCCGGTGACATCGGTGGGCAGCAGGTCAGGGGTGCACTGAATGCGTTGAAACTTGCCGTCGATGCAGCGGGCTAGGGACTTGGCTAGCAGCGTTTTGCCCACCCCCGGCACATCTTCGAGCAGGGCGTGGCCGCCCGAAAACAGCGCCACCAGCACCAGCCGAATGGAATCGGCCTTGCCGACGATGGTTTTATCTAAATTTTGAACTAGCGCTTCTACCCGCTCTCGCATTCCGTTGACCCCTGTTATGCCAAGTCCAGAGTGGGAGCCATGGTTTCCCTCGGGCTAAACCCCCAACCCTGAGCGTGGCTAAGTGCATGTAGATTTATCATGCCCTGATCGCCCGTCAACTGACTACCGAGGCCCGAGCCAGTTCGGCCAGGGCCTGCTGGCAATCGCGCTGAATTTGAGCCTTGAGGGCGCCGAGGGAGTCAAACTTCTGCTCAGGCCGGAGAAAACTGTGGAGAGACACCTCTAGGGTTTTGCCGTAGAGATCGCCCTGCCAGTTGAGCAGATGCACCTCGGCGGTCAGGGCTACGCCCCTCACCGTGGGCCGGGTGCCCAGGTTCATCACCCCCTGCATCTGAGGGTAGGGGGTTTGGGCTGCCCCCTGCACCCAGACGCTGTACACCCCAGGACGGGGCAAAAACTTGTCGGCGGGCAGTTGCAGGTTGGCGGTGGGGAAGCCAATGGTGCGACCCAGCTGTTCACCCTGCACCACGCGACCCATTAGGCTGTAGGGTCGACCCAGCAGCGCCCTGGCGGTGGCTAGGTCGGTGTGCTCTAGCGCCTGGCGAATGCGGGAGCTGCTGATGCGATCGCTGCCCAGACAGGCGAGGGGGGCAATGTGGACCTGCACCCCATGACGGGCCGCCATGGTGCTAAGGTCGTCTACGGTACCCCGGCGGCCCTTGCCGAAGCAAAAGTCTTGGCCGACGCTGATCTGCTGCACCTGCAGGTGCTTGACCAGCAGGGTTTCAACAAAATCTTCAGGTGAGAGGTCGACCAGCTCCTGATTAAAGGGCAACAGCACCAGTTGACCAATGCCCAGGCGGCTAATTTGGGCCGCTTTTTCAGGCAGCGGAGTCAGCAGCGACCGCTGCTGACCCGAAAAAAATTCTTGGGGATGGGGAAAGAAGGTCATCACCGTGGGCATTGGGGTCGCCGCCCGTTCTGCCTGTTTTACAGATTGACCACGATCGCCACCCCGGCTGCCGTGGCGATCGCTAAACCCCCTCAAGTCCTCCGCTCGCCCAGACCCCAACCCCTCGGGCACCACCGGCCCGATCACGGCCTGGTGGCCCAGATGCACACCGTCAAAGTTCCCCAGGGCGATGGCCGTTGGGGTAATGGCTGTCGTAAGAGAAGACGTGATCCACACGCTTTACATTTTTACACATGCTGCCAACCTCAGGCTGATATCGGTAGCGTTGTGGAGGATTTTGGGGTGGACGGGTGGGTTTTACGGTTTACGGTTCACGGTTTGCGGATCGGCCTTGCACCGTAGACCGTAGACCGCACACCGCTCCCCTAAGCCCTAATCTCCGGCAGTCTGGGTGGACCGTGGGACCGATGGGTTGGCTGTTAGGTCAATCACCATGCCCTCCTTGGCCACCACCGCTCCGGGGAAAACCGCCGTGGTGTCAGCGGCCACCTGATCCATAAAGTCATCGTCGTGGGCAGGGTCATGGTGGAAGATCACCAGGGTTTTGACCCCGGCGGATTTGGCCACTTTGACCGCCTCCTGCCAGGTGGAGTGGCCCCAGCTCACCTTGCTCGACTTGGGGTCGTGGTATTCGGCGTCGGTGTAGGTGGAGTCGTAGATCATGACGTCGGCGTTGCGGGCCAGCCACAGGACGTTGTCGTCGAGGTGGTCGGGGTAGTGCTCGGTGTCGGTAATGTAGGCGGCAACGTGATTTTGCCAGGTCACCCGATAGCCCACCGATTCGCCCGGGTGGTTGAGCAGAGCATTCTCAACGGTGATGTCGCCAATGTGCAGGGTTTCGCCCACTTCTATGTCGCAAAATTTGAGGTCGGCCCCCATCACCTGCAAGGGCACCGGAAAATTGGGGTGCAGCATTTGGTCGTTGAGCCGCTGCTCGATGGTAGAGCCATTGGGGGCGATCGCCCCGTAGATATTAAATCGATTGTCCTTGACAAAGGCAGGTACAAAAAACGGAAACCCCTGGATGTGATCCCAGTGGGAGTGGGTAAAGAAGAGATTGGCCTCCACAGGGGTTTGCTCTAGCAGCGATAGCCCTAGCTCTCGCAGGCCAGTGCCACCGTCAAAGATCAGTCGATGTCCGCCCACCAGCATCTCCACACATGAGGTGTTGCCGCCATAGCGCACCGTAGATGATCCTGGGCAGGCAATACTGCCACGCACGCCCCAGAAGCGGACTAAAAACTGCTCGGTAAGCTCA
Source organism: Nodosilinea sp. CTOTU7353 (assembly GCA_036782635.1). GTDB lineage: Bacteria > Cyanobacteriota > Cyanobacteriia > Phormidesmidales > Phormidesmidaceae > Nodosilinea. The sequence continues at coordinate 25,876 of DAIPYU010000007.1, forward strand.
GCCATGAATCTCTCAGGGTTAGGAAAGCATAGAATGTTGGGTCAGAGATAAATAGACCTCACCCCAGCCTAGAGGTGGATTGCTGCCTGTAGAAAAACCACCGATCCTGACCTGGTCTTAGGATCAGCCTCAGGGTAGAGCCTTGATTTGCCTTGATTTATGGATATTTTTAATAGTTATCCTTAATGGTAGTGAACTCTGATCAAAATGGTCAGGGTGGGCGAACCACCCCACCGGAGGAAAATCAGGCCGCTACCGCTTAGTCTTATGCTCTAGTTTGCCCCGAACTGCGCCGAGATCCCGCTAGGAGTGATGTTTTTGATACGTTTCTACAGTTGGGGTAAATTTTTTCGGCGGCTATTGAGGTAGCAGGGGCCGCTGTCCCCCTGCGAGATCGAGCAGGTCGCCGACGGCGGTGAGGTTGTACTGCAACGGGGTGACTGAAATGTAGTGATCGCGAATCGCCTGCACATCGGTGGGTATCGCCGCCAGGGATTGTTTTAGCTCTAAGGGCCATCCCTGGTTTGGCAGAGGGTCTTCGATCTCCTGAATCGCCTCCCCGGCCAGCCAGTAGTAGGTCTTGCCCCGGGGGTCAACGCGCTTTTCAAACTGGTCAAAGTAGCGGCGAATGCCCTGGCGGGTGATTTTGGCCCCTTTGATCTCCACCACTGCTGGCACGTTGACGTTGAGCAGCATGGGAGCACCGAGGGGAAAGCGATCACTGTCGGCCAGCAGGTCACAAATAAACTCGGCGGCGGGGTCAAAACCCTGGTGGGTAAAGCTGGTCAGGCTGACGGCGATCGCCGGAATTCCTTCCATCACGCCCTCCATCGCCGCCGACACCGTGCCCGAATAGACCACATCGGTGCCCAGGTTAGCGCCGTGGTTAATGCCCGACACCACCACGTCGGGCGGGGTCACCATCAGCGCCCCCAGGGCCAGCTTGACGCAGTCGGCGGGGGTGCCCGAGCAGCTCCAGGCCTGGATGTTGCCCTTGAATACCGACTCAATCACCTCAGCTCGAATCGGCTGATCCATCGTCAGGCCGTGGCCCGTGGCCGACCGCTCGCGATCGGGACACACCACCGTCACCCGGTGCCCCGCCGCCGCCAGGCTATTCGCCAAGGTGCGCATACCCAGGGCAAAAATGCCGTCGTCGTTGCTGACTAGAATGTTCATGACTGTTCCCCCGCCACACTAGAATAGTTAGATCAAAGGGTATAGGGTGTACGGTGCAAGGTGCACGGTACAGGGTGCAAGGTGTACGGTACAGGGTGTCCCACCTGGGGTATGTGCCTTCTACCCGTAAATCGCAGGCCGCAGACCGTAAACCGCGGACCGTAAACCACCCCCCACCCCCCTGACTCCCGCTTTTTCCGTTGTCGCACCATACACCGATCAATGACCGTCGCACCCACCTCCCTCGAAACCGACCTGATGGCCATGAAAGAATCGGCCACCGGGGCGATCATCGCTGCCGCCAGCCTCGACGAGCTAGAGCAGCTGCGCATTGGCTACCTGGGCAAAAAGGGCCAGCTCTCTAAGGTGCTGGGGGGCATGGGCAAACTCTCCGCCGAAGAGCGGCCCCGCATTGGGGCTCTAGCCAACGAGGTCAAGGAGCTGATTCAGACCCAGCTAGAGCAGGGCAAGGCCGCCCTAGAGGCCGCCAAAATCGAAGCCCAGCTGGCCACCGAAACCCTCGACGTGACCATGCCGGGCGTCTTTCAGCCCCAGGGGCGAGTTCACCCGATCAACAGCATTATTGACCGCATCGTCGATATTTTTGTCGGCTTGGGCTACACCGTCGCCGACGGCCCCGAGATCGAGACCGACTACTACAACTTCGAAGCGCTCAACTTCTTGCCCGACCACCCCGCCCGCGACATGCAGGACACCCTGTACCTGCCCAACGGCCACCTGATGCGCACCCACACCTCCAACACCCAGATTCGCTACATGCAGGCTAACGAGCCGCCGCTGCGGGCGGTGGCCATTGGCCGCTGCTACCGCCGCGACACGGTGGATGCCACCCACGCCGCCGTGTTTCACCAGATCGAGTTTTTTGCGGTGGATAAAGACATCACCTTTACCGACTTGCGGGGCACCATCAAGGTGTTTCTCGAAGCCCTCTACGGCGAAATTCCGGTGCGGTTTCGGCCCAGCTTTTTTCCCTTCACCGAGCCATCTGCCGAGGTAGATGTGGAGTGGCAGGGCAAGTGGCTGGAAATTCTCGGCTGCGGCATGATCGACCCCAACGTGCTGAAATCGGTGGGCTACGACCCCGAGGTCTACAGCGGCTTTGCGGCGGGGCTGGGGGTTGAGCGCCTGGCCATGGTGCAGCACCAGATCGATGACATTCGCCGCCTTTACACCAGCGATCTGCGGTTTCTAAAGCAGTTTTAGGTAGTTATCGCCGTCGCTGTTAGCCGCCGTCAACCGAGATCGAGCAGGCTCTCCACCGCTGGTATGCTGTGCGCCCACACCAGCTCATAGTTAAACTCAAACAGCGGCTCCTGGCGCAAAATTGACACTCCTGGGTAGCGCAGCCCCGGCACTACGGGGGCATTGCCGACGCCGACGCCGCCCGCCACCATCGCCAGGGCATCGGCCATGGTGGATACATCTACCGCGATCTGCGGCTCAAAGCCCGCTGCGGCGGTGTAGCGCTTGTAGTGGTCGTAGATAATTGGCTGGCGATCGCGATCGGGCAGAATAATCGGATACCCCGCCAAGTCGGCCCAGGTGACAAACTCTTTTTGCTCCAGGGCGTGGCCCGACTGCACCATGACCGCCAGGGGTACTTTGCCCAGGGGGCGGTGGTGTAGACCAGCGGGAATCGCTACATCCCAGGCGATCGCCACATCGATTTCCCCGCTGGTCAGCGCCGCGCCGATGTCGCGCTCGTCTATGCGCCGCAGAGCCACCCGGGTTTCTGGGTGGGCGTGCTTGAATGCGGCAATCAGCTTGCCCACGGTTGGCTGCTCGGTGCCGATCACCATGCCCACGGTCAGCGAGTCGATGCCATCCACCGCCCCCGCCTTTGCCGCCCGCACGGCCATGTCGGCGTAGGCTACAGCTTTGCGGGCCGAGTCGAGAAACCCCCGCCCGGCGCTTGTCAGCGACACCTCCCGGGAGGTGCGGTGCAGCAGCTTGACGCCGATATCTGTCTCTAGCTCACTCAGCAGGCGACTGATGGCCGGTTGCGAGATGCCGCAGCGCTGGGCGGCGCGGCCAAAGTGCAGCTCTTCCGCCAGGGCAATGAAGGCCGTCAGGGTTTTTAGATTCATCGATACCAAAACAGATATAAATTAATCCAAAATTGATATTTGTTTTCTTATTAATACCATGGTACACATTAATTAGTTTGGTTTTCATGCAGATTTTTATACCGTTGGTTCTCCCTCAGAAGCTTGAGTTCGAGGGAGAACAATTCTTCAGGAAAGTAGGATTACTATCCCCATCACAACGTCACCATTGCTGGTTTGAACCCATCTTCTGATCTGCCTACACCCATGACGGAACTCCATTTCACCCTCAAAACCTTTGACCTGCTCGAAGGGCTGGCGGCTAACAACGAAAAAGCCTGGTACGACGAGCACCGCGATGAGTTTGACGCCTGCGTTCGCCAGCCCTTTGCCATGATGCTGGAACTGGCCACAGACATTCTGTCGGGGACGGCTGTGCCCCTGGCGGGCGGGCCAAAAACCATGTTTCGCCAAAACCGCGACGTGCGCTTTTCTAAGGACAAATCGCCCTACAGCACCCACGTCAGCGGCGTGCTCACCCCCTCGGGCACCAAGGCCGAAAAAGAGGGATTGGTCTACGTACAGCTCGAAGCATCCGGCGGCCTGATCGCCTGCGGGTATTACAAACTCAGCCCCGCCGCCCTCGGCCCCATTCGCGACAAAATTGTTGACGAACCCGACGAATTTGCCCAGGTGCTCAAGGATTTAGAGGCAGCCGGCTTGTCCTTCAGCGACGAGGACAAGCTGACTAAAATGCCGCGCGGTTATGACGCCTATGCCGAGCACGACTACGCCGAATATATCAAGCTCAAAAGCTTTGTCACCATGGTGCAGCTCGGTCGCGGGGCCTGGCTCGATGGCGACATCGTTGACTGCATTGTGGACTACGCCAAAAGCTGCGCCTCCCTGCTGGAGTTTGGTCGCATCGCTGGCGAAGGGTGATGGCGTTGGGTTCTGCTGTCGCGCCACCCAACCTATTTAGTGAGCTATATCGAGCGATCTCCCTCGCCTACCAAGGAAACATTCGCCGTGATCAAGACCGAAAACTTTGCCCAGGTGGAAGTGACCTCAGCCCAGCAGTTGCGCCAGTGGCTGGAGGAAAACCACACCCAACCAGAGAGCATTTGGCTGGTGACCTACAAAAAGCACGTGGGCGAAAAATACGTCTCGGTTCAAGACATTCTCGATGCGGTGCTGTGCTTTGGCTGGGTGGACGGCATTCGTCGCCAGCTTGATGGCGATCGCACCATGCAGATGATCTCGCCGCGCCAGGCTCAGCACTGGGCCAAAAGCTATAAAGACAGAGCCGAAAAGCTGATTAAGGCTGGCAAAATGCACCCGGCTGGACTGGAGGCAATCGCCCAATCTAAGCGCAATGGTCTGTGGAATTTCATGGACGATGTCGATGCCCTGATCATGCCCGACGACCTGATTGCAGCGCTGGACTCCCACCCGCCCGCCAAAGAAATCTTCGAGAATTCTGCCCCGTCCTACCGCCGCAACGTGCTGCGCTGGATCAAGCTGGCCAAGACCCCAGCCACCCGCGCCAAACGCATCGAAAAAGCCGCCGTTCTATCCGCTCAAAACCAGAAAGTTCCACAAATGTAGGTGATTTCTTAAACCGTAGGGTGGGCACTGCCCACTATCGTCTAGCGCCGCGCCACCCACCCTTTTAGCCCAATTCTCGCAACTAATTCTCGCAACCTTTCACCCATTCCCTGGAGACACCCCCATGTCTGACTGCTCCCTGCCAGATCAAACCCTGCCGGAGGAAAGTCTCTCTGTATTGCACACCAGCGCCTCAGATCGGCCTAATCGATACCCAAATCGCCGCTGGCTATTGGGCTTGGGAGCCCTGGGACTGCTGCTGGCGGTAGGCATCCCCCTAGTGCAAAGCCGCCTAGCGGCCCAGGAAGCGGAATCCGCTGAAGTCAGCGCCGTCAACATTCTGGCGGTGGACACCCTGACGGTAGCTGCCGTCAGTAGCTACGACGTAGCCCGCGCCTACACCGGCGAAATTGCCGCCCTGCGCAGCAGCGACCTGGGCTTCACCCAAAGCGGTGAGCTGGTGCAGGTGCTGGTGGCCGAGGGCGATCGCGTCTCCTCCGGCCAGACCCTAGCGGTATTGGACACCCAGCGCCTGCTCACCCAGCGCCGTCAGCTCGAGGCTCAGCTGGCCCAGGCCCAGGCCCAACTGCTGGAGCTTCAGCGGGGGGCAAGGCGGGAGGCGATCACCGCCGCCCAGGCCCAGGTGCGCGATGTGGACAACCAACTGGCACTGCAACGCCAGCAGCAGGAGCGCCGGGAATTTCTCTACGAGCGGGGGGCAATTTCCCAAGAACAGCTCGATGAGTTTAGCTTTGGGGCCGATGCCCTGGCCGCCCGCCGCGACAGCGCCCAGAGCAACCTGGACGAACTGCTCAACGGCACCCGCCCCGAACAGGTGGCCGCCCAGCAAGCGGTGGTGCAGCAGCTCCAGGCCAGCATCGACAGCCTCGACGTAGACCTCAACCAGAGCACCCTGCGGGCACCCTTCGACGGCATTATCGCCGTCCGGCAGGTGGATGAGGGCGTGGTCGTTGGGGCTGGGCAGACAGTGGTGCGCCTGGTGGAAAGCGTTGCCCCCGAGGCCCGCATCGGGATGCCCACCCGCGCTGCCAGCCGCCTGCGCCCTGGGGAAGCCGTCACGGTGAATGCCGGTACCGAGCGCTTCTCCGCCACGGTGAAGGCGGTGCTGCCAGAGGTCGACCCCGACACCCGCACCCAGGTGGTGGTCTTTCAGCTAGAGCCGGAGGCACTGAGCCGCGTTAGCCCCGGCGAAACCGTCCGGGTGGGGCTGAGCGAGACGGTGCCCACCAGCGGCCTGTGGCTGCCGATTGAGGCGCTGACCCAGGATATTCGCGGCCTGTGGAGCGCCTACGCCGTGGTGCCCACCGAGGCAGAGGCCGGGGCCTACCAGGTACAGCCCAAGGCCGTCGAGATTTTGCATCAGGAGAGCGACCGGGTGCTGGTGCAGGGGGCGCTGCAAGGGGGCGATCGCATCGTCGCCAACGGCGTCCACCGCCTGGTACTAGGCCAGCAGGTAAGACCGCTCAGTGACTAGATCCCAGGGTTCTTCTGGGCGATCTATCCAGGTTCCAGGCCCAGCACCAGAACCCTGGGATCTGCTCCCGGCAAGCATACCCTCCGTCTAGATCCCAGAGTTCTTCTGGGCGATCTACCTAGGCCCCAGTCCCAGCACCAGAACCCTGGGATCTGTGCTTCTCCACCGAGAGGTCGAGGTTGTTTGAGGCGATCTGATTAAGCCCCAAAGCTGCTGGTGGGCAGTGCCCACCCTACGCCATCCACCCATCCACCCATCCACCCCTTCACCCCTTCACCCCTTCACCCCCTCCCCCCCATGGTTCGCCCCTTTTTCACCAACGTTCGCCTACTCATTCTCACCGTCATTCTCATCGTCGCCGGGGGGCTGTCGGCCTACCAGTCGCTGCCTCGGCAAGAAGACCCAGAACTGGTGTCGCGGGTGGCCGTGATTACCACCGCCTTTCCTGGGGCCAGTGCCGAGCGGGTGGAAGCGCTGGTGACCCGTGTGCTGGAGGAAGAACTGGCAGAAATTGAAGAGATCGACGTGATTGAGTCTGACTCGCGGGTGGGGTTTTCGTCGCTGTCTGTGGAGCTGGTGGACTCGGTGACTAACACCGCCCCCGTGTGGTCGCGGGTGCGGGACGAAATGGATGAGGCGGCGACCCGGTTTCCGGCGGGGACGACGGCCCCCGACCTGTCGGAGGTGTTGGTCAAGGCCTACACCGTGGTGGCGGCGCTGACCTGGGATTTGCCGGGGGAGCCGAACTACGCCCTGCTGCGCCGCTATGCCGAGGAGTTGGGGGTAGCCCTGCGGGGCATTGACGGCACCGAGGATGTAGATTTCTTTGGCCGCCCCGAGGAAGAAATTTTGGTAGAAATTAACGCGCCGGAGCTGGTGGCGGTGGGGCTGTCGGCCCAGGAGCTGGCCGACCAAGTGGCCCTGAGCGATGCCAAGACCAGCGCCGGGCAGCTGCGTGCCCCAGGGCAGACCCTGGCCATCGAGGTGGACAGCGGCCTGGAGAGCACCGAGCAGATTCGCCAGATCCCGATTCGCACCCAGGGCGGACAGTTCACGCACCTGGGGGACATCGCTCAGGTGCGTCGGGGGGTGCGCGACCCGCTGACCAACCTGGCGCTGGTAGGGGGCAAGCCCGCCGTGGTGGTGGGGGCGATGATGCAGTCGGGGGTGCGCATTGACCAGTGGGGGGCGAGCGCCCAAACCACCCTGGACGACTTTCGCAGCCGCCTCTCCGACGGCCTTGCCCTCGACGTGATTTTTGACCAGAGCGGCTATGTGGAGACGCGCATTAGCACGCTGATGGTGAACCTGCTGCTGGGAGCGGCGCTGGTGGTGGGGGTGACGCTGCTGACCATGGGCTGGCGCGCGGCGCTGGTGGTGGGCACGGCGCTGCCCTTCACGGTGTTTGCGGTGTTTGTGTGGATGACGCTGCTGGGGGTGCCGATTCACCAGATGTCGGTGACGGGGCTGATCATTGCCCTGGGGCTGCTGATCGACAATGCGATCGTGGTGGTGGATGAGATTCAGGCGGATATTCAGCAGGGGGCTGACCCGCTCCACGCCGCTACGGCCACGGTGCATCGCTTACAGGTGCCGCTGCTGGCCTCGACGGCGACCACGGTGCTGACGTTTTTGCCTATCTACCTGCTGCCCGGTGGGGCAGGAGAATTTGTCGGCACCATTGCCCTGGGGGTGATTTTGGCGCTGATTTCGTCCCTGGCGATTTCGCTGACGCTGATTGCGGCTTTGGCGGCGCGGGTGCTGGGCCGCAGGGCTGAGCCACGGCGGGGGGGAATCTTTGGAATTTTGAACCAGCCGGGGGCCTGGTGGAACCAGGGGCTGTCGCTGCCGGGGGCGGCGCGGGTCTACCGCTGGTCGATCGCCCGCATGACCGCCCGACCGCTGAGGGCGATCGCCCTGGTGTTCTCCCTGCCGCTAATTGGTTTCATCGCGGCGGGCACCCTGACCAGCCAGTTCTTTCCCCAGATCGACCGCGACCAGTTTCAGATCGAGGTCGAGTTTGCCCCCCAGACCGCCATTGAGCAGACCCGCGATCGCGTCCTGGCGGCCCGCGACATCATTCTGGCCCACGAGAATGTGGCCGACGTCCACTGGTTTGTGGGCGAGAGCGCGCCGCGAGTGTTCTACAACATCCAGGGGGCGCGGCAAAACCAGCCCTACTACGCCCAGGCGGTGGTGCAGCTGCGTTCCAAGGCGGGCATTGACCCACTGGTGCAGAGCCTCCAGGCCGAACTGAGCGACCTGTTTCCATCGGCCCGCGTCATCGCCCAGAAGTTTCAGCAGGGGCCACCCTTCGATGCCCCGGTGGAGCTGCGCCTCTACGGCCCCAACCTGGACGAGCTGCGCCGCCTGGGCATGGAGGTGCGCGGTCTGATGACCACGATTCCCAACGTGGTGCAGGTGCGCGACAGCCTCAGCGAGAACCGGCCCCAGCTGGCGCTCACCCTCGACCCCGAGCAGGTGCGCCAGGCGGGGCTGACCAATGGGGCGATCGCCCATCAGCTCGACGCCTACCTAGATGGAGCGACGGGGGGAGTGACCGGCGGCGCAATTTTGGAAGCCACTGAGAACCTGCCGGTGCGGGTGCGGCTGAGCAATGCTGACCGGGCCAGCCTCGACACCCTGTCTAGCATAGATTTGCAGTCGTCCCAGTCTCCTGACTCCCGTCCCGTCTCGGCCCTGGGCGAGTTTCAGCTGGTGCCCCAGCTGGCCCGCATCGCCCGCCGCCACGAGCAGCGGGTCAACACGGTGCAGGCCTTCATCACCGCTGGCACCCTGCCCAGCACGGTGCTCGCCGATCTTCAGCAGCGGCTAGAGCAGACCAATTTTGAGCTGCCCCCCGGCTACCGCTACGAGTTTGGCGGCGAGGCCGAACAGCAGGACACCGCCCTGGGCAACCTGGCCCTGTTTATCCCAATTTTGCTGCTGGGTATGGTGGCGGCGCTGGTGCTGTCGCTGGGGTCGTTTCGCCAGGCGGCGATTATGGGCGTGGTGGCGGTAGGCTCCATCGGCATGGCGCTGCTGTCGCTGAAGCTGTTTGGGGCGGTGCTGGGCTTTATGGCGATCGTCGGCACCATGGGCCTGATCGGCATCGCCCTCAACGACTCCATTGTGGTGCTCACCGCCCTCAACGAAGACCCCGAGGCCCGCCAGGGCGACCCCCACGCCGCCCAGCGGGTGGTGATCCGCGCCACCCGCCATGTGCTCACCACCACCGCCACCACCATCGTCGGCTTTGTGCCGCTGCTGTTGGAGAATGACCCCTTCTGGCGACCCCTGGCGATCGCCATTGCCGGCGGCATCTCGGGGGCAACCCTGCTGGCGCTGTACTTCGTGCCCGCCGCGTTTTTGCTGACCAAGGGCGGGCAGCGGCCGGGGGGCGATCGCCTGCCCGCCAAAGCCGCCGACAACCGCCTGGTCAATCAAGCGCCTGGGTGAAAAAGCTTGTATTCCACCATGCCCTATTTTTAGAATTCGACTGACCCGGCAGAACGTTCTCACTAAACAAAATTTTGCCATCACTCTGCATACAATAGACTGTATACAGAAGCGTTACGGTTTATGATGAACTGTGACGTTTTCTGGAGTCGAACGTTTTATCTCTTCACCGCACTCCACCCCATGAGCACCTATGGCCCTCCTACAAACCCTCAGCATCAACGGCAAGCGCCTCAACCAAAGCCTCGACGACCTGGCTCAAATCGGGCAGCTCGACAACGGCGGCATCTGTCGGCTGGCCTTTAGCCCAGAAGACTTGCAGGGGCGCGAGCTGGTGCGACGGTGGATGGTGGAAGCAGGCCTGAGCACCTGCGTTGACACCGCTGGCAACCTGATTGGGCGACGGCCCGGTCGGCTGAATGCGGCGGCGATCGCCACCGGGTCGCACATCGACACCGTGCCCTGCGGCGGCAAGTTTGACGGCAACCTGGGGGTGCTGGCGGGCATCGAAGTGGCCCGCACCCTGCAGGAAAACAACCTTACTCTCGACCATCCCTTTGAAGTGATTGTCTTTGCCGACGAAGAAGACACCATGATCGGGGGCCGCGCCATGGCCGGTACCGCCGCCCCCAACGCCGCCGACTACCACCGCAAAGACGGTCGCCCCATCGATGAGTGCGTCAACGCAGCGGGCGGCAACTGGGAGCAGCTGCCGCTGTCGCGCCGCACCCGCGACGACATCTGCGCCTTTGTCGAGCTGCACGTCGAGCAGGGCGGCGTACTCGAAACCGCCCAAAAGCAAATCGGCGTTGTGCAGGGCATCGTCGGCATGCAGCGCTACCAAATTCACATCACTGGGCGGCCTAACCACGCGGGCACTACCCCTATGGATCAGCGCCAAGACGCCCTGGTGGCGGCGGCTCAGGTGGTGCTGGTGGTCAACCGTTTGGGCAAGCGCCCCCCGGCTCAGCAGGTGGCGACGGTGGGTGCCCTGCAGGTGTGGCCCAACGCCGACAACATTGTGCCGGGCCAGGTGCAGTGCAGCATTGACGTGCGCGACCTCAACCAGCATGTGATCAACGACCTGATCGACGATCTAAAAGAAGAACTGCGGCTGATTGCCCAGAATACCGCCACCAAAATTGAGATCGTGCCCCAGCTCAACGTAGCCCCCAGCCCGGCAGCAGACCACATTCAGGCCATTATTGCCGAGGTAAGCGGCAGCCTGGGCCTCAGCTCTATGCCCATGCCCAGCCGCGCCGGTCACGACGCTCTCGAAATGGGCCGATTTACCGACATGGGCATGATTTTTGTGCCCAGCGAGGGGGGCTTTAGCCACTCGGAAGTAGAGTACACCACCCCCGAGGAATGCGTGAACGGGGCCAATGTGCTGCTAGAGACCGTGCTGCGGCTGGATCGCCACTATCGTTAGGTCCACGCGATGCCTGGCGCAGGCGAAGCCTCGCCCGAGCGTTATGCATCCTACAAAAACCTCTAGGCGACTTCTGGGAAATAGTTTCCCCATGGTGGGCAGTGCCCACCCTACGGCGGCCATAGTTGCTGGATCAAAGCTGGTATCTTCTTTTCTGGAAATCTCCCTATTTCTCAGCCTGACGAACCACTAATACTCTGGGCCATCAGACGGCCAAAGATTCCTGGCACCTGACACCTGACACCCCGCACCGGCCCCCCAGGAAACACCAGGGGGTTGACGTTATAGTGAAGTCAGTATCCCTACACAAACCGCAATCATTCCTATGGTTTTCTTTGGTCTAGGTAAAGGCAAAAAATCTGAAATGCCCCCCGCTACCGAGGCGCTGCCCGGTCGGGCTACCCCCATGGCCGTGCCCGACAAGCACTACGTCAACGGTAACCCTCTAGTACCGCCTTTCCCGGCGGGTATGGAGCTGGGTCTCTTTGGCATGGGCTGCTTTTGGGGGGCTGAGCGCAAATTTTGGCAGCTGGATGGGGTCTACACCACTTCGGTGGGCTACGCGGCTGGCTACACCCCAAACCCCACCTATCAAGAGGTCTGCTCGGGAATGACGGGCCACAACGAGGTGGTGCAGGTCGTCTTTGACCCCGCCGTGGTCAGCTACGAGCAAATTCTCAAAACCTTTTGGGAAAGCCACAACCCCACCCAGGGCATGCGCCAGGGCAACGACGCTGGCACCCAGTATCGTTCTGGCATCTACGTCTACTCTGAGGCCCAGCGCCAGCTGGCAGAAACCTCAAAGCAGGCCTACGAAGTGGCCCTCAAAGCCGCTGGCTACGGCCCTATCACCACCGAAATTCTAGAGACACCGGAGTATTACTACGCCGAGGCTTACCACCAGCAGTACTTGGCGAAAAACCCTGGGGGCTACTGCGGCCTCGGCGGCACCAACGTGTCTTGCCCGGTAGGCTTGGCGGTATAGCGATCGCGCTGTCCCAGTCTTTGCCATCTGCCTCTGCCGATGGTCTCAGCGTGATGGCCATCGCTACATAGCGCTGGAGTTTTGTGCGCCGCATCTTGGAACCTTTCCAGGGTGCGGCGTGTAGCCTTCCACAGTTAGAGTTCACGGAAATAACGCCATGTGTGGGCGGTTTAGCCTCAATCAAACCGGCGATGACCTGGCGGCGGCTTTTCACCTCAGGGCCGTGCCGCCCGTAGCGCCGCGCTATAACATTGCCCCCACCCAGCCCGTCGCCGCCGCAGTGGCCACCGCTGATCGCCCAGAGCCCTACTTTGAGCTGCTGCGCTGGGGGCTGATTCCCAGCTGGGCTAAAGATCCGGCGATCGGCAACCGATTGATCAATGCCCGCGCCGAAACGGTGAGCGAAAAGCCCTCGTTTCGCGCTGCATTTAAGCGCAGGCGCTGCCTGATCATGGCCGACGGGTTTTACGAATGGCAGCAGCTATCCAACCGCAAAACCAAGCAGCCCCACTACATTTTTCTCAAAGAGCATCAGCCTTTTGCTTTTGCCGGGCTATGGGAGCACTGGAGCGACTCTGTCAGCGGCGGCGAGCTGCAAACCTTCACCATTCTCACCACTGCGCCCAACGAGCTGATGGAGCCGATCCACAACCGCATGCCGGTGATTTTGCCGCCTGACGACTACGCCGCCTGGCTCGACCCCAGCTACGACCAGCCCCAGGTGCTTCAGGCGATGCTGCGGCCCTACGAGGCTACAGCGATGGGGCGTTACCCCGTCTCGACACTGGTGAACAAAACCCAGAATGATTTGCCAGCCTGCCTCGAACCTCTTGGCGCTGATAATGTCGAGCATTAAGTCAGTTCTCTAGGCCAGGGAGACACCATCGATGGGGCAACTGAGAAACTGAGAATCAAGGCCATGGGAACACAGCATTGTGGAATATAAGCCCACGGTGTATCACTGCCTCAAGTGTGACTTTGAAAAAGACCTGAGCATTCCCCCAGAGCCCAAAGATACTGGCCTGGGTGCCGCGATTATGGGCCTCTTAGGTGGCTTCGGGCTACTGCTGATTCTGCTGTAGAGCGAGCCAATGACTTGATAGTGCAAATGCACCACAGTATCATTGGGGGGCTGCCCCTGAGGCTCCCCTATGGCGATTGTTTCTTCCCACACCTCCGACGACTCGGCTAAGTCCAAGCGGGCCAAAGCCAAGCCGTCTGCACAGCCGGCTGAGGCAGCGGCGTTACAGCCGCTGCTGTCACTGGTCAAGGGTGGAGATATGCAGCCCGAAGACGTTCAGGCCGAAGCTGCCCCAGCTAAGACCCCAGGGGCCGAGATATCTGTGGCCCCTGGGGTCTTAGCCGCAGAAGACAGCCTGCGCCCCCAGCGACTGCAAGACTACATTGGTCAGTCAGCCCTTAAAGAAGTGCTCAACATTGCCATCAAAGCCGCTCAGTCGCGCAAAGAGCCGCTCGACCATCTGCTGCTCTACGGGCCACCGGGGCTGGGAAAAACCACCATGGCCCTGATCTTGGCCCAAGAAATGGGGGTGACCTGCAAGATCACCACCGCCCCAGCCCTAGAGCGGCCCCGAGATATTGCTGGCCTGCTGGTCAACCTCAAGCCCGGTGATGTGCTGTTTATCGACGAAATTCACCGCCTGCCCCGGGTGACCGAAGAAATTCTCTACCCGGCCATGGAAGACTCTCGCCTTGACATTACCATTGGCAAGGGGCAGTCGGCCCGCACCCGCAGCATTCCGCTGTGCCCCTTTACCCTGGTGGGGGCCACTACGCGGGTGGGGGCGTTGACATCTCCCCTGCGCGATCGCTTTGGCCTGATCCAGCGGCTGCGATTCTACGAAATCGAGGAGCTAACCCCGATTGTGCTGCGCACCGCCGATGTCTTAAAAACCCCCATTGAACCCGCCGGGGCCGCCGAAATTGCCCGCCGCGCCCGAGGCACCCCGCGCATCGCCAACCGGCTGCTGCGTCGGGTGCGCGACTACGTTGAGGTGAAGGCGGCAGGCCCAATTACCGCCACCCTCGCCGCCGAAGCCCTAGAGCTGTTTAATGTTGACCCCTGCGGCCTCGACTGGACGGATCGCCGCCTGCTGTCGGTGATGATTGAAAACTTTGGCGGTGGCCCGGTGGGTCTCGACACCATGGCTGCCTCCACCGGAGAAGATCCCCAAACCATTGAAGAGGTCTACGAACCCTACCTCTTGCAGATTGGCTATCTCCAGCGCACGCCCCGAGGCCGTGTAGTCACCCCCGCTGCCCGTCGCCACCTGGGCTACGAGGTCGCCCCTGGCGACGACAGCCAGATGACGCTGCTGTAGAGCTTCGTAAGCTGTTTTTCCTATTGGTGCATTGCTTCGCGTTGGCGGAGCCTCGCCTTAGCGTTATGCATCCTCCGATGATCACCTACCCACCCACTCACCTAACCATCCACTCCCTTGCTCCCCCTCAAGCCGGTTGACCATTAAACGACACCATCGCCGCCATGTCTCCCGGCAGGTCAATAATGGCCTGCATCAGGTTGGTCTGGCTGAGGTTAGCCCCCGACAGGTCGGTGCCCAGCAGGTTGGTTCCCAGCAGGTTGGCCCCGCTCAGATCAGCGTTGGCCAGGCAAGCGCCCCACAAGTCGGCATGCATCAGGTTAGCGCCGGCCAAATTGGCCCCGCTCAAATCTACCCCGGTCAACCGCGCGCCGCTGAGGTCGGCCCCCCACAGCGATGCCCCCGGAGCTAGGTGATGGAGCGTCTTAGGCACCTCAAACCCCCGCGAAAATTGAGTAGTGTCGGAATAGAGCGCCCCGGTTAGGTTGGTCTCAGACAGGTCGCAGCCACGCAGGTTAGCGCCAATCAGGTTGGCCTGGGTCAGGTCAGCCCCGCGCAGGTTGGCCCCGCGCAGGTCGGCCAGCATCAGGGTAGCCCGGCGCAGGTCGGCGTAGCGCAGATCGCTGTCGCTCAGCAGGGCACTGAGCAGGTTGGCGTTTTTAAACACAGCGCCAAACAGCTGGCTGTTGACCAGTAGGGCACCGCTGAGGTCAGCGGCGCTGAGGTCAGTGCCGCCGAGGTCGCGATCGCGCAAATCTTTGGTCGCCAGGGCCGCGCCGGGTGCTAAATGCCACATGCGCGCCTGTTCAGGGTTAAACCCCTGAGGAAAGCAGGTCCGAGCATTGTAGATTGCCCCTTCGAGGCGAGCATCGCTGAGGTTGGCCTCGCTCAGCGATGCGTCTCGCAGGTCAGCCCAGCGCAGGTCAGCCCCAACTAGGTTGGCGTTTTGAAATTGGGCTTCTTTCAGGTTGGCCCGCCGAAAATTGGCCTGGGCCAGGTTAGCACCGCTAAAGTCAGCCCCCCAAAAGTCAACCTTGGCCAAACTCCAGTGGTTGAGGTCGGCTCCAACCAGGCTAATGCCGGTAAAGTCTCGCTCCCCGGCTACAAAGGCCGTCCAAAGATTTTCTAGCGTTTTCACATTCATGCCTAGGTACTACTCAAGTTTGCCTGTGACTTTTTTGTCTGCGACTTTTTGGCTTGTGACTATAGTTGACTACTGACCTGTTCTTGCCTATTGGGCTGACACCCCTAATTGCTGGCTGCCGGGTCTGGCCAAGGGGTAGCATGGCGGGCCGCGCTGGGCCGATGAACCCACACCATATAGCCGCTGTCATCCCAGGTGGCGATCGCCTGCTGCCCGCGGCGCTGTAGGTATTGCACCAGCGATCGCGCTCTGTCTAAATTAGGGCGGCTGCGGTAATAGCTGTAGTACTCTCCCTCTACAGCCAAGGCCAGGCAGCAGTTCTGGTCACTCCCCTCAAGGTGGTACAGCGAGTGTTGATCCATAGGGACAGCCAGCATTTCTCCAGCCCCTTTCTCTAACCCTGACTCTGACTCTTTTTCTGAATAGTCAGAGTCAGAAGGCACCCGCAGCAGACTCGTCCAGTCAAGGGCAGCATCGGCCTCTACACCTCCCAGTCGATGAGATTGAGATGGCTCTGTACCAGGGGCAGACAGCGTATCTAAGCTAGAGACATTGGCCGGGGGATCTTGGTCGACCTCAGCCAATACCTTGTCTAGTAGCCCCCGGCGACGCTGCACTTGCCCCTGACGCGATCGCATGGCCTTGGCGGTGCCAAGGCCAATCGCCACGCTCGATAAAATCGCAAAGCCAATGTAGCGAATCGAAAATTCTTTATGCTGGTAAGTAATCAGTGCCGAGTCAGCCCAGCGGCCCAGCGGGTCGGGTAGTCGTTCAGAAACCCGAGCGGCTTGATCAGAGGCCAGGGGCCAGGTGAGACCAGCAAAGCCAACGCCAGAGGCTAGCAAAGCCGGCAGCACAATACGACGAAACGGCGAGTCATCCATAACCGAGAATATACTAAAGGGAAGGGAACGCCCCCTCGGGGGACTCCTTCAGAATACGCAACAGAGCTGAAAGAATCTGCGAATTCACCAACAACTCTGTGTGATACTTTGATGAATACTTTCGGCAATCTCCGTATTTATACAGTCATGCCTAGGGCGCAATACAATCCTTTACAAAAACCGTGTCAGTCCATACCACAACTTGATAGCAATTGTCCTGATATTAGGCTCCAGCCTTGAGTAGCTAACTCAGATAGTCTCTGATCAGCAACTAGGGCAAGCCTATGCGGTGGAATATTTTCGTAAGTCTACTGGTACTCCTGACTGCCATCACCCCGACAACGCTAAGGGTGGCCCGCGGGCAGCTAGCCCGCTACCAGTCAGCCGAGGCAGATACCGCAACCCTGGCCACAGCCCCAGCGGCAACACCTATCTCTGACCGTCGCTGCCAGCAGTGTGATCTGGCCACCGCCGACCTCAGCAGCCAAGACCACAGCCGCAAAAACTTTCGCGAGGCCAACCTCACCGAGGCCAATCTCACCCGTACCCAGTTGATCAACGCTGTGCTACACCAGGCCAACCTCACTCAGGCAACCCTGCACCAGGCTAATCTTCAGGGGGCCGATCTGTCAGAAGCCGTGCTCATCCAGGCTGACCTCAGCCAGGCTCAAATGCTCCATGCCAACCTGGTCAAGGCCGACCTCACCAGCGCCTCTCTCACCCAGGCCGAGCTGCGTGACGCCGCTCTGTGCTCAGCTCGGCTGCAACAGGCCGACCTCTCTGAGGCCAGCCTCTACGGAGCCATTTTGCGCCAGGCCGATCTGTCAAACAGCGACCTGCGTGGGGCCGACCTGCGCTACGCCGACCTCTACAAAGCCAACCTCTCCAACGCCAACCTTGCCGGAGCACGCCTGGAGTTTGCTACCATGCCCGACGGCAGCACCTATAACCAGGGCTACATTCAGCCCATCAACCCCTCTCAGGGATGTGATCCCGCTAGTGATGACGCGATGACTGAGCAGTCCGCTCCTGCCGCAAGCGATTTATACGCCGGTGGAAATTTGAATGTTGGCCAGGGCCGCTAAGGGGTTAGCCAATAAATAAAGTCCCAGCGTCATTCCCGCCTGCGCGGGAATCTAGACTAAAGCGTTAACCCTCTCTGGTACCTTATTTCGATGCGAATCCCTAACAGTGTTTTCACCTGTCGATGGCTTTGCCGATAGCCGCCTCTCAATAACGCGACCAGTGCACTCAACCGCTCACCGTAGCCCCGACGAGTCACCCCCTCCGGCAACACACTGCGGGTCAGACTGCCGCAATGCTCACAGGCCAACTAATGCAGTCGGTGCTCGATGACGATGGGCTCAATGGGGGGCAAGTTCACGATTTGATGCCGGTAAAGAGCACTCTCCTGTCCCACCAGTGGCACGCCGCACTCTCGGCAGACCAATGGAACATGGTCAATCACCTCGGTGCAGGCCTCAATGGGGTACAAGTCTCGGGACTGCCCCGGATGTCCCGAGACTTGTACCCCCGGTCATTTTGTTCCTGGCTTCCGTGGGGGGCGCTTCGCTTTGCCAAAGCCTTCGCTAGAGGGCGGTCGGGATGAATTCTGCGAGGTTTGGCGCACCTGCTCTTCAAGGTGAGAGACTCGCTCGCTCATTGCCGCGTATTGCTGGGTTAACTGACCTAATTTCTCCTGCTGTTGAGCTATCGTCGTTAACAGCGCAGCCACTAAAGCCTACACACTAGCAGGCGTCGCCTCCCAGTGCACCTGGAATTTACCCCACCATTGCAATCAGAAACGATCCTCCAGAGGCGAATGCTATCACTCGATCATCTTTGATGAAGACTCGCTTCCGGTTGCTTTTGCCTGTAATTTGATTGGATTTGGTGCCCATAGTTTGTTCATTGCATTCTGCTTATTGTCTCTAGGCATCTTTGGTCGCATTGGATGACTCTGCAAATGATTTTGCAATGTTGCCATCCAGGTTCTGGTACCAAAGCATCCCCTGAGGAGGCCCGTCACAGAGAAGTCGGCATCAAGATTTTCCCAGTGCAGCCCCATCCCAGAAGGGGTGATTTCTACGGCTGCTAAGTCTTCTGGTGATGCGTCTGCTAATCCTTGGGCAATATCAGGCGGAAAGCTAAATGATGCCCCACTATTGAGGCGAATTACAATCAAGCTGTTTATATCATCGTAGTGAACGGATACCGCTTGAGGTTCTGTCGCCCTGACCTGGTTAGCGGCTTCTACGGCCCGCTGGTACTGTTCCAGAAATTGAATATCATCAATTAAATCAGCCATGCATCTGTACCCAACGCTTAAGAAGTTCGGTCTGATGTTCAAGCATGATCGCTAGTGCCTGCTTTGCCTCCTTACTGTTCATATTGTAGGCCACCAGCACTGTGGGCTGGGTCAGCGGATCTCCCAAGCTGATTTTGACCTCTCCATCGCCCTTGAATGCATGGACGTGAGCAGGGATGTGGTCATCAAAATACATCCGAAAGTCAAAGCCATCCTTTCTCAATACCGTTGGCATACAGCCTTGCACTCTGGCAGATTCCACGATGGTAGTGCTACTACCCCCAAATAGCAAACCTCCCCGGAGCAAAGCGCCGGGGAGGTTTGAATGATTTACCTAACTAGCTCAACTAGCCAAATCGGCTTGACGTTGAAGCTATCAGGAAGGCCGCGTAGGTGAGAATGTAACCCACAGTGAAGTGAGCTAGACCCACAACTCGACCCTGAATGATCGACATGGCAACGGGCTTGTCTTTCCAGCGAACCAGGTTCGCCAGGGGAGTGCGCTCGTGGGCCCAGACAAGAGTTTCGATCAGCTCTTGCCAGTAGCCGCGCCAAGAGATCAAGAACATGAAGCCGGTGGCCCAAACCAGGTGTCCAAAGAGGAACATCCAGGCCCAGACGGCGAGGTTGTTCATGCCGTAAGGGTTGTAGCCGTTGATCAGCTGAGAGCTGTTGAGCCACAGGTAGTCGCGCAGCCAGCCCATCAGGTAGTTCGACGACTCGTTGAACTGAGCCACGTTGCCAGACCAGATAGCGAGGTGCTTCCAGTGCCAGTAGAAGGTCACCCAACCGATGGTGTTGAGCATCCAGAACATCGCCAGGTAGAACGAGTCCCACGCAGAGATGTCGCAGGTGCCGCCACGGCCAGGGCCGTCGCAGGGAAAGCTGTAGCCGAAGTCTTTTTTGTCGGGCATCAGCTTCGAACCGCGGGCATCCAGCGCACCCTTGACCAAGATCAGGGTAGTGGTGTGCAGACCCAGGGCGATCGCATGGTGAACCAAGAAGTCGCCAGGGCCAATGGTCAGAAACAGCGAGTTAGCGTTGCTGTTGATGGCCTCAAACCAGCCGGGCAGCCAGACGGCGTTGGCAGTTTGGGTAATGCTGTCAGGGTTAGACAGCAGCGTGTCAAAGCCGTAGAGCATCTTGCCGGAGGCCGCTTGCACCCACTGGGCAAACACTGGCTCTACCAGGATTTGCTTCTCGGGAGTGCCAAAGGCCACCACGACGTCGTTGTGCACGTACAGACCCAGGGTGTGGAAACCCAGGAACAGCGACACCCAGCTCAGGTGCGAGATAATCGCTTCTTTGTGTTGCAGAACGCGGTCAAGGACGTTGTTTTTGTTGGCCGCAGGGTCGTAGTCGCGGATCAAGAAGATCGCGCCGTGGGCAAAGGCCCCCACCATGATGAAACCAGCGATGTACTGGTGGTGGGTGTAAAGCGCTGCCTGGGTGGTGTAATCCTTTGCGATAAAGGCGTAGGAGGGCAGCGCGTACATGTGCTGCGCCACCAGTGAGGTGACAACACCCAGAGAAGCCAGGGCCAGGGCGAGCTGGAAGTGGAGGGAGTTGTTCAAGGTGTCGTAGAGACCCTTGTGCCCTTCACCGAGACCGCCAGCGGGGGGCTTGTGAGCATTCAAGATTTCCTTGATGCTGTGGCCGATGCCGAAGTTGGTGCGGTACATGTGCCCGGCGACAATGAAGATCACCGCGATCGCCAGGTGGTGGTGGGCAATATCCGTCAGCCACAGGGCTTCGGTTTGGGGATGAAACCCACCCAGGAAGGTGAGAATCGCCGTCCCAGACCCCGTAGCCGTACCAAAGATATGACTAGAGGTGTCGGGGTTCTGGGCGTAGACCCCCCAGTTGCCGGTGAAGAAAGGCAGCAGACCTTCGGGGTGGGGCTTCACAGAGAGGAAGTTGTCCCAACCCACGTGGACGCCGCGAGCTTCGGGAATCGCCACGTGTACCAGGTGTCCAGTCCAAGCCAGAGAGCTGACGCCAAACAGACCAGCCAGGTGGTGGTTGAGGCGAGACTCGGCATTTTTGAACCAGGACAAGCTGGGGCGAAACTTGGGCTGAAGGTGCAGCCAACCCGCGAACAGGAAGACCGCCGACAGAATCAGCAGGAACACCGCGCCAGCGTACAGTTCGCTGTTGGTGCGCATGCCGATGGTGTACCACCAGTGATACACGCCTGAGAAGGCGATATTCACCGGGGTCGAAGACCCTGCCTGAGAGAAGGCATCTACCGCAGGCTGGCCAAAGTGAGGATCCCAAATCGCGTGGGCGATGGGTTTGACGTTGAGCGGATCTTTGATCCACTGTTCGAAGTTGCCTTGCCAGGCGACGTGGAACAGATTGCCCGAAGTCCACAGAAAGATGATTGCCAGGTGGCCAAAGTGGGAGGCGAAGATCTTTTGGTAAAGATTCTCCTCCGTCATGCCGTCGTGGCTTTCAAAGTCGTGGGCGGTGGCAATCCCGTACCAGATCCGCCTTGTGGTCGGATCTTGGGCCAAGTCCTGGCTAAATTTTGGGAATTTAGTTGCCATGAATCAAAAAGGATTCTAGTACGACATCTGAGTCATGAGTGCGGTTGGTAGGGGAAAACCCGTAGGGGCCGACCGATGTGTCTGCCCTGAAGGCCGACCGATGTGTCTGCCCTGGGCTTTCCCCCAGGAGATTCCATGACGAGAAACCTAGCCCACCGCGATAATTCGAGCCAGGAAGAAGGCCCAGGTAGTTGCAATACCCCCAAGGAGGTAGTGAGCCACACCCACAGCCCGACCCTGAGTGATGCTCAGAGCGCGAGGCTGAATGGCGGGAGCCACCTTCAGCTTGCTGTGAGCCCAGACGATGGACTCAATCAGTTCCTGCCAGTAGCCGCGACCACTGAACAAGAACATCAGGCTAAAGGCCCAAACAAAGTGGGCACCCAAGAACAGCAGGCCGTAGGCCGACAGGGCCGAGCCGTAGGAGCCGATCACCTGGGAGGCTTGTGCCCACAGGAAGTCGCGCAGCCAGCCGTTGATGGTAATCGCACTTTGGGCAAAGTTGCCGCCGGTGATGTGGGACACCGTGCCATCGGGGCTAACCGTGCCCCAAATGTCGGACTGCATCTTCCAGCTGAAGTGGAAGATCACGATGGATAGGGAGTTGTACATCCAGAACAGGCCCAGGAACACGTGGTCCCAACCGGAAACCTGACAGGTGCCGCCCCGACCAGGCCCGTCGCAGGGGAACCGGAAGCCCAGTTCGCCTTTGTCGGGGATGAGCCGAGAGCTGCGGGAATAAAGTACGCCCTTGAGCAGAATCAGTGCGGTCACGTGGATGGTGAAGGCGTGGATGTGGTGCACCATGAAGTCGGCGGTGCCGAGGGTCATGGGCATCATCGCCACTTTGCCGGCCACGGAGACAACATCACCGCCAAACACGGGGCTAACCCCGGCTAGGAGGTTGGGCGCGGTGCTCCCTGCTGCCGCTGCGTGGAATCCTTGCACCCATTGGGCAAAGACCGGTTGCAGGTTGATGGCGGTGTCAGAGAACATATCCTGGGGACGGCCCAGGGCACGCATGGTGTCGTTGTGGATGTAGAGACCAAAGCTGTGGAAGCCAAGGAAAATACAGACCCAGTTGAGGTGAGAAATAATCGCATCGCGCGATCGCAGCATGCGGTCTAGAACGTTGTCGACATTTACCGCCGGATCGTAGTCACGCACCATAAAGATGGAGGCGTGGGCACCGGCCCCCACAATCAAGAAGCCGCCAATCCACATGTGGTGGGTAAACAGCGAAAGCTGGGTGGGGTAATCCGTCGCGATGTACGGATAGGGCGGCATGGCGTACATGTGCTGCGCCACGATGATGGTGATCGAACCAAGGATGGCCAGGTTAACCGCCAGCTGGGCATGCCAGGAGGTGGTCAGGTTCTCGTACAGGCCATCGTGGCCCTTGCCACCAAACAGCAGGGGGTCACCCTTGTGACCTTCCAAGATCTCCTTCATGCTGTGGCCGATGCCCCAGTTGGTGCGGTACATGTGGCCCGCAACAATAAAGAGAACGGCTAGCGCCAGGTGGTGGTGAGCCGTGTCAGACAGCCAAAGGCCGCCGGTCACGGGGTTGATACCGCCCTTGAAGGTGAGGAAGTCGGCGTATACGCCCCAGTTAAGGGTGAAGAAGGGCTTCAGACCCTCAGCAAAGCTGGGGTACAGGTCAGCCATCAGGCTTTTATTCAGGATGAACTCGTGGGGCAGGGGAATATCCTGCGGGGCCACGCCAGCATCCAGCATTTTGTTAACCGGTAGCGCCACGTGGATCTGGTGACCGGCCCAGCTGAGGCAACCCAGACCGAGTAGGCCCGCCAGGTGGTGATTCATCATCGATTCCACGTTTTGGAACCACTCCAGCTTGGGAGCGGCCTTGTGGTAGTGGAACCAGCCCGCAAACAGCATCAGGCCAGCCATGACCAACGCCCCAATGGCGGTGACATAGAGCTGGAAGCCATTGGTGATGCCAGCGGCCCGCCAGAGCTGGAACAGCCCGGAGGTAATTTGGATGCCCTGGAAACCACCACCCACATCGGCGTTGAGGATTTCTTGACCGAAGATCGGCCAGACCACCTGAGCGCTGGGCTTGATGCCCGTGGGGTTGGTCATCCAGGCTTCAAAGTTGGAAAACTTAGCGCCATGGAAGTACATGCCGCTGAGCCAGATAAAGACGACGGCTAAGTGACCGAAGTGCGCACTAAAGATCTTGCGCGAAATGTCTTCTAGATCACTGGTGTGACTATCGAAATCGTGAGCGTCGGCGTGAAGGTTCCAAATCCAAGTGGTGGTTTTGGGTCCCTTAGCTAAAGTGCGATCAAAGTGACCTGGCTTGCCCCACTTCTCGAAAGAAGTAGATACTGGATCCCGGTCAACGATGACTTTAGCCTTCGCCTCCCGCTCGCGCGGGGTAGTTGTCATGGAGACTCTCCTCTCTCTAGACAAAGCAATATAAGAATCAATCGCCTCAGTTAGCAGATGCACCTGTAGTCACCATTGCCCACAGGCACAACCGACCCTAAGGCGGTGATTGCTCTTGGAGCATTATAGTCTCGTAATTTGACGCTTTTTAACCGAGGTTAACAATAATTCAATCTCCGGAAGCCCTTGATTCATCAGGCTTCCAGAATTGCTCTATGGAAAGAATTGATCTTCTGATCGCCGTTCTTTTAACAAAACTCAACAAACAACCAGGTCGACATCTTCAAATTGTCCAGCAGGCACTTTTTTTGTTAATTAATGTTAATTGTTGCCGATCAATGCTTGATCTTTGGTGGGTTTGCAAAGGCTCGATGTTGCCGAAATCGGTCGCTTTGGCGGTGTAGATCGGTCTATGAGCATTTAGGAGGCAGCGACTATGACCGGATTTACTGCGACCCGATTTACCTCGACCCGATTGATTCGCGCTAGCGCTGCCCGGCCCGGCCATCTATTCTCAGCCCGGATTGAAGGTCGGGGGTCGGGGCGATAGCGGTATTTATTGACGCTGTCTCTTCTGTATGCCGCTTCTATATACATTCTGCTAGATGCTGCGATCGCCCTTCATCCCAAATCCGCGTCCCATCACCCCGATTGCCCTAAAGCCAAACGGCCCTACAGACAGAAAAAGCACCTCTGAATCGTGGGTCAGTTCAGCACATTGCCTTAAACTATAGAGGTCAATTACCACAGCATAAGCAGCCATGATTTTTCCTGGGGCACCGGTTACGGTCGTGAACATCAACGATACCTACTACGGTTTTCAGGGCCTAGTGCAGCGCATTACCGACGGTAAGGTGGCGGTGCTGTTTGAAGGGGGCAACTGGGATAAGCTGGTCACCTTTGAACTGTCAGAGCTTGAGCCAGTTACCACCGGCAAGCGGCGCTAGGTTTAGCCATGCGTTTACCCCTTCCCCAGGCCGTTGCCCTGGCGCGCCAGCCCAACCACATCGCCGAAGTAATTGAGACCGCCACCACCGAGTTTTTGGCTCAGTGTCTAGAGCCTGAGGCGCTGGCGTTTTCGGCGATGCCGCCCTTTGGCAGCTGGGTCACGGC
Organism: Nodosilinea sp. CTOTU7353; assembly: GCA_036782635.1. GTDB lineage: Bacteria > Cyanobacteriota > Cyanobacteriia > Phormidesmidales > Phormidesmidaceae > Nodosilinea. The sequence goes on from DAIPYU010000007.1 coordinate 50,852, forward strand.
GCTGGATGAAGAGTCGGGCAATACGGTCTACGGGGTGGTGTACCACGCCACCACTAGCCCCATCGACTCGGTGCATCGGGCTAGGGCGCTGGGGCTATCGCTCGAAGACCTGCGCCAGCAGCAGCCGCAAATTTTTGCCATGCTCAAAACTGAGTTTAGCGTCGCCATTGTGGGGTTTCGTGCCCCTGATCTGGCCGGGCAGCCCCTGGGGCCACTGTTTCAGCACCTGCCGCCGCGCCCACCCCAGGTGCACCAGGCAGTGTATAGCTGTTCTGCAGAGGCGGTGATTGAGTTTACCGACCAGCTCGATTTTTTAAGAACCCTGCTGGGCATGGGCAACGCCCCGGTGGATAGCCTGGTGGCGGCGGTGCTGCGCCAGGGCTATCAGCTCCGCAAGCTTGATCGCCCCTGGCTGGTCAACGCTGGGCGCACCCTCAGCATATTTCTCAAAGACGACTATGATCGCCTGCGCATTATCCTCAGCCAGGTACATGCTTAGAAGGTTTACGGTGCAGGGTTTACGGTGCAGGGGCGGGCCTTGAACTGTAAACCTGAAGTCGTAAAACTACAAACCATTCTTCAACTACCTCTGGCGACATGACCCAAACCTTTGACTGGATTGTGGTGGGCAACGGCCTGGTGGGCGCGGCGGTGAGCTACGAGCTGACCCGCTGCGGCCTCTCGGTGCTGTTGATTGATCGCGCCCTAGAGCCGGGCAACGCTACCCGCTACAGCTACGGCGGCATTCCCTACTGGTCGGGCAGCACCGAGCTAACCCGGCAGCTCTGCCAGGAGGGCATCGCCAAGCACCGCCAACTCAGCGAAGAACTGGAGAATGACACTCAGTTTCGTGAGCTAGATCTTGTGCTGACGCTGGCGGCGGACGGGGATTCCCAATCGGCGGCCGTACCCTACGAGAAATGCGCGACGCCACCGCGATTTGTGTCGGCGGCGGCGGCGGTGGAACTGGAGCCATTGCTGAAAGCGGAGGCGATCGCCGGGGCCTTTACCGTGCGCCACGGCCATGTGTCTCCGGTAGCATTGGTAGACGCCTATAATCAGGCTTTTCAGCGGCTGGGCGGCACTCGCATCATTGCCTCGGTGGTGGATGTGGTGCGGATCAAAGATAAAGTTACTGGCGTGCTCACCGCCGAGCAGGCCTACCCCGCCAAGCAGGTGCTGGTGGCCGCCGGTGCCTTTAGTCGGGCGCTGCTGCACCAGGCCAATGTTCACGTGCCGCTCTACTACAGCCACGCCGGGCTGATCGAGACGCCGCCCTTAGATCTCAAGCTTCGCGCCCTGATTATGCCTGCCCAGACCCAGCGCTTTGATCTAGAGGCTCAGGCCAGCCAGCCCGACACCGACCCTCAGTGGGATCAGCGGGGCCACGAGGTCACGCCCCCCATCCTCGACAGCGGCGCAATTCAGTTTTTAGACGGCCATGCGTGTATGGGCCAGATCAGTCGCACGTTGACTGACTTAGATGCAAACTTGGATGAGCAGGAGAGCGATCGCGCCATGCGAGCCGCCATGGCTGCTCAAATTCCGGCCCTGGCCCAGGTGCCCGGCACCTGGCGACACTGCCGGGTCAGCTTCAGCCGCGACGGGCTGCCGCTGGTGGGCCAGGTGCCCGGCATCGAGGGGCTATATATGATGGCCGGGTTCAGCGCTCCGTTTGTGTACCTGCCCCCGGTGGCCCAGCGCTTCGCCCAGGCGGTGGTGGGCGAAGCCGACCCGGTGCTTGACGCCATGAGCCTGAAGCGTTTTATCGAATAAACCTTATCTAACTTCAGTTCGGGATAACGCCTTCCCCTCCTTTGGAGGGGTGCCCGGAGGGCGGGGTGGGTCAAACCTACAGCAAAAGACAAGTCTCCTGATGCTGTCCGTTGCCCCTTTGGCATAGACTGACCTACCCCTACCCCTCCCAGGAGGGGACAGTGAACCTGCTTCGTTAAGAACTTTTCTTATCCCGAACTCAGGTTCATCTAATCCCAACGTGAAGTTCTGCCCGCAGGGAAACTCAAGCTCAACAGCAGGACTTATCGCCTTAAAAGTCAGGAAACTCGCCTATAAACTTGACCTCTGGCTGGAGCCGTACCGCCCAGCTCTGCTCCACTTCGTCCTGCACGTGGTGGATCAGGCGACGGATATCGGTGGCGGTGGCACCCCCCAGATTGACAATAAAGTTGGCGTGGCGCTCCGACACCTGGGCATTGCCTAGGCGATAGCCCTTCAGCCCGGTTTTCTCAATCAACGTACCCGCCGTGTGGGGGTAGGGGTTGCGAAAGACGCTGCCGCAGTTGGGCCGATCATAGGGCTGGGTGGCCCGGCGCTGGTTGAGGCCCGCTAGGGTTTCGGCCACGACCACCGCCGGGTCGTGGCCCGGCTCGAGCTGAAAGGTGGCCTCTAGCACCAGCTGTTGCCCCCCTTGCAGGGCCGACGTGCGGTACTGAAACTGGAGATCGGCCGGGGTTAGTCTTCGCTGGGTGAGGTCGGGGGCCAGCACGGTGGTCGAAACCAGCACGTCCGCCGCGCAGCCGCCGTGGGCACCGGCATTCATCACCACCGCTCCGCCGACGGTACCAGGAATGCCGACGGCCCACTCTAGACCACGGCAGCCGCGCTTTGCCGCCTTCCAGGCCAGGGTCGGCAGCGGTTCTCCAGCCGCTACGGTGACCCGACCGCTATCGTCAAACTCGGTGCTGCGCCAGCGGCGAGTGCAAATCACCAGACCGGGGATGCCGCGATCGCTGATCAGCAGGTTTGACCCTGCCCCCAGAGGGGTAATCGGCAGATTGGCGGCGATCGCCCAGGCCAGCAGTTCCTCCAGTTCGCTCTGATGGCGGGGCATCGACAGCCATTCAGCCGGGCCACCCACCCGAAAGGTGGTCAGCGGCTGTAACGACCCCTGCGGTGTGAGGCAAACCAGGTCAGGTGCACCCTCCAGGGTTTGGTTCATGGTGCCAAAGCTCAACAATCGTTTCCCCTGTTCGCCGACTCCGGTGGCCCGCTGACTAACAGGCCTCTTGCAAAGAGGGGGCCTCAGCCTCAGCGTAGTGGGCCATGACCTGGGGAATGATTTGGTTGAGGTTGCCCGCCCCCATAAACATCACCAGGTCTCCGGGCCGCAGACTATTGGCCAAAGCCACGTGAATATCATCTAGGGTATGGCCATAGACCACCCGAGGGTGCGAACCCGCCACTACTTGGGCCAGCTGACGACCCGATACCCCAAAGGTATTCTGCTCACCAGCGCTGTAGATATCGGCCATGATCACCTGATCGGCGTCGCCAAAGGCATCGGTAAAATCATTCAGCAGCGCTGCCGTGCGGCTAAACCGGTGGGGCTGAAACACTGCTATAACCCGGCGGGCCTCTTGGCCAATACGGCTGTCGGCAAACAGGCTTTGATCGGCTTTGATCCGCGCCGCCGAGAGGGTAGCCCGAATCTCGCTGGGGTGGTGGGCATAGTCGTCAAAAAACTGAATGCCGTTGTAGCTGCCCCGGTGCTCAAAACGGCGACGGGCACCGCAAAACTGCTCTAAGCTATCGGCAATGTCGTCAAAGGCAACGCCCAGATGCCGACCCACGGCCACTGCCGCCAGGGCATTGCTGAGGTTATGGCAGCCCAGCACCCGCAGATGCAGCCGCCCCAGGGGTTTACCCAGTTCCCACACCAGCGCCGAGGTGCCTTCGCCGCCAAACTTGATGTCGGTGACGTGATACGCGGCATCGGTCTCTGGGGTCAAGCTGTAGGTGACATCGGGAGTGAGGCTGGCGCGCACCACCTCACAGTCGGCGCTGGCCACCAGCAGCCCACACTGGCGCTGAAAGGTTTGAAAGGTGGCCACCATCTGCTCTAGGTCGCGGTAGTGGTCGGTGTGGTCTAGCTCAATGTTGGTGACTATGCCAACGGTAGCCGACAGCTTAGCCAGGGTGCCGTCGGACTCGTCGGCCTCGGCCACCAGATAGGGCCCGTGACCCAGGCGAGCATTGCCGCCCCAGGTGGAAACCTCGCCGCCCACCACGATGGTGGGGTCTAGATTAGCGTGCATCAGCAGGTGGCCGATCATGCTGCTGGTGGTGGTTTTGCCGTGGGTGCCCGCCACCGCAATGCTGCTGTACTCGCGAATCAGGGCCGCCAGCAGTTCAGAGCGATGGAGAATGGGGCAACCCAGCTCTAGAGCCGCTTGGTATTCGGGATTGCGCTTGTCAATGGCAGTGGAACAAATGACCTGAGGGGTTGCGTCCGAGACCGTAGCAGCGGCAGCGATCGCAGGCTCTACCGCCAAACCAGACCCGGCCCTAGAGGGCACGGTAGCCAGGGCTGGCTGATGAGACTTGAGAAAGTGGCTCAGGTTAGCGGCCTCTTGCTGCCAGAAAATATGAGCTCCGGCTTCTTGCAGGCGACGGGTGATGTGGGTTAAGCGCAGGTCAGACCCAGATACCGGTAGGTTGCGCTTGGTCAAAATGTAGGCCAGTGCCGACATGCCAATGCCACCTATGCCAATGAAATGAAAGGGCCTGCCGGTAAAATCTACAGAAATCGGCATTGTCACACTCCTTAGAACACCACACCACACCAAGTGTCAGGCGTAATCATAGCAAGAATTGCCGAATTGGCCTAAACATCGACCTTGGCCTGCTCCGGCGGCGATCAAGCGCCTTTGAAAGGTCAATACAGCCGTGAACTGGGTCGGTGGAAATCCCCACTCGCAGCACCTAGGCAGCTGCTGCGAGTGGGTTTGGCCTCTACATGAGAAGAACCATAGACCCTCAACCTTGCTTTTTGAGAGCGGATAGACTTAGTTCAATGCCCAGTCCCTATAAAGAGGATCATGCTTTGCGATATTATGGTCTTGCCTAAGAATAGATACCTAGTCGACTACAACAGAGGGTTAAACGCAGTGGTTAGAGTAGCAATTAATGGTTTTGGCCGCATTGGTCGTAATTTTTTACGCTGCTGGTTGACGCGTCAGAACAGTCAGCTTGAGGTGGTAGCTATTAACGATACGTCTGATCCTAAGACTAACTCCCACCTGCTGAAGTACGACTCAATGCTGGGTCGTCTAGAGGCTGACGTCAGCGCCGGGGAAGACACGCTGATTGTCAACGGCAAGACTATCAAGTGCTATTCGGACCGTAACCCCAACAACCTGCCCTGGGCCGCCTGGGACATTGACCTGGTGATTGAGTCTACCGGGGTGTTTGTCAGCGAAGAGGGCGCGTCTCGGCACATCGAGGCGGGTGCTAAAAAAGTGCTGATTACCGCGCCGGGTAAGGGCGGCGGCATCGGCACCTACGTCATGGGTGTCAACCACCAAGACTACACCCACGACCGGCACAACGTGGTCAGCAACGCCAGCTGCACCACCAACTGCTTGGCCCCGGTGGTCAAAGTGCTAAACGATAACTTTGGCATTATTAAAGGTGCCATGACCACCACCCACAGCTACACCGGCGACCAGCGGCTACTCGACGCCAGCCACCGCGATCTCCGTCGCGCCCGCGCTGCGGCGCTAAACATTGTGCCCACCACTACGGGTGCTGCCGCTGCCGTGGCCCTGGTAATTCCTGAAATGGCGGGCAAGCTCAACGGTATTGCCCTGCGGGTGCCTACCCCCAACGTGTCAGTAGTTGACCTGGTGGTGCAGGTCGAGAAGCCGGCGATCGCAGACCAGGTTAACCAGGTGCTCAAGTCGGCCGCCGAAGGCTACATGAAGGGCATTTTGGCCTACAGCGACCTGCCCCTGGTTTCCATCGACTACCGCAAGACCGACGAGTCGTCCATCGTTGACTCTAGCCTGACCATGGTGATGGGGGGCGACCTGGTGAAAGTGGTGGCCTGGTACGACAACGAGTGGGGCTACAGCCAGCGAGTAGTTGACCTAGCCGAAATGGTGGCCACTAACTGGAAGTAGCGGCATCGGCAGGTTGTCTCCTGCCCCCGGCGAAACAGAAACGCCATCCTCATTGGTGAGGGTGGCGTTTCTGTTTATATTCTTTTTTCTATTCTCTCTAAAGAGAACGGCACGATTAGCCGACAGAGCAGCTGTCTTGGTCGCAGGTAACTTTAGAGGCCACCGCACTCTCGGGCACCACGGTAAACCCGCCCACGCTAATGCCCGCAATGCCATACTGATCGCGCAGCACCTGGTTAAAGCTCGCGATGATCTGGGGCAGCTGCTCCTGGAGCACCGACCTCACGCGATCGGCCTCGGGGGGTGGGCTGCCAACGGTTTCTATAGCCATAGCCTTGAGCTAGTAAAGTACCTATTAATTGTAGAGGGATGGCCTTGGCCAACTCCGGTTTGCTTCACGGCTCTACACAAGGGCAGCCCACAGCCATACGCAAAAAATTACTGCCCCTACGGTTGCACCCCAACCGCACTTCCAGTACTTTAGGGTTGCGGGGAATGATTCTAGGCGGGGATGAGAGGAGTTCGCAGCTCCTCAAATCCCCTAATCATCCCAACTTATCCGAGGTAAGCTGCGACGACTGGGTTCATTCTAAATCCGGTCTCTCACTTTACCGAACGAGGGATCTGGATAGTTCCCCGTTTTCTTTACCGAAAACGGAGTGACCCGTATGTTTTTAGAACCCAACGCAGAGCCACCCGACTCTGCACCGTTCACGTTACCGACCTACCGCCAAGAGACCCTGCGCCACATCTTGCTCGGCGACTATGCCGCGCTGATAGAGGCCATTAACCATATGGCGGCGCTGGGGTACTGCGACAGGATCGCCTGGTCAGACCCCATACCCACAGGCCGCAGCGACGAATACCTCAGCGTGATGACCCGTCGACGAGGGGTGACAACTAGCTAAATAACAGAGACCCCAGAGTTCTCGCAAAACTCTGGGGTCTAACCTGCAATGCACGATGTCATCAGTAAGGAGTGCTATTGCTGGATAGAAAGACAGAAATCAAAATATTGATCTCAAAGAGGGCGACATACTGCATCAATCTTCGTCTAATGCGCTGTCTATAAGGATTTCGCGCTCTGCTTCGGTCATCGTATCCCAGTTAAGACGACGCTCTTGAGCGACTATTCTGACCTTCTCGGTTCTGTAGCTAGAGAGCGAATCCCATGTGCTCCATTGCTGTTGGAGCCAGTCAGTTGACTGAGACGCTGCAACTTGCTTCTGCCATTCGCTAATTGCTTCTCCATAGTTGTCCTAAGTCCTACTACTAGGACATTAGTTTTGTGATAGCGACCCCGTTCACCCGCCGCTGATAACCTATGCATTACAACAGAGGACTCTCAGCGCTTGGTGTGCAACAGGCTTGTTAGGCGGTGCGGCTGGGCAGTTGGTGCAGGCCAAAACGAACGCCTTGGGGGTCGCGGCAAGCACAAAATTGCCCAAAGCCAGGTTCATCAGCTCCTGGCTCGTCAGTTTCACCGCCCAGTTCCTTCACTTGTGCGACTGCTGCTATCAAATCAGGAACGCTGAAGAAAATAAAAAACTGTGGTTCTGGATCATTTCCATGTAATCCAGCTTTTACCGATGGGGTCTGGAACCACCCTTCACCGTCATTACCCATCGGGTGAAAACTCCACCCAAAAAGCTGCTCGAAAAAAGTACGGGAAGTCTTCGCATCTTTTGCACCGATCTCAAGGTAGGAAACTTCGCCAGGCATTCTATATCTCCTGATATTGATTAACAGACAGCCATCGTATCTCTGATCGCAGAGTAATGTCTTGAATAAAATTGACCTCGCCTACCCTTGAATGATTTCACCGGGAGTACCCAGAAGGTCAGGAAACCGGGCTTTTTTGTAGATGGATGGAGAACAGCCAGAAAATAGATGAAACTCCCGTGTAAAATGGCTTTGATCGCTATAACCACAAGTTGCAGCGATTGCACTAAGCGACTCATCCGAAAGGGTCAATCGTCGATGAGCACGAGTAAACCGAATCCGCCGCGCCGCCGCTTTAGGCGTAATCCCAACTTGCTCTCGAAAACGAGCCGCAAAATAACGATCACTCCAGCCCAGCATTTTGGCTAATTGTTGAATCGGGATGCACCCGCCATGCTGTTCGAGTTGGTTCCAAGCCCATTGAATCTCCGACCGAATGGTTTGGTTTGACTCTGCAAATCTTTCCGAAAAAACCCGATCCACTAAAGCAAAACGTTTCTGCCAAGACGACATCTGACTCAGTTGTTCGACGAGTAAATCTGCCTGATTTCCCCAAATATTCCCTAGTGCAACAATCCCCTGCGTAAACTCAGCAGATGCGCCACGAAAAAGCTTGTTTGCAGCCCAAGGAAGAAGTTCTATTTCGAGGCAGCGTTGAAAGCCGTGATGTTCGACAAGCAAAGGATTTTCACCTAATCCAACCACAAAGGCCTGATAGTTAACAGGGGATGCTTCGAAGCCAACAGGTTTAATCTGCAAGCTATCGCCGAATCCCAAAATCACGATAACTCGATCTCTAGGAACTTCAAGTCGGCAAACTGATCGCCCTACATCTTCACTGTAACCACTATAAGAGCAAGCCCAACTTTTGAGATTATCAGATGGCATTCCTGCTACAGACTCCCACACAGCCTTGACGTCAACACCAGGTTTCAGTTCCAAGCTGCCAGCCATTTACTCTTCCTCGGTTGCAACTTTCGATATTCAGGTAAAGACCGTGATTTAGCGCCACCTAACTATGTGTTAAGTTTCAGACATCTACCTACGCTATCACTGCGTCATGCAATTCTGCAGAGCCAAGTCTGCTGCATAATCTACTTACATTCCCACGTACTCTTGGAGGGACTTCACCTGGAGGGGGTGCTGTTGCAGGGAGCCGATCGCAGCTGTAGTTGCCTTAGCTCCCGCAATTGTGGTGATGATTGGCACTTTGTAGGCCAGGGCCGTGCGGCGGATGGAGCGATCATCTTCGATCGCAGTGCTGCCCGCCGGGGTATTGATAATCAGCTGGA
>DAIPYU010000008.1:0-18950 GCA_036782635.1 Nodosilinea sp. CTOTU7353
GATGGGTGGATGGGTAGATGGGTGGATGGGTGGATGGGTGGATGGGTGGATGGGTCTGTAGGGGCAAACGGTTGTTTGCCCTCAATGCGTTCTCCCTCAATACGTTCTCGTAGATCAGCACCATTCATAATGGGTTTAACCATTGTTGTTTAATGCTGACCCATGACCCAGGCCATACTGCACGGCATTGGTAATATGCCGACGCTGCTAGGGTTATTGCGCGTATTTGTTGGCCTTTGCTATGGCAATTTGTCACCGGCCCCTTAACCAAACCAGGCCCTCGCGGTAGTCTGTAGTCAACGCGTCCACCCGTTGATTTTTGGGAGAGTAGCTATGGCCTTTAACCTTCGCCAGCTCGACAACCTCGACTACGACGACGTTGAGCCACTGCTCGAAGGCTATATCCATGGGGCGCTGGACGATTTTGCCAACTCCACAATCGGCCAGGCTCACATCCAGCAGAACCCTGAAGGCGGCAACTGGATTGGCACTTTTATTGAATTTGCCTACCTCTACGGCGGCTACACCCTGCCCAAGATAACCAAGGCCAACGTGCAGGAGGTGATGGAGTACACCCTGCCGCGCAAGCTGACGCTGCTTGACCCCAGTAATACCGATGGGGCGATCGCCGAGCTAGTAGCGTTTTGGACGTTTTTGGATGACGTGCACGGGCTGCGGAACGCGAAGGCGATCGCCAAATACCTCCGCTCCATCGAGACCAAATTTCCTCAATGGATGTTTGACCCCGACCGGGGCGGCATCGCCAAGTCGTTTTTGACCCAGGGCATGGCTGCTGGGTTCGACATGACTACCCAGGCAGGCTTAGACGCCTTTCGGCAAGCTCCAGCACATGCCCGCCAAGGTGGCGGCAGATCTCAACCAGCGGCTCAGCAACCCGATTGCGATCGCTCTGTCGCGACCCGTGCAAAAGTCGTACCCCACTGTCCACGGGCTGTACCTGCTGCTGCGGGCCACGGGGCTGACCCAGGTGGTCACCCAGGGCAAAACGGCCAAGCTGGTGCTGAACCAGGAGATCTACCAGTCGTGGCAACAGCTCAACCCCACCGAAAAATACCTGTCGCTGCTAGAGGTATGGTTTTTGCGCAGCCACCCCGAAATGCTGGGCGAAGAACGCTCCGGGCATATGATGATGGGCGATCGCTGCCTGCAATCCTGGACCTGGCTGACCGAAAAAGCCAGCGCCACCTTCTCCGACTACAACGCCCAGGATCGCTACCACTACTTTTTAGGCTTTTGCAACCTAGCCCTGATGGAAATGTTTGGGTTCATCGCCATTACCCACGGCCAGCCTGAGGCTAAAAAAGGCTGGCGGTTCAAAAAAATCACGGCCACTCCCTGGGGCAAAGCGCTAATGAACACCCTTGCCAAGGCTAAGCATAATGTGGTTTGGAAATGGCCCGGCGTTCTTGACCCGGCGCTACCCCTGGGGGACTTTCAGCCACTGCTAGCGCCCTACTTCCCAGAGTGGCAGAGGTGTTTGGCGTTGCCCACCGCCGAATTTCGCTCGGGGCGGCATGTGTTCAAAGTCACGCTGCTGAATGGGCCAGAGACGGTATGGCGGCGCATTGCCATGGACGCAGACGCCACCCTAGCCCACCTCAGCGACCTGATCCGCGAATCGGTCGATTTTGACGATGACCACCTGGATGTATTTACCTACAAAACTCCTATGGGCAGGATGGTCGAGGCGTTTCACCCCTTTGCTAGCGGCGATCTGCTCACCACCGAGGTCACCATTGGCGACTTGCCCCTCCCCATCGGCGGCGCTATGGAGTATCTCTACGACTTTGGCGATTGCTGGCAGTTTGAGGTGATCCTAGAATCCGTAGACTCTGAGGCGGAGCCAGAGGCCGAACCGCCCCAGGGCTTTCAGAAAGTTAAGGCGACCAAGACGAAGAAGGCAAAACGTAAGCCATCCAAAGCTCTCGGCAAAATTTTAGACTCCCACGGTGAAGCGCCTGAGCAGTACCCCGATGACGATTGGTAAGTTATCCCAGCACCTCTCGCAACATTTGGCGGTGCTGGCTGACGGTGGCCAGGGTGTTGGCGGTGATCAGCCCGCAGGCCGCCACTGCGGGTAGGCCAATGCCGGGGAAGGTGGAACCGCCCACGCAAAGCAGCCCGTCTAGGGGCGTCTTTGGCCCTGGAAATAGCCCATCTTGAGCAGATATAGCCGGGCCGTAGCTGCCTCGGTGGCAGCGCAAAAAGCGCTCGTGGGTGAGGGGGGTGCCCACCAGCTCTACCTCTAGCCGCTGGCGCACGTCGGGGATGATGCGCTCTAGGGCCTGCCACAGGGGTTCGGCCCGCTTTTGCTTCAAGTCTGCATACTCGGGGCTACGGCGGTCTAGCCCTTGCCACAGGTCATAGGGTTCGGTGGCCGGGGTGTAGACATGGATGGTGTGCTTGCCCGGCGGGGCCAGCGACGGGTCGAGTACGGTGGGAATCGACATCACGATCAGATTTTGCGGGGCGTCAATGCCCCGTTCCCAGTCTTCTACGGTGATGTAGTGGCAGGCCAGGTTTTCGGGTAGGTCCGCACCGTCGATGCCCAGGTGCAGGTGCAGAAAGCTGGGGCACTCAGGGGTGGCCTGACGTTCTGCTATAAATGCCTTAGGCAATGCGCCCTCGGGCACCAGCTTGAGGGTGTCCCAAATCGAGGCGTTGGAGATCACGGTGCTGGCTTTGAGGGTTTCCCCAGAGCGCAGGAGCACACCCGTTGCGCGCCCTCCTTCTACCAAAATTTCTTTTACATGGGCACCCAGCCGCAGGCTGCCGCCGTGGTTCTCGAGACCGCGCACCAGCGCATCGACCATGGCAGCGCTGCCGCCGATGGGGTAGTCGAGGGTGACGCCGGGGCGGTACCACTCGGCAAACATAAAGGCCATTTCGGCGGTGCTGGTACCCTCGGCGGGCAGGCCCGACAGCAAAAAGCAGAGCAGATTCATCCAGTGGCGAATAAAGGGATCGCGGGTGGTGCGATCGAGCACTGTGCTGAAGGGATTGCTGGACTGGGCTAGCGCCGGGGCGTTGCGCAGCAGGTCCCAGCCGTAGGGGGCGACGGTTTGTAGGGCACCCAGATCAAGCCGTAACGCAGCGGGAGGCAGGGCCGTGGCCGCTTTGCCCAGAGGCACCATGGCCGCTTGCAGTCGACGCCAGTCTTGCACGGCGGCCTCGCCCCGCAGGCGGCGCAGCACATCGCAAAATTGATCGTTGCCGACGGTGGTGTCAAAGTCGCCCTCGGGAATGCGTACACCCCAAGTGTCGTAGCTGGCCCAGGTGATGCGATCGCCCTCGCCAATGGCATCGAGCACGTGGCGCAGCGGGTTTGTCGAGGCGCGGTAGGACAGGCCCGAGTAGAGCGACGGCCCCGAGTCAAAAATATAGCCATCGCGCTCAAAGCCGTGGGCCGCGCCGCCGGGGATAGTATGGCTTTCGCAGATGGTGACCTGGTAGCCGTAGCGGGCCAGCAGCGCACCGCAGCAAAGGCCACCAATGCCGCTGCCGATAATAATCACATCCCTATTGCTGGTGGAGGGCATGGTGTAAATCTAGTTCCCTGAGTAACCCTGAATGGTCTCAGGTCGAAACTGCCGCAAAATTGGGGTCGCCTGACGCACCAAGGCCTCAGAGCCACGCACCACCACCACAAATTTTCCCTCGCTGAGACGGTTGCGGTAGGACAGGGCATCGCCGCCGCCGACCGCTACCCCAACCCCGCCGCCGATGATAAAGGCTCCCATCCCCCCACCGATAGCCCCCAGCAGCCCGCCGATGATCTGGTTGCCCAGCCGCCCTGTAAACGCGAAGGTGTCGAGGCCGGTGATCAGATTGAAACTAAATCCGGCGAAAAAGCCAAAGGGCACCAGCCACAGCATCATTAGGCGAATCTGCTTCCAGGCCTCGTCGGCGGGGTCAATCAGACCGTATTCGTCGGCGGTTTTAAAGCCCTTGCCCAAAATATCGATATTGTCCTTGGGCAGACTGGCCTCTTCTAAAGCGCTATAGGCTTCTTCGGCTTTGATGCGGTTGTCTAAAACGGCGACCAGGTAGTTCATACAGAAAGCGATAGGGCAAATGGATTAGGCGTCGGCCCAATTGTTATTATGCCGTGCTGGGGCTCTCCTCTTGAGCTAACCGATCGCTAAACCTGGCCACCGGGGCACACCGTAGACCACTGATCTAAGTTTGCCCGGGCCTGAATGAAGCCGGTAAGCTCGCCCCGATAGGCGATCAGACGAGAGCGGTCGGCGGAGTCGGGGGGAATCAGCACCACCAGGCGATCAACCGAGGCGGCGGCGCAGGCCCAGTCGCTGGCTTCTACAGCCGCCGCCAGGGTTTCTTGCCGCTGAATGATTTCGGCTTGTTTAGCGGCCTCGGCCCGCGCCCGGGCAATGTAGGTTTCCATGTTGCGAATGCCGGCGGTGGCGTAGCGATCGCCCGGCCGAGCCGCTAGGGCGCGGCGAAAGTTGATCAGCGCCGTGTGGTAATCCTGACGCTCGGCGGCGGAGTAGGCCGACAGCATGGCGGTGCGGTAGGTCTGCGATCGCGCCGAGCTCGTCTGCTTCAGGTAAGTTTCTGGTAATTTTTCTGCCAGGGCGGGCTTCACCATGTCTGCGGCAGCCTGCCCCCCACCGCTGGCCAAGGTTGCCCCCAGCACCAGCCCGACCGCGATTTTGCCAATACGTCCCATAGCCGCCATTTGTTTACCACCACGCCTTGTCACGACCGTTAGGGTAGCGAATTTTTCGCCGATCGCAGCACTGTTGCAGCACAAATTTAGAGTCAGCCCGGCGGCTGGGTCAGCCCTGGGCGCGGCTGGTGAGGGCTTTGTGGGCCAGCGACCCGGCGATCATGGCGGCGATGAACAGAAAGGGGTTGGCGGAGCCAAGACCCACAGCGGCGATCGCCGGCCCCGGACAATACCCTCCCAATCCCCAGCCGATGCCAAACAGCGCCGCCCCCAACACCAGCGGGCGATCAATATCGTTGCGGGTAGGCAAGAAGAATTTGCGGCTTAGCAGCGGGGTTGGCCGTCGCAAAATCAGCCGAAAGCTGATCAGCGTCACCAGCACCGCTCCACCCAAAACAAAGGTCAGGGTTGGATCCCAGGTGCCAAAAATGTCTAGAAAGCCAATCACCCGCTGGGGGTCAATCATTTGCGAAAAACTCAGGCCCAGGCCAAACAGCAGCCCGGCGGTGAGGGCGATCAGGTTTTGAGCCAGGGCATGGGGAGTTGATGCGCTTTGGGTGGTCATGTTAATTTCCTCAAGTTTTCTAAACCCAGCCCAGCAGGTGCCGGGCAATGAATACAGTGGCAATGCCGGTGGCCATGAAGGTGAGGACGGCGATTAGCGATCGCACCGACAGCCGCCCCAGCCCGCAGACTCCGTGGCCGCTGGTGCAGCCGTTGCCCATGCGGGTGCCAAAGCCCACCAACAGCCCGGCGACGATCATGGTCAGGGGAGCAAAATCATAGGTGGGGGTGGGTTGAGGGGCCAGGGCATATTCGTAGATCAAGCCGCCGCCGACTAAGCCGCCTAAAAACAGCCAGCGCCAGGCCTCGGCAGCGGCAAAGGTGATGGCTCCATTGACCATGCCGCTGATGCCCGCGATGCGACCGTTGAGGGCCAGCAGCAAGGTAGCGCTGAGGCCGATGAGCATGCCGCCAAACAGGCCGTAGAGCCATTCTGTAGGCATAGGAGAAATCCTTAATTCATTGATTAACGATATAGTAATATATTTTGTTTAAAGACGCGACTCCCAGGTTTCAGAAACCGGAAAGACCAGAAGCCGGGTTGCTCTTCCGTTGGGTAACTTACCCGTGTAAACAATGCCGTTTGGTGTGGGTTAGGCTTAAATTTAAGGGACACCCGCGCGAACTGCACCCTAGGGCAATATTGATGACTTTTTGGCCTGGTATCCCGATACCCCAGGCCAGCGCTATGAATTGCGCCGTGGAACAATTATTGAAATGCCAAAGCCCAAAGGCAAGCATTCCGAGATCGCCGGGTTCATTACTAAGGTACTGAATCAGGCGATTGATCACAGCCAGCGTCCTGCCTTTATTCCTAGGGAATGCATCCTTAAAATTGCTGACGATACGGGCTATGAACCCGATGTCACGGTGGTAGATCGGCCCTCCCTGGCGAATGAACCCCGTTGGGAATCGTCGTCGGTGTTGGCGCAGGGAGCATCGGTGCTGTTGGCGGTGGAGGTTGTATCGACCAACTGGCGCGATGACTATGCCCTCAAAATGGCCGACGACGAAGGTATGGGCGTCGGCGAATATTGGATCGTTGACTACTTGGGCCTAGGGGGGCGGCGCTACATTGGCACGCCTAAACAGCCGACCTTGACGGTGTGCAGTTTAGTGGCTGGGGAGTATGAGCTAGCGCAATTTCGAGGAGGCGATCACATTGTCTCCCCCACTTTTCCAGACCTGGCGCTGACAGCTCAACAGGTGTTTAACCCCGGTGCGTAGCGCTCAAATTGATGCCCCTGAGGATTTGTGCCGCTGCATTGCCATCGCCGCGCCAAAGGCACTTCCTACAACCTCTACAATAGAAAGAAGTGCCAATTTTACGAGTATCCCGGTTCATGACTGACGCCGCTGTTTCCACTGTCGCCACCTCCGCTTCCATTGCCGACGCGGTCGAGCAGCGGCGCAATTTTGCTATCATTTCTCACCCCGACGCCGGTAAAACAACGCTGACCGAAAAGCTGCTGCTCTACGGGGGGGCCATTCAAGAGGCCGGCGCGGTCAAGGCCAAGCGAGCCCAGCGCAGCGCCACCTCCGACTGGATGGAGCTGGAGCAGCAGCGCGGCATTTCCATCACCTCCACGGTGTTGCAGTTTGCCTACAGCGGCTACACCATGAACCTGCTCGACACCCCCGGTCACCAAGACTTTAGCGAAGACACCTACCGCACCCTGGCCGCCGCCGACAACGCGGTGATGCTTGAAGACGCCGCCAAGGGCCTAGAGCCCCAGACCCTAAAGCTGTTTGAGGTGTGCCGCCTGCGCGCCCTGCCGATCTTCACCTTCTTCAACAAGATGGATCGCCCGGCGCGAGAACCCCTAGAACTGCTGGATGAGATCGAGCAGCGGCTGGGGCTGCAAACCTACGCGGTCAACTGGCCGATTGGCATGGGCGATCGCTTTAAGGGCGTGTTCGACCGCCGCCACCAGCAAATTCACCTGTTTGAGCGCAGCATCCACGGCAAGCGGGCCGCCAAAGACACGGTGCTAGACATTGGCGACCCCCGCATTGCAGACCTGCTCGACCCAGACCTCTACTACCAGTTTAAAGAAGAGCTAGAAGTGATCGAAGAAGTCGGGCCAGAGCTGGATTTAGAGGCCGTCCACGCCGGGCAGCAGACGCCGGTTTTCTTTGGCAGCGCCATGACCAACTTTGGCGTGCAGCTGTTTCTCGATGCCTTTCTCGACTACGCCCTCAAGCCCTCGGCCCGCAGCAGCACCCTGGGCGAGATTCCCCCCACCAGCGAAGATTTCTCGGGGTTTGTGTTTAAACTTCAGGCCAATATGGACCCCAGGCACCGCGATCGCATCGCCTTTGTGCGGGTGTGCTCGGGCAAGTTTGAGAAAGACATGGTGGTCAGCCACGCCCGTTCTGGCAAATCGGTGCGGCTGTCGCACCCCCAAAAGCTGTTTGGCCAGGGGCGAGAATCCCTAGAAGAAGCCTACCCCGGCGACGTGATCGGCCTGAATAACCCCGGTGTGTTTGCCATTGGCGACACTATTTACCAGGGCAAGCGCCTAGAGTACGACGGCATCCCCTGCTTTTCGCCCGAGATCTTTGCCTACCTGAAAAACCCCAACCCCTCGAAATATAAGCAGTTTCAAAAGGGCGTCTCCGAGCTGCGCGAAGAAGGGGCGGTGCAGATCATGTTCTCCGCCGACGAGTCAAAGCGCGACCCGATTCTCGCTGCCGTGGGTCAGCTTCAGCTGGAGGTGGTGCAGTATCGCCTGCAAAACGAGTACGGCGTCGACACCCGCATTGAGCCGCTGCCCTACACCGTGGCCCGCTGGGTCGATGGCGGCTGGGAAGCCCTGGAGGCCGTGGGGCGGTTATTTAACACCGTCACCGTCAAGGACAGTTGGGACCGCCCAGTTCTCTTGTTTAAGAACGAGTGGAACTGCCAGCAGATCGAGTCCGACCACCCGAAGCTGAAGCTCAGCAGCATTGCCCCGGTGGTCTCCGGCAAAGAACCTGAGTCGTTATAGGTGTCGTTATAGGTTGAGGTCGTCAGGAGATTAGAAACCGGGTTTCTCTTGGCGGCTAGTCAGTAGCCTGTTCCAGCAACAGTCAGAAACCCGGTTTCTTCGCCGCCAACTACAGTAGCGGCGTCACATCTTCGCCGCAGTCGTCGGCCAGGTACGACAGGGCGCGAAACCGCAGCCCCACCAGCTGTTCATACAGCGGGTTGATCTGGCACATGGGCGGAATGTGCACCAGCTTTTTGTTAAACAGCACCACATCGCGCTCGAAGGGGCATTGGGAGGGGATCAGCTTACACACAAACCGGGCCAGGCGCGGGTCTTGCACGTCGAGCTGGTCGAGCCATTCGCGGGCGGGCTTGAGGGGGTCGCGCTTACTACTCTCGGCGGGGGGGCGCAGCCCGGCGGCAGCCTCAGCCTTCTCAGGCTTGGGGCCGTAGAGAGTTGATCGCACCGAGGTGAGCAAAGTCTCCTTTAGGTTTAGGGCTTTGCACAGTGCCTGGAGCTGGCCATCTTCTTCGGCAGAGTACACACCGTCGGCTAGGGCCACCATCACCGCCATGCGCAAGAAATTTTCGGCCGTGGCCGGGTCATCACCCAGCACCCGCGCCACCTCGTCAGGAGTCACGGGTTCAAAGTGGTCAAAATCGAGGCCGGGAGCCAGTTCATCTTCGGTGATGGCGGCAATCAGGGCCTTTTCGTCGTCGTCAAAGTTGCCGTCGGCCCAGGCTAGGGTGAGCAGCCCCCGCAGCCAGACCTTAATCTGTTCCTCGGTATAGGCAGAATGGGTAACGGCTGGCATAGGTCTCCTCAACGCACATCAAGCCGAGAGCGAACGCGTATTTCTGTAACGGATAACGATCTTGGCTCATTTACCATGGTAAAGCAGGTGCCTCATCTTCGCGAGTGCAACACTTGCTGACCACAGGGTTAGACACCTCATCCTAGGGCGATGTATAGCCATCACCCGAATGGACAGGATATGACCCATGCCTCTAAAACGATGGCTACACGTCATGGCGCTGTCCCAGTTTTTGATTCTAGAGAGAGCCAACCTTAGCGCGATGGCCAGCACTATCGTCTGACCAGCCTAGCGCTGGTTGACGCCGTCTTATCAGTTCCTTACCGTTGTTATTTAACCTTGATGCCATCGTCAGCACGGTTGCTGAACAGCTCAAAAAGTTAGCGATCTAGGAAGCTGCTGCTCTAGCCCGTATAAAAATTGCCCTAGCTTAGCGGCTGGCACCCAGGGCAGACGTAGCATCGCCGCCCGCCAATCATAATTTTGGCGATCGCATCGCCGCAGCGGTGGCAGGGCTGGCCCTGGCGGCTAAAGGCCCAGTGGCGATACTCGCGGCGGCGGTAGCCGGTCTGTTTGAGGTGGGTGGCCAAAGCCAGGTCGTTGGTAATGCCGCCGTGGCGGTACGACTGCTGGGGCAGGGCTAGGGCCGCTGCGGCGAAGGTGGCGATCTGCTCTAGGGTGCAGTCTACGGGTCGCTGGCTGGGGTGAATGCCCGCTACGTAGAGAATTTCGGTGCGCAGGTAGTTGCCAATGCCGCCGAGAAACCCCTGGTCGAGCAGCAGGGTGGCAAACTGGCGGCGGTGAAAGGGCTGGCTGAGGGTGCGTTCGGCCACCTGGCCGGGGGTAATGGTGGGGTCGAGGGTGTCGGGGCCGAGCTTGGCGATATAGGGGTGGGCGAGCACCGCTGCGGCAGTCAGCACCTCGATATTGGAGGCGCTGTAGAGCAGCGCCCACCGGCTGGGGGTGTGCACCGCAAAGCGCAGCTGGCGGCGCGTTTCGGGGGCGGCGTGGGGCTTGCAGGTGACCCATTTGCCGTAGAGCTGGTTGTGGCTGTAGACCCCGAGGCCGTTGTCAAAGGAGGTGACCATGGCCTTGCCGTAGGGCGTTACCGCCGTCACGGTGCGGCCCACCAACTCGTCTTCGTAGGGCTTGAGGCGATCAAAGGCAAAGAAGACATCGGCGGCGATGTTGCCGGCGATCGCCCGGTGGATTTTATCTGCAGCACGGCGAATTTCAGGGCCTTCGGGCATGGGGCTACCGCTCAAAACCCCAGAAGGCCATCAGTTCGCGGGCGCGCTCGGCCCCCTCAGGGTTGTCTTGGCGGGTGTAGAGAATGGCGGCCAGCTCCAGGTTAGAGAGCGCCTGGGCTTGAAGACCCTGACCCCACAGGGCCAGGCCCAGGTTGTAAAACGCCGCTGGGTCACTGGGCTGCGCTTCGGCTACCTTGCGGTAGGAGAGCACCGCTTGCAGGTACTGCTCTCGCTCCAGCAGTAGCTCCCCCAGCAGGGCGTGGGCTGCCACCAGATCGGGGTCGAGGCGCACCGCCCGCAGCAGATAGCTAAAGGCCGCTTCGCGATCGCCCTCTTGATAGAGCACGTAGCCCATCTGGTGCTGGGCCTGGGCATTTTGAGGCTCGACCCGCAGCGCCTCACGCAGGTTTTTAGTAGCCTCAGAGTAGTTGCCTTGCAACAGGTAGATACTGGCGACGCTGGCGTGAAGATTGCCGCTATTGGGGTTAGACCGCAGCCCCTGATTGAGCGAGCTCAGCGCCTGGTCGTAGTTTTCTTGGCGAATGTAGAGGGCACCGAGGGCCTCATACACCTGGGCATTGCCGGGGGCAATGCGGGCCAGACTCTGGTAGGTGGTCAAGGCACCGTCGTAGTCGTCGCGCTCGAGCTGGATGCCGCCGACGCCCAGGTGGGCGTTCACCTCCCGAGGGTTGGTCGCCAAAATGTCTTGATAGGTGGCCAGGGCCTCGTCGAGCTGCCCATTGCGGTACTGGCTGTGGGCCAGGCCGTAGCGGAAGGCCAGGCTGCTACCGTCTAGGTCGATCGCCCTGCGGTAGGCGGCGATCGCCTCGCTGTAATTGCCCTGCTGCGTGTAGAGGTAGCCAATGCCCGAAAACAGCCTAGGGTTCTGACGGTCGATGGCGGCGGCCTGCTGATAGATCGCGATCGCCCCGGCGTAGTCGTTAGCTCTCACCCGCGCCTGGCCCTGGCGCAGCAGCTCGTCAACCTGCTCCTGCTGGGCCTCGCTGAGACCGCTGCTGCTCTGGGCTAGCCAAAGGGAGTTTGCTGCGGTTGTCGTTGGCCCGGCGGCATTGGTCTCTAGGGCCGTAGCCCCCTGGGCGGTGGGCACGATCACCCCGCTGCCCACTATGCCGCCCAAAATAGCGATCGCCGCGAAACTGCGTCTCACAGAAAATTCTCCTTACTGCTAAAGCAATGGTTAGGGGACAGTTCTATATATTACAACTTGCCAACCGCTGTAAAGAATGGTCACTGTCAGACTGAAGATCCCTTGCTAATCCCCTAGGATTTAGGCATCAGGTTACACCAAATAATCAACACCTGACCTGCTACACCGCTTTACGACAACTGATGACAACTGTCTAAACCCATTCCCTAAGCCGCGAGGTGCCAGTCATGAAAGGTCTGAAGCTCTCTGTATTTGGCTACTTTTTTGAGGGGTTAATACGATATTTCGCCGAACCCATCGGCAGAATCTTTGGCCCCGACGACAACAGCTATCCCGCAACTGGGGTACAGCCCTTCGAGGGCGACGTCCACACTGAGACCGTAGACCTGCTCTAGGGCCGGCCCCAGCCGGCTAAATCCTCTAATACCAAATCCGGCTTGGCTACCCCCGATTCAGCAGGGCAAACAACCGTTTGCCCCTACGGTTTGGCCTTTTGGAAATCGGGGTTATGTGACTCGGATTTGGTATAACCCCGGTCACCAGGGAATTCACTCTCTGGTGACCGGAATCGTAGTCTCGACCCCCTGGGTCTCAGCTAAAGGTCAGCGGCAGTTGACCAAAGTCGCTCACCACCGTCAGATCATGGTCAAAGTCGGCGGTGCCGGGGCGCTGCACTGCGCCCACCAGCCAGCCAGCCTGGCGCGCGGCGGCCAATTCTCCCGGATGATCTGACAAAAACAGCAGTTCTGCCGCCGCCATGCCCAGGGTGGCGGCAATTTTTTCGTAGGAAGCGGCCTCTAACTTTGATCCGGTGGTGGTGTCAAAATAGCCTCGCAGGCAGGGGGTGAGGTCGCCCACAATGGTGTTGGCAAACAGCAGCTTCTGCGCCCCAATCGAGCCAGACGAATAGATATAGAGAGGCACCCCCCGCCGATGCCACTCCTGAATGTGGGCGGCGGCGTCTTCGTAGAGATGGCTGTAGTACGCTTTGGTGCGGTAGCCCTCCTCCCAAATTAGCCCCTGCACTGCCTTGAGCGGGGTGACCTTTTGGTCGGCCCTGGCCCAGGCCAGCAGTTGGGCAACGCAGTCAGCCTGGCTTAGGTTGGTGTTGTCTACCTCAGAGCGCACCTGGTTCAAGATCGTCTGCCCCTCAGCGGTGGGGGCGAAATTAGCCATGAACCGCTCTAGCCGCTGTTCGGCGTAGGGAAACAGGGTGTTTTTAACGAAGGCGATGTCGGTGGTGGTGCCTTCAATATCGAGCACGATCGCACCGATGGGTTGCCCCTCAAATAAAACCATAGTTAAGCCAACCCAGGGTTAAGCAAACGCCGAATACTCAGGAAACCCCTTGCCGATGGGGCTGCCGGTAAAGTGGGCCACCCAGCCCTCGGGGTTGTTGAAAAGGCGAATGGCGGCAAACTGTGGAGCCTCGCCCATGTCAAACCAGTGGGGGGTGTTGGCGGGCACGCCGATCAGGTCGCCAGCGGTGCAGAGGGTGGCGTAGATTTTGTCGCCCAGGTGCAGATAAAACACCGCCTGCCCCTCGACAAAGAACCGCACCTCATCTTCTTTGTGAATGTGCTCATCGAGAAATTTCTGCCGCAGTTCGGTCTTTTGGGGGTGCTCAGGGTGCATGCGAATCACGTCGGCAGTGACGTAGCCCCCCTCGGCCTTGAGCCGATCAATGTCTTTAGCGTAGGCGGTCAGAATGGCTTCTGGCACCGCTGACGGGGGCAGCGGTGCCTGGGTCTGCCACTGCTCAAAGCGTACGCCAGCGGTGGCGAGGGCCGCTGCGATCGCCGACCCATCGCGGTACTCATCGAGCAGAGTGGCACCATCTTGGTCGCTAAAGATACGTAGGAGAGTCATGGGATCAGGGCCTTTGGGGTAGGTGTCGGGTGTTGGGTGTTGGGTGTTGGGGTTAAGGGAGTGGGAGTTGGTGCAGATAGATCTCTTGCAGAGTGCAGCTGATTAAAACTTCTAAGGCCTCGGTGGCCATCTGTGCTTGGGCTACGGTGGCCCCCCAGCTGTACAGTCCGTGGCCGGCAATTAGGTAGCCCACCGGGGCGGCGATTTGCTCCAGCCGAGAGAGCACCACTTCACTCAAGATCACCATATCCTGGCTGTTGGCCACAATGGGCAAGGCTACCTCATCCTCATGGGTGGTGATGCCCGGCAGCGCCTTGAGCAATTCATAGTTGGTTAATTTCAGGGTATCTTGACCCCGGCCCAGCAGCCAGCGAGACAGGCTGACGCAGTTGATCGAGTGGGTGTGCAGCACCGCCCCCACCGCTGGGTAAGCCTGGTAAAGACTAGTGTGCAACAGGGTTTCGGCGGAGGACCGCTGGCCAGGGCTGAGGGGCAGCCCCTGAAGGTCAACCACCATGATGTCGCTGGAGGTGAGCCGCCCTTTGTCGCGCCCCGACACGGTGATTGCCACGGTGCCATCGGCCAGCCGAGCTGAATAGTTGCCGCTGGTGGCCGGTGCCCAGCCCTGGCTGGCCAAAAAACTGCCTGCCTCTATTAGAGATTGCGCGATCGCCTGAAAATCCATGCCCTGAGCCGCCTGCCTCGCTTCTGCGGACTCACTACTCTAGCACCAAAAAAATGCGGGAGGCAGCAAGGCTTGTGAGGCGCCATCTCTACATGACTCGACCTCTCGCTCAAGCCGGGGCCGGGAGTGGAGCTATGGATGGAGCCGGTTGACCAAAGCCTGCCCCGAAATCTAGACTGGCTTAGCCTGGTTTTTACAGGGCCTAAACCAATTATTTGTCCTATGACTTTCCTATAGTATTTCTCTACGCTCACTGGCATAGTCATCTCAGCGGACCTAATCCTGGAGCTAAATTTTTCCAGGACTAGGACGTTCCTTTTGGATGCCTTAAAGGGCGGTGTAGTGCCTAGAAAATTTATTCTTTTGATTGAGCACGAAGCCGATCTTCGAGATGTTTTAGGCGATTGCCTAATCGAAATTGGCGATTGGCATTGGTAGAGCAGCTCAAAAAATACTCTATAGCCAAGGCTGTGACTCTTTTCTTGCTGAGTGCGAGAGCCACCTGGTTTACCCTAAGGGAGTTCAATCAGATGGGATTCTCTAGGGCGATCAACAAGCCTTTTTATCCGTCTACTCTATCGTCTCAAGTGTCTCAGTTAATGAATTTAAATCAGTCTGATGCTTATAATGGCTAGATTTTTAATCTTTGGTTTGTAGTATTAGGCTAAGATTGCGATGGCAAACACGCTATGGTGTTTTAGCCCAGGAGACTGTGCTATATCGCCTCTCTTGGAATTCTATGATCAGTTGAATCAAGGTATTAGCAGGAGACATTATGTCTACATTAACAGTTTGGAAATTTAGCACTCCTGAAGGGGCCGAAAAGGCGCTGGCTAAGCTGGGAGACCTGCAAAAACAGGAGATTGTCAAGGTGCTAGACGCTGCGATCGTCACCTGGCCCGTGGGGCGCAAGAAGCCCAAGACCAACCAGGCTGTCAGCACGGTGGGTGTGGGTGCCTTGGGCGGAGCCTTTTGGGGCATGCTGTTTGGCTTGATTTTCTTGGTGCCGCTGTTTGGCATGATTGTGGGTGCCACGGCCGGTGCTCTGTCGGGCAAGTTTACCGACTACGGCATCAACGACGACTTCATCAAAGACCTGCGCTCAAAAGTGACTGAGGGAACCTCGGCGCTATTTTTGCTCACCGGACAGGTGACTGTGGACAAGGTCAGCGAAGCCTTTACCGCCGATGAGATGGGCGAGCTGATTCAGTCGAACCTGTCGGCGGAGCAAGAGGCTAAGCTGCGCGAAGACTTCGGCGCTGAGCTGTAGGTTCTGCTAGCCCGCAGAGGTTAGGCAGATCTCCCTAACCCCTGTGGGCTTTCACTGCGGGTGATGGCTTTTCCTGGCCATTGGCAAAATCCCGTTTCAATTACTTTTTTTAGACAACTGTTTTTTAGGATCGAGGCAAAAACTGTGAACGCTAACAAGATTGTGGCTGTGGTCGCTGGCGTGGTTACGGGCGTTGCCCTCATGCCAGGTGCGATCGCCGCTGCACCCCAACTCAGCCCTGAACCCCAGCAGTTGGCTCAGGCTGAGTTGACCGAGCCAACGACAGACTCTTGCGTACTGCTGCAAGAGGTCGTCACCGGCAAGACTGAGGTGCGCCGCCGCATTGAAAACCGTCGCATCGCTAGAAACAACTGGCATTTAGACTTTTTGGTGCCTAACCAGCCCAACTTTAGCTATTTTGTGGCCCTGGTCACCCCAGAAAATACAGCCCCCTACTGGATGGATATCAACCTGAGGCAGTCCCACGGGGGAGTAGAACAGGTCTTTAGTTCACGGGCTGACGTGCAGGCGGGGGAGACCATTGCTATTCCCTTTGAGTCGCCGACGGGCCGACAGCCTGCCATTGTCAACGCCCGCACTGGCGGCATCAATGGCAACTTCTACAACCTCTCGATCGCCGCCTGCGAGTAGGCCAGGCCGGGGGCAAAGGGTCGTCCTAGGAGATGGCTCTTTGCAGCCTGTTTACCAATGCCTACACCGTTATTTTTGAGGATTTCGATGATTAGACCCGTTTACTCGTGGTTGGGGGCCGGTGTCGTGTTTGCGGCACTGGGGATAGCGGGCGCTGTTGCCGCCCATGAGCCATTAGCCGATTATCCCCTGGCGAGTTCAGCTGTAGCTCCGCAGTTAGCCCAGTCTTTCCCGGTGATTGATTTTCCCCCCGGCGATGGAACATTTGCCGGAACGGGGATTGCGACCGGTTCTAAATTCACCGCCGGTCGTCAGGCCAGTGCGATGGTCAGTTTTAACAATGCCAGCAGCAGCTTTAGCTTTTCTATTGTCGCTGGTGGAGATACCGTTCTCTACCAGGGCACCGTAGTTCGCAGGTCGGCCAGTCGCCTTGGTGTCAATGGCCTAGTGCTAGAGACCCGAGTCGATTCGTTTATGTCGTCTGTGGTAGAAGGGGTGGTCTTTGACGCCGAAGGCACCTGCCGCATTGAGGTATTTAACTCGCAGGTGGTGACCTCTACCTGCAATATTACCGCTCCGGCCCCCGGCAATTGGGAGGGCAGAATTGGCCTATCCACAGAGTTTCAAGGTGGTGAGGCACCCACCGCTAGGGATGGTACCTTCCCCGGCCGAGGGATTGCCACCGGTTCCAAATTTATGATTGGGCGTCAGGCCAACGCCATGCTGAGCGCCAACAGCGCGAACAACTTTAGTCTTTCCCTCGATGCCATCGGCGGAGACAACCTGGACATGATCTACCAGGGCACCATCACCCGTCGATCTGCGGGGTCTCGGGGCGTCAATGGCTTTGTGCTAGAGACTCGGGTCAACTCGTTTGCATCTTCCCTGGGCGACGGACAGGTCTTTGATGCCTCGGGCACCTGCCGTATTGAGGTGTTTGATGCGCTAGTGGTTAGCTCCATCTGCCATGTTACGGCACCCGCCTTTCCTGCCGACTTAACTGTAGTGGGTCTATCGACCGAATTTCGCGGTATGGAGCAGTTCTAGGCGGCAGTGGGTCTGGGCTGAAATTGCTCAGGCTCCCTGAAGCATCTAACCCGAAGTTAATCCAATCTTCCGATCTGTTGTTTTTATCGCTTATCACCACTCAGGCGTTTCAAATGGTTAAACCCAATTATTTGCCCATTGTTTTAACCGGAATCGTGATCGCCCTGGGGGTTGCCCTCATGGCTCCGGTAGCAACCCAGGCCCAGATTCCTAATCGATCAGCGCCAACCAACCTGTCCCAGGGACGCGGGGTGGCCCAGGGGGCCTCCTTTAACCGAGGCCGCAATGCCAATGTGACGCTAAACCTCGATGGCGAAAACTTTGGCCTGGAGCTGACGGAGATTTTGCCGTCGAACGTGCGCGGTCAATCTCCGGCGCGGGTGCAGTATCGCGGGGCCATCACCCGGCGCACCGACGACCCGGCCAATGCCAATAGCTTTAGCCTGTTTACGCGGGTACGCAGCTTCGATTCTTCGGCCAACCTGCGGATTATTACCAATACCACCGGCACCTGCCGTATTGAGGTGTTTAACTCGCGGGTGCTCTCCAGCGATTGCAGCACGATCGCCGACAACAGCAAGACCAATTTCCTCGGGCTGGAGCAGTTTTAGTTGGGTCTGACCTTTAGTTTTCCACCGGTTTCATTGCCCCAATGGGGGTGCTGACCAGAGCCCAAAGAGTGGTGGGCGGTGCCCACCCTACGGTTTCAAATGTTGTTTTCAGGAGATAAATATCATGAGCGATCGCCCCATTCAAATTATTGTGGCTGCCTTTAACGACCCTGACATTGCCGATCAGCTAGAGGCCGGGGGCAACGTGCTCTACACCGCCGGAGCCAGTGGCGAAGCCATGGGGGCCGCCCGCGTGGCCCAGAGCGGCGACACCCTCACCGCCAGCGGCCTGGCCCTCACCGACGACGGTCTATTTCTGGAGGAAGCAGAAATTCTTCTCGAACCAGCAGAGGATGAGATTACCCCAGAGGCTTAAATAGCCTTCCCTCGTAGGGTGGGCATTGCCCACCTCACACCTGATCTACCAACAGCTCAACCCGCCCTGCCCCTAAACAAGGTAGCGTTCATCAAACCCCCTGCGCCGACCCTCAACCCAATGGTGGGCATTGCCCACCCTACTCAAGGAAGTACCATGTTTAACAAAGATCGACCGAGCCGCCGCGAACAGCGTAAAGAAGAACGGGAGGTATTTGGCCGCCGGGGCAGCGCCACCCAGTACCGCCTGCGGGAGAGTTTATTTTCCCTGGGCGACGACTTTTGGATTGAAGACAGCCAGGGCCAGCGGGTGTTCAAGGTAGACGGCAAGCTGCTGCGCATTCGCAACAC
This sequence comes from Nodosilinea sp. CTOTU7353, assembly GCA_036782635.1. Lineage (GTDB taxonomy): Bacteria > Cyanobacteriota > Cyanobacteriia > Phormidesmidales > Phormidesmidaceae > Nodosilinea. Next base: position 18,339 of record DAIPYU010000008.1, read on the forward strand.
CCTCTTCTTTGAAGACATGCAGGGCAACCGGGTGTGCAAAATCCAGGAAAAGCTGCTCACTATCAAAGACACCATGACCATTGAGGGGGCCAACGATGAGCCCCTGGCCACGGTGAAAAAGGCGCTGATTTCGCCCCTACGCGATCGCTGGACGGTCAAAGTAGGTGACGGCCCCGACCTGGCCGTCAAGGGCAACGTGCTCGACTACGAGTACACCATCGGTGAAGACGGTCGCAAAGTGGCCGAAATTTCTAAACGCTGGTTTCGCATCGCCAACACCTACGGCGTGCAGATCGAGCCATCCCAAAACGACATTTTGATTTTGGCCGTCACCGTGGCCCTTGATCGCATGGCCCATCCCTAAGCCCCGTAGGGTGGGTAGTACCCACCATCCACCCCAGCTAGCCCACAGCCCCAACCGTGATATGGCCCGCTGAAATGATGGTCACGCCGCCAGGTTAAAGGTGGGCATTGCCCACCCTACCTTGTTCACCCCTTATAACGAGACAGGGATAGCCCCAGGCATCCCCGATGACTCCATAGGAAACGATCATGATCCGGCAACTTTGACAGCGCCACCGAGGCCGAGCTGATGCCCCAGGTGTGGCCGAT
>DAIPYU010000008.1:19050-36020 GCA_036782635.1 Nodosilinea sp. CTOTU7353
CCGGCAACTTTGACAGCGCCACCGAGGCCGAGCTGATGCCCCAGGTGTGGCCGATTGTGCAGGAGGTGCGCGCCCAGCAGCGCGCCGATGCCCTAGCCACTCTCGACACCGCCATGAGCGAGAAAAAAGTGGCCTCGGCCCTAGAAGAAATTTGGCAGATGGCCAATGAAGGGCGCGGCCAACTACTGCTGGTCGAAAACGGCTACCACATCCCTGCTGTGGTTGACGAAAAAGGCGGCTTGCAAATCGTCGACGAAAAAGGCGGCACCGACGTGATGGATGACGCGATCGACGAAATTATGGAGGTGGTGCTGGCCATGGGGGGTGAAGTCATGCTGATGGACGACGGTGTCTTAGCGGACTACGATCGCATTGCCCTGACGCTGCGCTACTAGATCAGTTTTGAGTTTTGAGTTATGGCCCCTAACTCAAAACTCACCCCCCTCTCCCCACTAATTTGACCCGGTAGAGGCCACCGATGTCTACACCAAGCAGTGCTGCCTCAACGTTACCGCCCGAGATCTGGCGGTGATGGCGGCGACCTTGGCTAACGGCGGCGTCAACCCCATCACCCACGACGCCATCATTGACCCGATCCATTGTGAGCACGTGCTCGCCGTCATGGTCACCGCCGGGCTGTACGAAAACTCGGGCGACTGCTCTACGAAACGGGGCTGCCCGGCAAAAGCGGCGTCAGCGGTGGTTTGCTGACGGTTTCCCCCGGCAAGGGCGGCCTGGCCACCTTTGCCCCGCCGCTCGATGAGGCGGGCACCAGCGTTAAGGGGCAGTTGGTGACGCAGTTTTTGTCTGAACAACTGGGCTTGAATTTGTTTGCCTCCCGTCCGGCCAGTCAGGCCGTGGATTGACCGCGTCTTGGCCTGCCTGGCTACGTGCCTGGCGCATTGCCTAGCCTGCCTGGGGAAAGCAGGGCCTTGATAAAAACTGCCCGCCACCACCGACCTCATGGCGGATATTTAGTTAAGTTCTTGCCACCAAGACAAACCTGGACAACTCCCCGTGGCTCTGAGACTCAGCCGATCAGTACAGCACAATGGGCTCGTCAATCTGGGATGCTGGAATTCTGTAGCAACAGATACCCCAAAAATCCTTTATAGACACCTCAAGGAGTCATCTCTATGGGTACCGATCAACAACCCGGCGCGCTGGTCATCATCGGCGGTGCAGAAGATAAAGAAGGCGATTGCACTGTCCTGCGCGAATTTGTCCGCGCCGCCGGGGGCGTCAAAGCTCGCATTGCTGTTATGACCGCCGCCACCAGCCTGCCCGGCGAAGTTGGCGACCAATATATTCGCGTGTTTGAGCGGATTGGGGCTGAGTCGGTAGAAATTGTCAACACCGAGCGCCGCGAAGACTCTGAGCGCGAAGACGGCATTCGCAAAGTGTCAGAGGCCACCGGCATTTTCTTCACCGGGGGCGATCAGTCACGGATTGTTGACTTTATTAAGGGCACTCCCCTGGACGCTGCCATTCACCAGCGCCACCGAGAAGGGGTCGTGATTGGCGGCACTAGCGCCGGGGCTGCCATGATGCCCGACGAGATGATTGTCGGCGGTACGTCGGTGTCTAACCCCAGCGTCGATGCGGTAGAGATGGGGCCGGGCATGGGTTTTTTGCCGGGCATAGTCGTCGACCAGCACTTTGCCCAGCGGGGTCGCCTGGGTCGCCTGCTGGCCGCCCTGGTGCTGCAACCGGCGGTGCTGGGCCTGGGCATTGACGAAGATACAGGCATTGTCGTAGAAGGCGACGAGTTTACCGTGATTGGTCGGGGGGCGGTTACGGTGGTGGATGAAACCAGCGCTACCCACAACAACCTGGAAGGTCTGCTTCACGATGAGCCGATCGCCCTGTGCGGTGTTAAGCTGCACATCTTACCCCAGGGCTATCGGTTTAATCTAAAGACCCACCAGCCGCTGGTGTAAGTCCCCATCGCCACTCACCATGACCACTCTGATCAACGCCGCTCCCGTTCCCACCCCCGTCAAAACGGTCTATACCGGCGATGTGGTTCAGGGGGTGCCGGTGATCAGTCACCTGGGGGTGGCCGACCTACCGGCGGGCCAGAGTCATCGGTTTTTCTTTCAGGGGGTGCAGATGGGCACGGGGCAGCACTGGTATGTACCGGTGCTGGTGGCCAGGGGGGTAGGCAGCTCCCCAGGAAAGCCTGGCTCTGGCCCCTGCATTGCCCTGGTGGCGGGCATTCACGGTGACGAGGTCAGCGGCATCGACGCGGTGCAGCGGGTGATGGCCCAGCTCGATCCGACGGCAATGACCGGCACGGTGATTGCGCTGCTGGGCGTATCGCGCCCGGCCCTGGAATATTCCCGCTCATTTTGGCCCAGCGCCCAGCAGGGGGGCGTGGGCATCGACATGAATCGGGTGTGGCCCGGCGATGAAACTGCCGACAATGCCGCCGCTCGCCACGCCGGGCTGCTGTGGCAGCGGCTGTTTGTGCCCAATGTCGAGGCAGTGCTCGACTACCACACGATCACCACGGGCAGCGCTTTTACCCTGTTTCTGTTTGCCGATCTGCGCCAGCCTGCCATTCGCCAGATGGCCGAACTCTTCCCCGTAGAGCACATTAAAGATGACCCTGGCCTGGGCGGCACCCTAGAGACAGCCTTGGTGGAGGCAGGCATTCCGGCGCTGACCATCGAGATTGGCGAGGGCCGCCGCTTCGAACCTGAGAAAATTGCCCTGGCGGTGGAGGGCAGCCTCAACGTGCTTAAGCACTACGGCATGGTAGAAGGCCCCCTGGGGCGCACCGCCGCCGCCGTAGGCACCGTGTTTGGCAACGAGCTGGAGACTGTGCGGGCGACGGCGGGCGGTTTTTTAGAGCTGCGGGTGGGGTTGCGCGATCGCGTCACCCCCGGCCAGCCCGTAGCGCTCCAGCGCAATGCCTTTGGCGATGTGGTGGCCGAGTACCGCGCCACCGTCGCTGGAGAGATCGCCGTCGTCGCCCGCGACGCCCTCTGCGAACCCGGCCAGCGAATTGCACAGATTCTCTATCAAAGCCAGGTTTAACCCAGGTGCTGAGATCTGGCGGGCAGATCTACAGATAGCTGATCGCCCTAAGCCCTACCCTCAGGAAAAAGAACCGCCGTTGAAGTAGGCAGTCCAGGCGAGGGTCAGCCCGGCGGTGGCCACATTGATCAGGGATAGAGCCGTTAGACCGCAGGCCCACAGATAGCGGTGGGGCAGGTCAGCAAAGACCGGCAGCCAGAACACTAGCCAGCTAACCAGTACTGCTAAGACACACACGACGGGGAAGGTGGCAATGCTGAGGGCCAGGGTGATGGTCGCGGGGCTTTCTATCGCCCTGGGGTCGTCAAACATCATTGGAGTTATCATCGCCGGTAGCGCCCCCACCACCGCGCCGAGTACCAAAATGACTGTGGCTATAAATAATACTAAATCCGAGTTACATAACCCCGATTCCCAAAAGGCCAAACCGTAGGGGTAAACGGTTGTTTACCCTTCTGAATCGGGGGTAGACCAGCAGGATTTGGTATAAGAGCATCAACGCTGTTTGCCGCTGCATGGCCGGAGTTAGACGGGGCGAGGTGAGCCGGGGCGAGGTGAGTCAGCCTGTAAAGCCGCTCAATTCCTATCGGGTTTTTAGAATTAGGCTTTACTATTCAGAGCATTGCCTGAGGCGGCGCTGGGGGCGAAACCTCAGGCAGCACCCCTAGGTGAGACTGGGAGCGAGTGGTGATCGCTACCGCAAGAACCTAACTCTACCAGCCAGCGCTGGGCTAGGAGCCTCCTTCGTATGTTTGCCCAAATTTCTGAACGCCGCATGCACCAGATTCGGTGGGTGGTGACCGTGGGCTGGGTGCTGCTGATTGTGTCGCTGTTCTACGACCCCTGGACGGCAGCGCTGACGGAGCCTGACCATCCCTGGAGCCCGCTGCGACTGACTGGGGCTTGTGTCCAAGTGCAGGGCGTCTGCGTCGAAGAAGCGCCCCAGCCCATTGGGGCAACGCTGTTTTGGGGGGCGATCGTGCCGTCGGGCATTTTTATTTTGCTAGTGTTTAGCCACGAACTGTGGCGACGCATTTGCCCACTGTCGTTTCTGTCGCAGATTCCTCGGGCGCTGGGCTGGCAGCGGCAGTTCAAGCGCGAAAATGCCAAGACCGGCAAGGTGCGCTACGAGCTGGCCAAGGTGCAGTCGGAGTCGTGGCTGGGGCGCAACTATCAGTACGTGCAGTTTGCCTATCTCTTCCTGGGGCTGTGCGGGCGGATTCTGTTCTTCAATGCCGATCGCCTGGTGCTGGGCAGCTGGCTGGTGTTTACCATCGGGGCGGCGATCGCCGTCGGCTACATCTACGGCGGCAAAAGCTGGTGCCAATATTTTTGCCCCATGGCCCCGGTGCAGACCGTGTTTAGCGAACCTCGCGGCCTGTTGGGCAGCCAGGCCCACACCAGCGAGAGCCGCATTACCCAGTCGATGTGCCGCACGGTAGAGGCCGACGGCAGCGAAACCAGCGCCTGCGTAGCCTGCCAAAGCCCCTGTTTTGACATCGACTCAGAGCGCACCTACTGGGCCGGGCTGCATCGGCGCGAAGAATCGTTTATGCGCTACGGCTACCTGGGGCTGATGGTGGGCTACTTTGTTTACTACTACCTCTACGCGGGCAACTGGGACTACTACTTTTCGGGAGTTTGGAACCGCGACCCCAACCAGCTGGGCGCGCTGATGAATCCGGGGCTGTACCTGGCGGGGCGGGCGATCGCCATTCCTAAGCTGTTTGCCGTCCCCCTGGTGTTGGGTGCCTTTACCCTAGGGGGCATTGGCCTGGGGCGGTTAATCGCCAGCCGCGCCCAGGTCTATCCCTGGCGCAAGCCGGCCCCCCTCAACGCCGACCTGGTGCAGCACCGGGTGTTTGCGATTGTCACCTTCTTGGCCTTTAATATTTTCTTTTTCTTTGCTGGGCGGCCCCTGCTGCTGCTCACCCCCGGCTGGGTACAGTTTGGCTTTGACGGGCTGGTGCTGTTTTTGAGCACCCTGTGGCTGCAAAGGAGCTGGCGGCGCAGCCCCGACCGCTATCGCCGCGAAAACCTGGCCAGCCGCCTTCGCAAGCAGTTGGCCAAGCTCGACCTGGATGTGTCTCTGGTGCTGGACGGGCGCTCTTTGGATGACCTCCACGCCGATGAGGTCTACGTGCTGGCCAAGGTGCTGCCCAACTTCACCCGCGAAAAACGCCACCGGGTCTATAAAGGCGTGGTGCGCGACGCCCTCGAAGAGGGCTATGTCGACAGCGCCAGCAGCCTCGACGTGCTGGCCCAGATGCGCCAGGAGCTGGGCATTTCCGCCGACGAGCACCGAGAGGTTTTAGAAGAACTAGGGGTGGAAGACCCTGACCTGCTCAACCCCGATCGCCAGCGCAGTCTAGAAAATTTGGTGCGTATTAGTGGCTACCGGCGATCGCTCGAGCGCCTGCTGCACCTCCAGCAGACTCAGCCTGAGTTGATGTCCATCAATACTGCCGATACCCCATCCCTACGCGCCCTGCGGCAGGAGTATTTGATCACCCCCCAGGAGGAGGCGTGGGTGCTCAGCGGCCTCGCCTCTCCAGCCCAGGCCACCCAGCGGGCCGAGGGGCTGCTGGCCCGCCTGCGCGAATGGATTGCCGCCGACCAGGCCCTCACCCTGCCTGCGCTTGAGGCCCACCGGCCCGTGGTGGCGCTGATTCAAGAGGCCCTGGGCCACAAGCAGGATCTGATTGTGCGATCGCTGCTAGAAACCCTTGCAACCCTGCCCGCCGCAGAAGCGCTGGCGCTGGCCCAAACCCTAAACCAGCTTGCGCCTCTGCCCCTGGCGGCGCTCAAGGCGGGCCAATACCTAGATCAGCTGTCGCCAGAGCTGATCCACACCCTGCAAACTGACCGCGATCAGCCCGCCCCCCGCCCGCCGACGCCCGCCGACACCCTCAGCCACCTAGAAAACCTGCTCGACCACTACAACCCTCTGGTGCCCGCTGCCGCCCTCTACCTGATCGCCCAGCTAGAGCCTGGCCGAGTCCAGGTGGCCAGCCAAAAGCTGCTTCAGCTGGCCCCATCCCCTCTGCTCACAGCCACCGCAGAGCAGGCGCTATCCTCTACGGCCCTGACCCTAGCCACGATGCCTGAGCTAGAGAAGGTGGTCTACCTGTTCAACAGCGACTTCTTTCATCGCCTAGAACCCAGCACCCTGCTGGCCCTGGCTGGTCTGGCCCAGATCAAAACCTACGACCCCGGCGACACCATTAGCGATGCGGGCGACACCTGCCGCGAGCTGTTGATTTTAGTGGAGGGTGAAGCCAGCATTCACCAAAATCGCCCCCAGGGCACCCAGATGGAGCAGTTTTGCCCCGGCCAGGTGCTCGACGAGCTGGAGGTGCTCACCCGTGGCACCCTCGACAATGCGATCGTGGCCGACAGCGCCCCCACCCGCATTTTGGCCGTGCCCGTCGATGCCCTTGATAACCTGATTGACCAAGACCCCGCCTTTGCCCGCCGGGTGATCGTCCTCGAAAGCCAGCGCCTTCAGCAAATTGCTGGCCCCATGGGCTAGACAGCGGCTGATGCCCGCTGGTCGTGGCAAGTGGGCAATGTCTTGAACTGCGATCGCGGCAGAGTTTCAGCGGCAAGAAAGTGGCTGACTAAACTTAAGAAAAGATAGTCTCCCTATTAAGAAATATGGCCTAAATCGATCAAGGCAAATCCTATGAAATTTATAGGAAGGAACTGACTTAAAAGAATAGAGAGCGGTACTAAAATACTTTGCCGACAACGGCTGGATCGGGCTGCCTGCTGTACTATAGGCAGTGATTAAGATCTGGAGATATTTCTAGAATCTGATTCAATCTAGAGGTAGGCTTTTACCTGTGGAAAGGCTATAAATTCTGAGCCTAATCTGCTACGAATCCCCAAAATTAAAAAGGAGACAGCCCCATGACAACTGATTTTCTGTCAAGCGAAGAGATTAAAAAGTCAACAAACTGGGTGATTTTCCTGAGCATTGCCCTGATTGTGCTGGGTGTTTTGGCCATTATTTCCCCCGTGATAGCGTCAGCCTTTTTTACCGCCATGATGGGGTGGATCGCGCTCGTCAGCGGCATTGTTATGGTTGTTCAATCCTTTCGCTCACATCCGGTTAGAGGGTTTTGGCTAAACCTGATTATCGGCATTTTCTATGCGATCGCCGGCCTGTACATTCTATTTAACCTGGGGGCGGCGCTGCTGGCTCTCACCCTGGCCTTTGGTATTTTGTTTGTCGTCGAGGGCATCTTCACCATTGTCATGGGGTTTACCCAAAAGGTGGGCCGCAGCATGTCGTGGCTGGTGGTGCTCAACGGCATGGTCACCCTGATTCTCGGCATTATGGTGCTCAATCGCTGGCCCATCAGCGCCCTCTGGCTGATTGGTCTGTACGTGGGCATCAGCCTGCTGTTTAGCGGCATTAGCCTACTAGCCGCTGCCCTGGCCGCCCGCAAGACCCTATCTAACTCAACCGTGGTAGACGTTTAAGCAAGATCTGAACCCGGCGGTTCAAAGGTGCAAGGTATGCGGTTTACGGTTCAAGGACTGCCGTGAACCGTGAACTGCAAACCGTAAACCCCACCAACCTGTCACCTTTGGCTTGGCAGACTCCTAAAACTGGCGGCGCGAAAAAATAATGATCGCCACGGTGAGCAGCAGCGCCGTGTAGAGCAGCCCGTACAGCCCGTGGCCCCATAGCTCGGGGGGGCTAGGCAAGAGACCCATGCCGTAGACGGCTTCGTTGCGCAGGTTGAGGCGCTCTAGGTCGGGCAGCACCAGGTAAAGGGTGTTGGTCAGCCGCTGCACTGCCGGGTTGTCGCTGAGCTCGCCAAAGGCCACCAGGTCTTGGCTGAGGTGGCCCATTAGGTACACCGCAAAGGTGAGCAGAGTGGCCAGCAGCGAGCTGGTAAACACCCCAAACACAATCGCCACCGCCACCAGCAGCGCCGCCTCTAGCACCATAAAGACTAGAGACAGCGCAATGCTGCCAACATCAAAGGGAATGCCGCTGACCCCCAGCACCACCATGAAAATTAGCCCCAGGGCGGCGATCAGCACCGCCAGCACGGCGGTGAGGCCCAGGTGCTTGCCCACAATAAACTCGGCCCGGCTGACGGGCTTGGCAATCAGCACCAGCACCGTGCGCTTTTCAATTTCTTTGTTGATCAGGCCGGTGCCGACAAATACGGCCACAATCACGCTCAGCAGGTGAATGCCCGCCAGCCCCAGGTCGAGCAAGATTTTATCCTGCGCCCCGGCGGCAATGTCGGGCAACAGCACGTTAGCAATCACCAGCACCAGGGCAAACAGCGCCACCAGGTAGAGAATGCGATCGCGAATCACCTCTAGAAACACCGTGCGGGCAATCACCCCAATCCGAGATAGCACCATGGATGTTGTCTTTCCCCCCATTGCTCTCATCCCCATCCCTCTCCTCGCTCTCATTACTAAAGGCCCCTTTTGCCTAGCTGCTGCGCTGTACGTCCCTAGGGTGCCCAGCCTGGCGCGGTGTGGCGAGATCGCAGGTGAGGCTGCCCCACTGGGTGGTGGCATAGCCAGGCGCAGCGGTCTCGGGCGCAGCGGCCGCCGGAGCGCCCAGGTTGCCCTGGCTCACCGGCATTAGCAGGCAAGACTTCTCCAGGTAATAGCCGCTCTCGCTGGCGGCGGGGCCAGACCAGATAGCCCAGAGTTTGAGAATGTAGCCATTGCCGCTAGACAGAGGCTGAAAGTCAATGCGCCACAGGCTGTCTTCCAGCGATGGGTCGAGGCCCATGCGGCTTTGTACCTGGCGTTCTATGGCCTGGCGCTGGCCGTCTAGGTTGAGCAGCCAGCGCTCCACCGAGGGCCAGGGCTTATTGTGCACCTGCTCTCGTAACATTTCTTCGGCCACAGTGAGATGGTTGACCCCGGCGGGAAGGGCAACCGTCTGGCCCGGAAACCGATAGACAAAGGCACTGTTTTCAACGCTGTCGGCCACCAGACTGGGGTAGTCGCGCACCCAGGTTTGAATGCGAAAGTAAAACTGAAACCAGCTGCTAAACAACAGGCTGAGGCAAAACAGCAAGGCCAGCTGCTGACGCACCTGCCCGGGCGGGTCTTTGAGGTTAAAATCCCAGCTCACCAGCTTGGGGGCCGCCATGATGGCAAAGGAGACCAGCGGCCACGACACCAGGGCGGGCTGAAGCCACCGCCCGCCCCAGGAGCCAAACAAAAACAGGCAGAGAATTGCCCCCGCCACCCAGGCGGAAATCGACACGCCAAAGGGGCGAATATTACTGGCTTCCAGCGCCCAGCCCACCCCCAGGGCAAGGCAGATCCAGCTGATGGTGGCCAGCAGACCTACGGTGAAGGGTGTGGCTGCTACTAGGCGGGCTAGCAGAGACACCAGCCATGAGAACAGGCTCATGTAAATCACTGTCAGCCACGAAAAATAGCGCGGTGGCAGCAGTAGTGTTTTCAGCGTAACGAAGGCCTGCTTAAGCCACTTCAAAACCAGCACGATTACCACGCCAGCACCCCCACCTGGTTGATTAACAGCAGCAACACCAGAATGGCCGTGAAACTGGCGGCGTTGGCTTGGAGCACCGCCAGGGTACGGGGTGAATTGCCTCGCTGACCCCCAAATTGACCCCGGCCCTGGCCCCGGCGCGCCCGCTCGTAGAGCTGGCGGCGGTTAATTTCCACGGGCTGTGGGTCGGTTTCTATGGGCTGCTGGCCCAGCAGCTGCTGGAGCCAGATCAAACCCTGGAGCTTGATCCAGTAGGTGACGAAGAAGGCGGAGATTGCCGTCACCACCACCACCACCGGCAGCACCTCACGCCAGCCGTTGAGGTAAAACCGATTAAACAGCACGTAGCTGATCACCTGGCTCCGCAGCGCCAGCGGTAGCACCGCCTCCAGAGCCAAAAAGGCTACCCAGCCTAGGCTGGTGGCCAGCAGATTAAGGGTGGCAGCGTACTGCATACTGGTGCGATAGCCCAGACGCAGCTGCTGGCGCAGCACCATGGCTTCGAGCACCATGGCTACCAGCAGCAGCAGGGTCTGAAAGGCGATCGCCCGCAGCGGCAAAATACCCAGTTCTGACAGCAGGTTGGTGATCGGCATGGGGGAGGTGAGAGTGGGGCGCCGGGGTCACCCCCGGACGCGGGTTCGCAGTGCACTTTCAAGGGTATAGCCTCGGCCCCCCTTTGGCGTCTAGTTCGCTAAGATTCTAGATTGTTAAAACTCTAGATTGAGTCTAGTAGTCTGCCAAGCCAAAGGTGACAGGTTAGTGGGGGGCGCGGTGTACGGTGTACGGTTCAAGGACTGCCGTGAACCGTACACCTTTTACCGTGCACCTTTAGATCGTTAGAGCCTGTCACAATCAGGTTGGTCAAGTACTAGAACGGCCGCTCCATAAAACGCAACACCCAGTCCCAAAACCCAGCACCCAAAACCCGAAACCCAACCCCCAACCTCCAACCCCCAACACCATGGTCAGAACCGGCATCGGCATTCGCACCGCCCAGCAGGGCAATGAGCGGCTTACAGGTCAGATTCACGTCTACGACGGCGAAGGCAAGGGCAAGTCCCAGGTGGCCCTGGGGGTGGTGCTGCGCTCCATTGGCCTGGGCATTCACCACTTTTTAGAAAGCCGGGTGCTGCTGCTGCGGTTTCTCAAGGGGCCGGGCCGCACCTACGACGAAGATGCTGCCATTGAGGCCCTCCAGCGGGGCTTTCCCCACCTGATTGACCAGGTGCGCACCGGGCGGGCCGAGTTTTTTGGCCCCGACGACATCACCAAATTTGACAAGCAGGAAGCCCAGCGGGGCTGGGATGTGGCCAAGGGGGCGATCGCATCGGGTCTCTACTCTGTGGTGGTGCTCGACGAGATCAACCCGGTGCTCGACCTGGGGCTGCTCGACATCGACGAGGTGGCCAAAACCCTGCGCCACAAGCCCGACCACCTGGAGATCATCGCCACCGGGCGCGGTGCCCCCCAACCCCTGCTCGATGTCGCTGACCTGCACTCAGAGATGAAACCCCAGCCGAGGGCCGAGGGGATCGAAGGCATCGAGGGCATCGAAATCTACACCGGTTCGGGCAAGGGTAAATCGACCAGCGCCCTGGGCAAGGCGCTCCAGGCGATCGGGCGGGGTATTAGCCAAGACCTCTCCCACCGGGTGCTGATTATCCAGTGGCTCAAAGGGGGCAATGGCTACACCGAAGATGCGGCGATCGCCGCCCTGCGCAAGATCTACCCCAACCTGGTCGACCACCAGCGCTGCGGCCGCGATGCGATCGTCTGGCGCGGCCAGCAGCAGGAAATTGACTACGTGGAGGCCGAACGCGGCTGGGAGATTGCCCGCACGGCGATCGCCTCGGGCCTCTACAAAACCATCATTCTTGACGAGCTCAACCCCACGGTAGACCTAGAGCTCTTGCCCGAAGACCCGATCGTACAGGCGCTGCTGCGCAAGCCGCGCGGCACCGAGGTGATCATCACCGGGCGCTGCAAAAATCGCCCCGCCTACTTTGAGCTGGCCAGCACCCACTCAGAGGTGTTTAACCACAAGCACTACGCCGAGAAAGGCATTGACCTCAAGCGCGGGGTCGATTTTTAAAATGGATAGACCTGGGCCATGATGCAGACTCAACCCGAGATCACCACCGACGTGGTGCTGGTGGGCGGCGGTCACACCCACGCCTTGGTGCTGCGGCGGTGGGGCATGGCCCCCATCCCTGGGGTGCGGTTGACGCTGATTACCGACCTGGTGGATACGCCCTACTCGGGTATGCTGCCCAGCTACGTGGCCGGGCGCTACAGCTTCGATGAGGCCCACATTGACCTGCGGCCCCTGGCCCGATTTGCCCAGTGCCGCCTGGTGGTCGATCGCGCCGTAGGGGTCGACACTGCTCGGCAGCGGGTGCAGTGCGCCCACCACCCGGCCATCGCCTACGACGTGCTGTCGATCGACACGGGCAGCACCCCAGGAACGGTGGCAGTGCCGGGGGCAGCAGAATATGCGATCGCCGCCAAACCCGTGCCCACCCTGCTGCAACAGTGGCAAGCCTTTCTTGAAACGGTTGCAGCAAATCCTCAAAAGCCGATCGCCCTGGCAGTGGTCGGCGGCGGCGTGGGCGGCGTCGAGCTAACCATCGGCCTGCACGAGCGCCTGGTGAAATTGCTATCTGACCTGGGGCGGCCCCCCTCACACCTCACCCTGCATTTGTTTCACCGGGGCGGAGAGCTGGCGACAGAGCGCAACCGCTGGACCCGGCGACGGCTAGAGAAAGTGCTGCGATCGCGCGGCATTCAGCTCTATCTCAGCGACGCGGTAGAAGAAATCTCGTTGGATGATGCCACGGGTCAGCGGGTAGTGCGGAGCGAGTCGGGGGTGCGGGTAAAGTGCGATCGCGTCTTTTGGGTAACTAGCGCTAGCGCCCCCGACTGGCTGCAAAATTCTGGTCTGTCGCTGACTGACCAAGGCTTCATCGCCCTGGGCGACACCCTGCAAACCCTCTCCCACCCCAACGTGTTTGCCGCCGGCGACGTGGCCACCATGGTGCACCACCCCCGCCCCAAGGCCGGAGTGTTTGCCGTGCGCCAGGGGCCGCCGCTGACCGAGAACCTGCGCCGCTACGTGCAGGGCCAGCCGCTCAAGCCCTTTTGCCCCCAAAAGCAGTTTCTCACCCTGATCGAGACCGGAGATGGGCAGGCGATCGCCTCCCGTGGCCCCTTTGCTCTAGAGACCGCCCTAGCCCACCGCTGGAAAGACCACATCGACCGCAAATTCATGGCCCGCTTCCGGGACCTCCCCCTGGGCGAAATGTCTACCCCCCACCCACCCACCCCTTCACCCCTTCACTTCCTCACCCCCTCACCCACCTCACCTACCCACCCACCCACTCACCCACCCACCCCCTCCCCTCCCCCCTGCGCCGGCTGCGGCTCCAAAGTCGGCAGCACCGCCCTGTCAGACGCCCTCCGCCGAGTGCGAGCAGACTTCCCCACCCTCCCCAGCGGGTCGGTGCTGATTGGCCTCGATGCCCCCGACGATGCCGCCGTGGTCACCGTGCCCCCCGGTCTGGCCATGGTGCACACCGTCGACTACTTCACCGCCCTGGTAGACGATCCCTTTGTCTTTGCCCAAATCGGCCTCAAGCACTGTCTCAGCGACCTCTACGCCATGGGTGCCCAGCCCCACACCGTGCTGGCCCTGGTGCAGGTACCCTACGCCACCCCGCCTAAGCAGGCCGAGATGCTCTACCAAATTTTGGCGGGCACCACCAAGGGGCTCCTGGACAGCGGCACCCCCCTGGTGGGGGGGCACACCACCATCGGCCCCCAGCTGGCCCTGGGCTTTGCCTGCAACGGCGTCGCCGACCCCCAAACGCTGCTGAGAAAAAGCGGCATGCAGCCGAGGGACGCCCTGATTCTCACCCAGCCCCTGGGTACGGGGACATTGTTTGCCGCCGAGATGCAGGGCAAGGCCAAGGGAAGGTGGATTGAGGGGGCGATCGCCGCCATGCTCACCCCCAACCGGGCCGCCGCCGATATCTTTCGCGCCCACGGGGCCACCGCCTGTACCGATGTCACCGGCTTTGGCCTGGCCGGGCACCTGATCGAAATGACCCGTGCCTCTGGCGTCACCGCCCTGGTTGATTTAGATGCGCTGCCGGTGCTCACCGGGGCCACAGACACTCTGACCGCAGGCATTCTCAGCAGCCTCCATCCCCAAAACCTCCAGATTGCTGACGTCATCGACCCGCGGGGAGCTAACCACCCGCTCTACCCGCTGCTGTTTGACCCCCAAACTGCTGGGGGACTGTTGGCCGCTGTGCCCGCTGCGATCGCCCAGCAATGTCTAGACGACCTTCGCCGCAGCGGTTACCCCGCCGCTGCCCTGGTGGGTGAGGTGAGAACTGCCGCCGAAACTCAATATGCGATCGCGATCGCTTTGCCAGGGGGAGGTTGAAAAGGACGTAGGCGACTTCTGGAAGACTTTCTCGCCAATGGTGGGCAGTGCCCACCCTACGGTCTAATGGTGGGCAGTGCCCACCCTACGGTCTAATGGTGGGCAGTGCCCACCCTACGGTGGCTTCGCCGGGGGGGACTCCGGCCACAACCGCCAGGGAGTGAACTCCCTAGCTCATAGCGAAAGTCAGCGGTCGCAGACTGGGGAACTCGAATCCCAATCCGCTTCAGAGGATTTCGGTTTTGAGCCTAGGACTAGAAGTCCTAGGCTCAGCTCAGCGGCCAACCCGGAAATTTGGCAGAATATTTTTAGGCTTTTGCAAAATGGCGCAGACCGTATGCTATGTTTATAAGCCGTGTCTGGTTCATAACTAAACACAACTTCCCCTTGCGGGGGTCGCTAGCTCAGCGGTAGAGCACTCGGCTTTTAACCGATTGGTCCTGGGTTCGAATCCCAGGCGACCCATTTTTTGAGATGCCTCTCTAAATCCCTCTAATAGCGCAACGGGTAGCGCAACGGGCAGACTGTGCGCCGCAGTGATCTATGATGGGTTAAATAGCAGGGGTGCAACACACCCTGGCCGAGTGGGGAGTTCTTTTAAGCTTAGTTTTAGCTTATCCAAACATTTCGTTATGGATCATCGATCTATTCTAAGATTGGTGAGTAAGGTTACCTACTCAGAGTGTTTCGGCTAATGCTCCATTCAGGATGTTGGCTAAACCAGTACATCTGGCTACCGCTGCCGACCTGGACTCGGATAATTGTTAGATGGAATGCTCTTAAACGTCTTGAAGGCCTAACGGCGAGAACACACTAGGAGGATTTTTATGGCGCTTGTCTCACTGAGATTACTGCTGGATCACGCCGCTGAGAATGGCTACGGCATTCCGGCTTACAACGTAAACAACCTAGAGCAAATTCTAGCGATCATGAAGGCGGCGGACGAAGCCGATAGCCCTGTGATTTTGCAGGCCTCTCGCGGTGCTCGCTCCTACGCTGGCGAAAACTTCCTGCGTCACCTGGTGCTGGCGGCGGTCGAAACCTACCCCCACATTCCCGTGGTTATGCACCAAGACCACGGCAACTCCCCCGCCACCTGCTACTCGGCGCTGCGCAACGGCTTCACCAGCGTCATGATGGACGGCTCCCTCGAAGCTGACGCCAAAACCCCCGCCAGCTTTGAGTACAACGCCGCTGTCACCGGTGAAGTGGTGAAAGTTGCCCACTCCATCGGTTGTAGTGTCGAAGGCGAACTGGGCTGCCTCGGCTCCCTCGAAACTGGCGCGGGCGAAGCTGAAGACGGTCACGGCTTTGAGGGCACCCTCAGCCATGACCAGCTGCTCACTGACCCCGACGAAGCGGTACAGTTTGTCGAAGCCACCCAGGTAGACGCTCTGGCCGTTGCCATCGGCACCAGCCACGGCGCTTACAAGTTCACCCGCAAGCCCACCGGCGAAATTCTCGCCATCAGCCGCATCGAAGAAATTCACCGTCGCCTGCCCAACACCCACCTGGTCATGCACGGTTCCTCTTCTGTGCCCCAGAAGTGGCTCGACATGATCAACGAGTACGGCGGCAATATCCCCGAGACCTACGGCGTGCCCGTGGAAGAGATTCAGAAGGGGATCAAGAGCGGCGTGCGCAAGGTCAACATCGACACCGACAACCGCCTGGCCATCACCGCTGCCATCCGTGAAGCTGCCTTCAAGGATCCCTCTAACTTCGATCCTCGCCACTTCATGAAGCCCTCGATGAAGTACATGACCGAGGTGTGCAGCGAGCGTTACCAGGCCTTTGGCACCGCTGGTCAAGCTAGCAAGATCAAGCAAGAGCCCGTGGAGGTTTACGCTGCTAAGTACGCCAAGGGCGAACTCGACGCCAAGGTTGCCAAGGCTGCTGCGGTCTAGTCGCTAACAGATTAAATCCCCCAGGGAGTTTAACCTGACCTAAAAAGGGAGCGTTTCTTCAGCGAAGAAACGCTCCCTTTTGTTTGGCTTGCCCTACATTAGGGGTGCTCTGCCACAAAAGACGTTCCCATGCTATCTGCCTCTACTGCTAAAGCTCCTCCCATCGTTACCCCCACCAGTCCTAAAGAAATTCTCGCGGCGCTGTTGCCCTACCTCAAAACCGCCGGAGCCTATGCCCAGCAGATCCAGGCTCAGATCGCGACCCAGCCCGACAAAGATGGCAAGGGCGACAACTTTTTTGCCTCGGCCCTCAGCGACGCCGATCTATCTATTCAGACGATGATGGAGGTGGTGCTGCTGGGGCTGTTTCCCCAGGTGCGCTTCTACGGCGAAGAGCACGAGCAGACCTACAACACCAAGTACTTTCGCGCCCTTGACCTGGGGCCGCAGGATGACTACCTGATCACCCTTGACCCCATCGACGGTACCCAGTTTTATCTCGATGGTCACTCCAACTATCAGATTATTTTGGCCATTCTCAACGCCGATGAGTATGAAGCGGCGATCGCCATTACCCCCGGCCAGGGCATCTACTACTACGCCCTGCGCGGTCAGGGTACGTTCAAAGGCACCCTCGATCAATCCCTAGAAGAATGCACCCAGATCACGGTTGACAACCCCAGCCCAGCGATCTGCCTAGGTTGGCAGATGGGGCATGTAGTACCGCACATTGGCGATCTCTACCGGGTCTACCACACCAAAACCGCCTACTCTAAAACGACCCAGATGCCCAATTTCAACGGCCTGCTCAGCGGCGACCTGGCCGGGGCGGTGCTGGCCAAGGGACAGTTTATTGACGGGGCGGCCCTGGCCTTTATAGCCCAGGAGATGGGGTTCATTGTCACCACCTTTATGGGCGACCCGCCGCCGCCGCTGCACACCTGTAGCGACTACCTGCGGCCCGGCATGGTGATCGGCAGCTCGAAGGTGGTGCACGGCGACCTGCTGGCCGCCGTCACCGCCGCCCGAGTAGCAGGGTCTTGATTTTTCTGTTTGATGAGAG
>DAIPYU010000008.1:36120-58969 GCA_036782635.1 Nodosilinea sp. CTOTU7353
GCCGCCGTCACCGCCGCCCGAGTAGCAGGGTCTTGATTTTTCTGTTTGATGAGAGGGCGATCCCTCCGGCCCTCTTAGGAGATTTCTAGAAAAGAAGAAACCAGCTTTAATCCAGCGACTGTAGCAGCTGTAGGGTGGGCACTGCCCACCATGGGAGAACTATTTTCCAGCAGTCGCCTTAAAAGACGATCTCCCCTGCCCCCCTTTTTAAGGGGGGTATGTGGTGAATCGCTCGTGGCGGGAATTGAGGGGATTGGCTGCTCTACTGCCAATCGTCTAAGTCTTGCCCCCAGCTCTGGGTGAGCTGGAGCCACTGGTCGCGGCGGCGTTCTACATCGGCGGCAATCCAGATCAAGGCGATGCCCACCACAATGCCCACCACCCACTTGATGAAGGGGAAGGCGGCGTTGAGCAGTACCAACTGGTTGAGGGCGTTGAGCACAAAGACTACGGTGCCCACATAGAGCAGGGCGCGAATGCGGAGCAGGAGACCGGCGGCGATCGCACCCAGTGCCAGTGCCCCCACCGGCAGCCCCGCCCACCGCTCGGTGACCAGCGCCGTGAGCAAGATAATCGCTAGAGCGATCACCCGCAGCCAGTGCCGCCGCTCTTTGCCCTCGGCGCGCCTCAGGGCCGGGTCGACCTGGGCGACGTAGAGCAGCGCCAGCCCCAGGGGCAGCACCCAGGCCAGGCTGTCGTCAATGGATCGGTTCGCCAGCCAGACCCAGATCGCCCAGGTGGCACAGAATACCGAGAGGTAAGACACGCGAATTTTGCCGCTGTGCCAGGCCAGCCAGCCGTAGAACCCCGCCAGCACCCACAGGGTGGGGATGTGGCCAAAGCCGCCGGTCAGTAGAGCGATCGCCAGGGGCACCGCCACCGCCATCCCCCGCCAGGGGCGCTGGGGCCAGCCCCAGGTGGCCCAGGGCAGCCAGTACACCGGCACCGCCACGGCGCAGGCCACCACGCCCCACCAGTTGTCAAAAATTCCTAGGGCAGGGAAGAGTGATCGCCCCAGGGCAAACCAGCCAATGAGTTCCAAGAGGCCCCCATAGACCCAGCCCTCTTGTACCGGGTCGGGTGGTCCCAAGCGCCCCTGGCTGAGGGCGTAGAAGAGGAGGGCAGCGGCGATTGCTAGCCCCAGCCAGCCCAGGGTCGCCTGGGCAAAGCCAAAGCCGATGCCACCGCCCAGTATGAGCAGACTGCCAATCAGCCAGTGCAGGTGCGCGGCCCACACCAGCTCTACCTGGGGCAGGCTCAGGCGGCGATCAAGCTGCCCCGCCGCCAGCCGGTAAATCGCCATAATCAACGTCGCCACCCCGGCCAGCACCAGCAGCGCGTCAGCGGCGGCCCCGCCAGAGCGTTGCAGCATTTGGTAAATCACCAGCTCGTACCAGCCCACCGACAGCAGGCCCAGGGCCAGCCACCGAGCTAGGGCCGTCTGGGTGCGTCGCCCCACCTCTAACAGCAGCAACGCCGCCGCGATCACCAGCCAGCCCGTCCAGGCGGTGGCGGTGTAGGCCCGCAGCGCCAGGGCCAGCCCGGCGTAGATCAGCGTGAGGGTGTGTAGCGCTGGGGCGATCGCCGGTCGAGAGCACCCGACGCTCGCCGCCAGCGCCAGAGAAACAATCCCCAGCCCCAGGGTCGGCACCGCCAGGGCGACAGCGCTAGGGTAGCGCTCGACTATCAGCCCTGCCGCCAGCAGCTCTAGCCCCCAGCCCGCTAGGTAAATGGCCAGAGGCCGCAGGTTGGCCCAGTAGCGCAGCCCCAGGGTGAGCAAGAAGGCAATCACAACGGCGATCAGCATGGGCCGAGGCTCTCGCAGCCCCAGATAATACAGCGATACCGCGACGGTCGCCAGCATCAGCACACTAACAGCCAAAATATGGCCCCAGCGATCGCAGGCCACCCGGTATAGAAATCTCAGCGAGGGAGTTCTATCCTCAGCGCCTGCCACAGGGTCTGTCCCAGAGCCTCCTTCAGGGTCTGTCTCGGGGCCTATAGGCAGAAATAAAAATCGTCTCCCCCCCCACAGCGCCGCCGTCAGCCCCACCGTCACCAGCCCCCAGTCGGCCAGGTGAATCGGGAAGCCGGTTAGCCAGTCGGCCAAACTGCCGTAGACCCACCCCAGCCCAAAGCCCACCGCCAAAAACGCCACCCCAGGCCGTCGGTAGACGGCACTATTTACCCCCGTTAGCGCCGTAGCGGTGCCCAGGCCCACCAGCCGAGTCCAGGGCAGGCCCAGAGTAAAGGGCAGGGCAATGCCCGTGGTCACTACGCTGGCGCGGGGGCGACCAATTAGCGCCAGCACCAGCGGTATCACCAGCCCCACCCAGCCCAGCCCACTACGATAGCCGCTGTTGACCAGGTGCCCCCACAGCAGAGCATAGGTGAGGGCCGACAGCCCCAGGCCGTAAAGCCAGACGGTGTGCCCCCAGAGGCCGCGCAGCACCTTACTCAGCACCAGCGCCGCCGTCGCCAGCCCCACCATCACCACGATCCAACGGGCCAGGGGGAGATTGGGCCAGCGATCGCCAATGGCAACCACAATGCTGGCCAGACCCAGGCCGTAGGTGACTACCATGCGCCACTGAGACTGCGATCGCCGCAGCGCTACCACCAAGGCAGTAACGGTGGAGGCGATCAAATTCACCACTAGCACGGGGGGGCTCGCCAAGCTAATCAGCGTCAGGATGACGTTGCTGCCCAGGGCAATGCCGTCGCTAAATCTGCTCAGCTTGGTATAGCCCTGCCGCAGATACCGATCCGCCAGGGCCACCATGCCTACCACGTAGGGGAACAGCGAAATCCCCAGCAGCGGCCATTGGCCAAAGTCTAGCCCAGCCCAACCGGTAAAGGGAGACAGCAGGGACTGCCGCAGCGCAAGGGGCAAAATTTCCCAGCCGACAAAGGCGAGCTGGATGGCGATCGCATAGCCGATCAGCAAATCTCGCCGCTTGCCCAGCTTGACCAACGCCTGAGTTCTTAGGGCCAAGCCCAGAACGCTGACTCCAAGGGCCTGAAATAGCCAGTCTGAAATAGCCAGCAGCCAGCCCCACACCAGCAGACTCCGCCCCACCGCAATGCCCCAGCACCAGGGGCGAGATCCAGGAGCAGCGGTCGATGCCTCTGCATTTGGCCCCTCTGTATTGGGGTGGGGATCAATCTCTGGCCGACGCATCAGCCGCCGCTGGCCCAGCCAGACCCAGGTGGCCCCGTAGAGGCCAAAGGCCAGGCCAAACTGCCCCAGCTGTTGCGGGGCCACCGTCAGCCCGCGCACCAGCAAAATCCCCAGGGCGGCAGTGACGACCGTTGTTGCCCAGCCTATGGCGGGGGAGGTGCCCTGTCGCCGCTGACTCCCTTGCCGCTGGCCATACACCGTGGCAACGGCGGTAGCCATCACCCCGGCGTAGACCGCCAGCAGCGGCACCCCGGCCAAATCACCGCTTTGGCCCCAGCCCGTGTGCAGGTAGGCTAGCCCCAGGGCATTGGCCCGCTCTAGGGGGGTGCTGTCTTGCTGGCACAAAATTTGCAGCGCCGCTAGGGTGAGCAGAATTGCGGCGATCGCCCCCACCAGCAGCCCGCCGCCACGCCACACCCCCAGCCCATCCAGCGCCCAAAAATTGAGGGGCACCAGCAGCAGGGTAATCATTTGCAGGGTCTTAGCCGTCAGCTGCAAGTTGGCGTTGCGGCGACACCACAGCCCCGCCGCCCAAAACACCAGGGTGTAAGCCAGCAGCACCAGATATTGGCCCACCGCGCCAAAGCGCTCCCACTGGGTGGCCGCCAGCACCGCCGACGACAGCACCACGAGAAATACGCCGAGGCCGAGCAGCCAGACCACGCTGAGTTCGCTCATCAGGCGGCTGAGCCAGAGGTTGGTGGGGGAGGAGCGGGTGGATGGGTGGGCGGGTGGATGGGTGGACGGGTGGATGGGTGAGGTTCTGGGGTGGCGGCGGCGGCGGGGAGTTTCGGCGGGGGTGAAGTCGGTAATGGGTTCACCCATAGACTCATCGCCACCGGGGGTGGATGCGTCGGGGTCTAGGAAGGGATTGGTGGCATCGGTGAGGGCCGGGTCGGTGGCGATCACGGGGGCCACCTGGGGGGGGAGCTCGCAGCTGAGCTGGGTTTGGCAGAGGTCGCGCACCTGGGCCTCAGACATCAGCCCCAGGCGCAGCCAGATGTCTAACCCCTCCAGCAGTCCTGGCTGGTCGGGCGACAGATCGAGCTGTAGTCGAATCGTCGAGTCGCGATCGTCAGCCATCATCTGCCTTTAGAACGGTTCTAGAATTATGGGCGCTGGTCCAGCCAGTGGGTGGCCAAGGCCGAGATTCTTTACTTCACATCGCCAGAACTGGCTCAGGGCGCAGCGGCTTGAGCAAAATCGCCAGAATTTTGTCGACCTGGTCAATGTAATACTCGTCCAGGTCAATGGCGACCTGGGCGTTGGGCAGGGTGATAAATTTCCAGTTGGTGCCGGTGGTTACGGCTCTGTACCAGCATAAAGTCGCCCCTGCTTGCCCAGGGTGGTGGCCAGGGTGTAGACCGTATAGAGCCAACCGGCCACAAAAAAGATTCCCCGGCTGAGCACCTTTAGCGGGTGGCCGCTTTTGTTGCAGGGGGGGTGCCCCAGCACGTGGCAGTCAAACAGACGAGCGTAGAGCCGCAGGTTTTGCCCCAGGGTGAGGTTTTTTAGCGCCAGCAAGAAGTGGTTGTGGTAAAAGTTCATCTGGTAGCTGAGCGATCGCGTCGCTATGTCGTGGCAGCCCCCCGTCTCTTCGCCCAAATGCACCAGGTGGGCCTCGGGGTTATACCAAATGATGTAGCCCGTAGGGCGAATGTGCAGGCAAAAGTCTGACTCTTCCCGCACGGCGCTGCCGTAGAAGCGCTCGTCAAACCGCAGCCCGTGCTTGTCAAACAACTCTCGCCGAAACGACATATTGCACCCCCGCGCCGTCAGCACCCGCTGGGGCTGGGTGGTGTGTACCAAATCGATGTGGTACCAGGCAATGCCTGGATCCATCGCTGCGGGCGGCAGATACTCAATTTCTTCTAGCTCCTTCTGCTCCGCCAGCTTCATGCGGTCAAACACCCGCCCCGCCACCGCCCCCACCTCGGGCCGCTCTAGAAAGGTGCGGGCGTGGGCGTAGAGATAGCCGGGGGGCAGCACCACGTCATCGTCGATAAAGAGCACCAGATCGGAGTGCGATCGCTCTATCCCCAAATTTCGCGCCGCTGGCAGACTCGCCCAGGGCACCGCATACAGCGAAATTTTCCCCGTCGCAGCCCAGGTTTCGAGCGATCGCTCGGTCTCCGGCCCATGCCTTTGGGTCTGATCGACCACCACCACCTCGTAGGCCGGATACTCCTGGGCCAGCACGCTGGCGATGGTGTCGCACAGCACCGCCTCCCGCTGGTAGGTCGGAATAATCACAGCAACGGTGGGCCAATCCATAGCGCTCTGGGGGTAAGGGCTAACAGCAGTATGCCCACTGATCAGCCCCGACCTAGCTCACCCACTCACCCACTCATCCACCCTTCACTTCCCCCACAAACCCCTAGGGCAACTCCACCGACGTCGGCTTCGCAATATGCGGCAGCCCCCAGCCCAGCTTCTCTCTCAGCACCGTAAAGAACTCCGGCGGCTTGAGGCGAATAAACCGGGCTGGGTGGGGCGCGCGACAGGCACTCACCTGGTCTTTGGTCATCACGTAGCAGCCCGCGTTGCCGTCGACAATTAGCACCAGTGGGTCGGGGTTGGCCGAGCGAATCACCACCTGCTCGTGATCAGGGAACACCACCCCCCGCGACGCCAGCGAGTGCGGACAGATCGGAATCAGCTGTGTCACCGACACCCCTGGCACAATCACCGGCCCCCCCGCCGACAGCGAGTAGGCCGTCGAACCCGTGGGCGTTGACACAATAATGCCGTCGGCAGCGATATCCACCGGAGAGTGGCAGCCGATCGCCACCTCAAAATGGCACATGCTGGTCAGCGGTTCCCGGTGTAGCACCATCTCGTTGAGGCACAGGGCCTCCCACACCAGGGCAGAGTCGTGGAAGAGTCGCACCGCCAGCATGCCCCGCTCTTCAATTTCGTAGTCGCCCGCCAGCACCTGCTCCATCGCCTGGGGCAGCTGGTTGAGGTAGGTCTCGGTCAAAAAGCCCATGTGGCCCGTATTCACCGTCAGCAGCGGCACCCCAATCGGGGCCAGTTGGCGAAAGGCCGACAGCACCGTGCCATCGCCCCCCAGCACCACCGCAAAGCTCATGTCGGCGTCAAAATTGGGCGGCACCAGACTGTCGAGGGGCGTGTGGCACATGGGGCGATCGGGCTGAGAATAGCCCAAAATGCCACCCATGCCGGTGGCCAGACTGACGATGTAGCCTCGGCGGGTCAGCTTTTCTTGCCATTCGAGAGCGACCTGGTGAGCCACCGGCTTGACGTCGTTATAGATAATGCCAACCTTAGGCACAGGCAGGATCCAACCTTACAATCGGGAAAGATGCTTAAACACAACGTGCCCTTCACCCGCAAAGATGCCGAACACATTAAAGAGATCACAATTTAGCGTTTCCCTAGGCTACCGTTTTTTAGTCTAGGGTAAAACAGCCTAGGGTGAATTGCTCCGCTGTGGTACGCAGATCGGGGGTTGGGCAGTAGCATTGCCCACAATATCGGGGTAGACCACAGCCTACGCTACGGTTATCTTACCTGTGGGGGTTTGCCCAAGCCGAAACGTGGTGGTCTGCCACTCGTAGACTAACCAGCCCAGGGTGACAGGTAGTGAGGCTTACGGTTTAAGGTATGCGGTTCAAGGACTGCCGTGAGCCGCATGCCTTAAACCGTAAACTCCCAGAGGCGGCCACGGTTAGATTAGTTACGTGATCATGATCGCCCATTTGTTCTATAGCTCTGCTTTCTTACCGCTGTGACCCGTCGCCACTCAGAAACTACCGCCTACGTTCGCATTACTCACCAGTCGTGGAGCCAGGGCCGCATTGAAGGTGAAGTGCGAGCCAGCACCTACGAGTGGCAGTTTCAGTGGCGCTTTCGCCAGGGTAACCTTAGGATCGAGCCATCTTTAGGTCGGGCGCTAATCTGTGAGCCGCTCAGCCGCTTTCTAGAACGCTTTGACTACCAGCTCGAACCCGGCGGCGACTACTCGTTTACTATTCGAGCCAAGCTTTAGGAAAATTTGATTAACTTGAATAGTGACTTAAAGATAGGAGTGGCCTGAAGGCAAGCTAGAGTCACAGGGGCTAGATCGGCCAGGGCTGAGCCAGATCAAGCCTTTGGGGAACTATAACGGGGTAGCTGTAGCCGGGCTGTGGCGGTTAACTCTGTTTTTCTTCCGGCCAAGGTAGGGACTTGGGGTTTAGCGGCTTTCTCCTCAGTTGCTTGGCGGTGGCTCTCCGGGCACGCGCGGTTGGGTGAACCTAGCGTAAACGCTAAAGAATATCGTGTGAACTCGCTAGCGCAATGGCTGCTATCGCTGCCATTGCTGAGATTCTAGGGTGATAGTAACAAACGGGAGCAAGTTGGTGGTGACGCATCGGGGTTGGGGTACGTTAGCAAGCCGATTGGAGTTGGCCGAGATATCTAGAGGAGATAACCCATGAATGCCCCTAATCCTAGATCAGGGCAGACCAACGCCGCCCAGAGCGACATTTTGATCGTCGATGACACCCCCGACAATCTGCGCCTGCTGTCGGCAATTCTCAGCCGCCACCAGCTCGGCGTGCGGAAGGCGCTCACGGGACAGTGGGCGATTACTGCGGCCCAGGCCGCTCCTCCCGATCTAATTTTGCTCGACATTAAAATGCCGGAAATGAGCGGCTACGAGGTCTGTCAGCGGCTCAAGGCCGACCCTGCGACTCGATCAGTGCCGGTAATTTTTATTAGCGCCCTTGACGATGCTCTTGACAAAGTTAAAGCCTTTGCCGCCGGGGGGGCCGACTACATTACCAAGCCCTTTCAGGAGGCCGAGGTGCTGGCCCGCATTGCCCACCAGCTCGAGCTGCGACGGCTGCAGCGGCAGCTCGTTGATCAAAACCAAGAGCTACTGCGCTCCAACCGAGAGCTAGAGCAGTTTGCCTCGGTGGTATCCCACGATTTGCAGCAGCCGCTCCAGAGTATTTTGGGCTACGCCAAGTTGATTGCCATGGCCTACCCAACGATTCAGCAGTCGCCGGCTCAGCCCTATCTGGAGAACATTACGTCGGCGGGCGATCGCATGCGGCAGATGATTGACGACTGGCTGACCTACGCTCAGGCTGGGCAGGCCCAGCCTGAGCTGGCCTCCCTCGACGGCAACCGACCCTTGCAGCAGGCGTTGCTCAACCTCAGGGTGGCCATCACCGAGGCGAAGGCCGAGCTGATCTACGGCGAATTGCCCACGGTGCTGGGCAGTGCTGGGCAGCTGGTGCAGCTGTGGCAAAACCTCATTGGCAACGCCCTCAAGTTTACCCCCCAGGGCGCGGTGCCCCAGATCAGCCTCACGGTCGAGGCCGAGGAGGAGGGAGCGGTCTGGCGGTTTGGCGTTCACGACAACGGCATTGGCATTGCCCCCGAGCACCTGGGGCAAATTTTTGAGGCCTTTCATCGGCTCCACGATGCCCAAACCTATACCGGCAGCGGCATTGGCCTGGCCACCTGCCAAAAAATTGTCGAGTGCCACGGGGGCCGCATCTGGGTTGAGTCGCAGCTGGGTCAAGGCAGCACCTTTTACTTCACACTGCTCGCCGCTCCGCTGTCCAAAACAGCCTGCGTCTCATCTTCCGTAGCTGAGTACAAGTGATTCATCGCCCCATCTATCGTTCCACTGGGAACTATTTCTGAAATCTGCTATGTCTACAGGCACCATTCTCTGCGTTAGTGAACAGCCCGCCCGGCGATCAGCGCTGGGCAATCAGCTGGCGGAGGCCTTTGTAGATTACTCCCTGGTGCTAGTAGCGGCCACAGAGTTGGCGGCGATCGCCTATCTCAGTGACCTAGTACGCCAGGGCGCTGAGGTGACCCTGGTAATTGTCGATCAAGCCCTAGCTGCGGCCCCCTGGATGCAGACCCTCTATCGGCATTTTCCCCGCGCCCTGGCCCTGGTGCTCAGCCCAGATCTCGCTGCCCCCCTGGAGACGGCGATTCCGCCAGCGCAGATCTATCGCCGCCTGGCGCTGCCCTGGGCCAAGGCCGACCTGCTGTTTACCGTGGGCGAAGGTTTGCGACGCTACCGCCAGGAGCAGCAGCTGGCCCAGCTGCAGGCGGCGATCGCCCAGGGGCCAGTCGCCGAGCCGGCTGAGCCATGCTGCCCAGACCTAAGGGAGGCCCAGCTTCGCCAGAGCGAGGAGGTGCTGAAGCTAACCCTTGACCTTACCGACATTGGGGCTTGGAGCTGGTGCCCCGACACCGGTGAGTACGACTGGAACCCCAAGATGACGGAGCTGCTGGAGCTACCCCTGGGGCTAAACAACATCTTTCAGCGCTGGTGCGATCGCATTCACCCCGACGATCACCATCGGGTTGACGCGACCATTGGCGCAGCCCTGGCGACGGGGGTGCCCTTCGTCGCAGAATATCGCTATCGCATGGATAATGGCACCGTCGTTTGGCGGTGGCTCAAGGGCCAGGGAGTCTATACCGAAACCGGGTCGCTAGAGCGGGCTGTGGGCATAACCCAAGACATTACCCCCGGCAAACACATCGAGCTGGCCCTAGCCCAGGCCAAGGAGCGCTATCGCCGCGCCACCCAGGCCGCCAGAGCCGGGGTCTGGGAGCTGAATATAGCCACCCAAACCGGCTACCTCGACTCCACCATTAAGGCGATGGTGGGCTATACCGAGGCCGAAACTGACCACAGCCTGGAGCAGTGGCTAGGGCTGATTCACCCCGATGATCGCACCGCCCTCAGCGCCGCCATTCAGGGGTTTAGCAACAGTGCCCAAGCCGATGGTGCCCAAGCCGATTTTGTGGTTGAGTACCGCATGGTGCATAGAGATGGGTCGGTGCTGTGGGTGCTGTCGCGGGGGCAGCTGCAGCGAGATCCCCAGGGCTATCCAGAGCTATTTTTTGGCACTACCACCGACATTACCCAGCGCAAACAAATGGAACTGGCCCTGAAGCAGCTCAATGCCGAACTAGAGCAGCGGGTCAAAGACCGTACCCAGGCGCTGCAAGAATCGCGCAGTATGATGCAGTTGGTGCTTGACACCATTCCCCTGCGAGTCTTTTGGAAAGACCGCAACTCTTGCTACTTGGGCTGCAACCTTGCCTTTGCCCGCGACCTGGGACTCAAGCCTGACCAAGTTATAGGCAAAACCGATGCCGAGCTGCCCTTTGTGGTCGAAGCCGCCCGCTACCGGGCTGAAGACGCCCAGATCGTCTCTGCCCAAGTTCCGAGGCTGAGCTACGAAGAGCTTTTATCCGTCCCCCGCGACGGCGAGATCTATGCCCGCACCAGCAAGGTGCCCCTGACCAATGCCGACGGGGCGGTAATGGGGGTGTTGGGCTGCTACGAAGACATTAGCGATATTAAACAGGTAGAGGCGTCGCTGCGGCAGCTCAACACTGAGCTAGAGCAGCGGGTGCACGATCGCACCTGCGAACTCCAGCAGGCGGTCGAAATTTCAGAGGCGGCCAGCCGGGCCAAGGGCACTTTTTTGGCCAATATGAGCCACGAGCTACGCACCCCCCTCAACGCTATTCTGGGCTTTTCTCAGCTGTTGGCCTGCGACGAAACCCTCAGCTACGACAGCCGCGAAGCCATAGATATTATCAATCGCAGCGGTGAGCACCTGCTGGGCCTAATTAACGACATTCTAGACATGACGAAAATCGAGGCGGGCCAGGTCAGCCTCCAGGTGGTCAGCTTTGACCTCGATGACCTGCTCGCGAGCCTGGTCGATATGTTTGACTTCCGCGCCCGCAACAAGGGACTGTGCCTGGTGATTACCCGCCACCCTAGCCTACCCCGCCACCTCAGGGCCGACGAACCCAAGCTGCGCCAGGTGCTGATCAACCTGGTGGGCAATGCCATCAAATTTACCCACCAGGGGCAGGTCGCCGTGCAGGTGGTCCCGACCGACCCCGTCACCCAGCCCCTAGGCCCGGACGATACCCTGGCGCTCACCTTTAGGGTGAGCGATACGGGCATTGGCATTGCCCTAGCCGACCAAGCCCAGCTGTTTGAGCCGTTCATGCAGGTCAGTCAGGGGGCAGACGGGCTGGGAGGCACTGGGCTGGGCCTGACCATTAGCCGCCAATTTGTGGCCATGCTGGGGGGCGATATCACCGTTGAGAGTCAGCTAGGTCAGGGTGCCCAGTTTTCCTTTACCCTGCCGGTGCAGGTGGCTGGCTGCCCAGCAAAAACAGCTACCCCGCTCACCGCCCGGGTGACGGGCCTAGCCCCTGGGCAGGCCAGGCACCGTATTCTAGTGGTTGACGATGACAAAACCCACAGATACCTGCTCACCCAGCTGCTGCAATCGGTGGGGTTCGAGGTGCGCGACGCCGAAAATGGCCAGCAGGCCATTGACCTCTGGCAGCACTGGCGGCCCCAGCTGATCTGGCTTGATATGCGCATGCCCGTACTCAGCGGCTACGAGGCCGCCCAGTATATTCGCGCCCAGGAGAGCGCCTCAGCCCAGGGCGGGAGGCTGCCCCCGACCAAAATCATTGCCCTCACCGCCAATGCCTTTGAGGATGACCGAGCCCAGGCCATCGACATCGGCTGTGACGATTTTGTCCGTAAACCCTTTCAGCTCAATCATCTACTGACCAAGCTGGTGGAACATCTCCAGGTGCAGTATACCTATGGCCCCGAGGCGGTAGCCCCAACGACGCCCCTGGCCGAAATCGATGCAATTACCGCCCTGCGCCGCTTGCCCGTTCCCCAGCTGATCGGGCTACACCAGGCCACACTCCAACTCGACAGCGAACGCATGACTCGGCTGATTGCCGCCCTGCCCCCAGACCAAGCCCCCCTGGCGGCCCTGCTCACTCGGCAGCTGACAGACTATGCCTTTGACGCCTTGCACACCCTGTTTCAGCAGGCCCAGCAGGGTTAGGTGATTTGGATTGGGTATCAGGCCAGTTTTTCTGCCCCCTTGCCCACCCCCATCAGGTACAGCAGCGCCATGCGCACGGCCACGCCGCTGGTCACCTGGTCGCCGATCAGGCTGAGGTCTGGGTCATCCATCAGGTCAGAGGTGATTTCGACCCCCCGGTTTACCGGGCCGGGGTGCAGCACCTTGACCGTGGGCTGACAGACGGCCAGGCGATCGCGCGTCAGCCCAAACCCCTGGTGATACTCCCGCAGGCTGGGCAGCAGGTGCTGGGCCATGCGCTCCTTTTGCAGCCGCAGGGTCATGACAAAGTCGGCCCCCTCTAGGGCCGGGGCCAGGGTGCTGTGCTGGGTAATGGCGCGGGGAATATCCAGCGGTGACTGGGTCTGAAAAGCCTCGGCAAAGCCTGGCGGCAGCAGCGTGGGCGGGGCCGCCAGGTGAACCTCGGCCCCGCAGGCGGTCAGGCACCACAGATTAGAGCGGGCCACCCGCGAGTGCAGAATGTCGCCCACTAGGGCAATTTTCTTGCCCGCCAGCAGCGCTGCCGTGGGATGATCCGGATTGAGGGTCTGCCCCAGCGTGAATAGATCTAGCAGCGCCTGGGAGGGGTGGGCGTGGAGGCCATCGCCGCCGTTGAGCACCCCCACCCCGGTTTGCAGCCGATCCATCTCGGCGGCGATCGCTCCCGGCACCCCCGCCTCCTGGTGGCGGATCACCATTAGGTTGGTGCCCATGGCCAGGTAGGTCTTGGCGGTGTCTAAAATCGTCTCGCCCTTGGTGAGCGACGAGGTGCCCGGGGCAAAATTGAGCACGTCCGCCGACAGGCGCTTGGCCGCCAGCTCAAAGCTGCTGCGGGTGCGGGTCGATGGCTCAAAAAATAGGTTGGTCACCACCACCCCCTGCAGGGCAGGCACCTTACGGGTGCGCCGCGACAGCACCTGCCAAAAGCTCACCGCCGTCTCCATTACCGTTTCCAACTCCGCCGCCGTAAAATCGGCCAGCGACAACACATGTCGTCGATTCCAGGGAGCACTTGTCATGGCCCGTCGTCCAAACCCAGTTCAACACCGTCATCACCATACCTGGCCCTGGGTCGCTGGAGGTATTTCCTGCACCATCCTCAGCCTGATGGTGGGGTGTGCTGGGCAACCAGAGGGCAAGCCACCGCCCAACGACCAGTCCGCCGCCGCTAGCCCTACCGACGAGCATGCCGCTGTAGCTGCCGCCCTAGAACCTATTCCTAGCCCTGCGGATGCGCTGGTGGCCGCCAGCCGTACTGTGCAGGCCCGCGCCCGCCGCCTGGTGGCCCCCGCCGACCCCGTCGCCGTGGATCTCTACACCCTCGACAATGCTTGCGAAGGCTACCAAATCGAACCCATCCAGGTGCCCCGACCCCAGAGCATGGAAACCACCGTCGGCCTGATTTTGGCCGAGCAAACCATCTCCGACCTCACCCTCTCGGGCTACCGCGCCAGCTATGACCTGGAAAGCAAAACCGCCACCATTGACATAAGAGTGACGCGCACCTCGCGTCGGGGGCTGCGATCGCTCTCGATCTGTGAACAAAAGGCCCTTCTGGGCAGCCTGCGCCAAACCCTAATCAACCAGCCTGACTGGAACATCGACGCCGTCACCTTCACTGACCGAGGCAACGCCCTGGTGCTGTGAGACTAACCATTCATGAGGTCTGTTTCAATTAATGCTCGGTGGGGTGAGAACGCACTTCCGGTAGATGACTGACCCAGCAGAACCTACCCGAAGAGTGTTTGACTCGACGTTCTCTGAGCAGCTAAATCAAGAAATTCAGGACTTTTTAATATATGGGCGATACTGGTTTCGAACCAGTGACCTCTTCCGTGTGAAGGAAGCAGTTAATAGGCCTGAAAAGCTTATGTGGTAAGGCTTTCAGTTTTTGGTTTTTGGAGTGATAGTCAAATGATAGTCAATTTGGTCCGATAGTCAATTCCCAAAAGCCTTGTCGCATAAGGGTTTAAGTGAATTTGGGCGAGATTGGTCTTTTTTGGATAGACCGTGCGATCGCTGTCCATCGCAATGGGTAGCCTCCCTTTTTATGAAAATTTTGGATCCAATCAAAAGTCAGCTTCAGCGGTTTATCAGCACTAAATCCTGGCCATCCTCAATGTCAAAAAAATCCCAGCACTAGTTCAGCCTGAAGCTTGCCCCTAAGCTAAGATTGAAGAGCAGCCAGGGTGTGATTAGCGCTTTTTTGACTCCTGAAGGTGCCGCGTTTATGCCCAGACGACCCAGTGAATCCACAAATAGCGATCCGACAAAGCCTGGGAATAAGCCCAGAGTGCGCTTTATCTTTGAACCTGATCGCACCTCCCCCAACGGCATTACCTACTCCTGGCTCATCCACGACGCCTACAGCGGCAAAGAGAAAGCGGCCACTGCCACTCGTGCTTTTTGGCTGCCCTTCGCCTATCGGCACTCCGGCAATTACTCCGAGGCGGAGTTGCGCGATCTGGCGCAGCAATCGATCTGGCAGATGGAGGCTCAAATTCAACACCTGCGAGAGGAATTTGAGCTGGGAACAGCTCGATCTAACACTACTGAACTGGTAGGAGCAACCGATGTGGAGCATCTACAAGCAGAGTCAGGCACTGCACTGGTACAACCAATGACCGCAGCGGCTCCGGCGGCTGACTTGCTCGATGATTTCACGGATGCCCTATGACCGAGCCACTGTTGCCGAAGGAACCAGAAACTGAGAAAGGGCGGTTGATGCGTCAGCAGTACCTGGCGTTGGCGAAGGCTTCACTCAAGGAGGCCAAGGACTACGAGAGCCTTTACACTCGCTACAGCGATCACCCAGCGTCGGCCCAGGGATTAGATCAAGAGGTAGCCAGAGCCGCGCTACAAACCGGCAAGTCGCCGCGCCAGGTCATTCAACTGCTGGCTCAGGGGCCGTTTACCCAGCAGCAGATTCTGGGATTGTCTGATGAGGAGAAGAAAGAGGCGCTGCCCAAACTGCTCCAGTACGCCCAGACGACCGTGGACAGCCTTCAGCAGCAGCGCTACCTGGAGTATGCCTGTTCGGCAACAGGGAAAATTCAGAGCTACCCCGATCTCTATCGGGACCATGTGAGCAGCGATCTCTCCGCGATTCAGCTCGACCAGAAGGTGACGGCGGCGGCACTGGGCACTGGAGAATCGGCGGATGGAGTTGCAGCGCTGTTACACCAGGGGCCGTATGTTCGCTTTCAGCAGGATGTGCAGGGTGTGGCACCTCAAACCATTGAGCAGTATGCCAGTGGGACGGTGGCTCAGGTGCAGGCGATTCAGGCGCTCCAGATGGGGCAGCCGCAA
Organism: Nodosilinea sp. CTOTU7353; assembly: GCA_036782635.1. GTDB lineage: Bacteria > Cyanobacteriota > Cyanobacteriia > Phormidesmidales > Phormidesmidaceae > Nodosilinea. The sequence goes on from DAIPYU010000008.1 coordinate 51,511, forward strand.
AGGAGCCCTCGTTTTAGCCAAAAACTAGAGCGTTGATCTATGGCAACAGTGCAATCCATAGCTGTAGAAGGTATTTGAGAAAAGAATAAGTGGGAACACTCGGACTGGGCGACCGTTCAGGTTCGGCCATTCTGAATGTTCATCTATCATTCGACTCAACTTGTAGAGGGCTCATGGCTCTGAAACGAGTTTATGTTCCGGAAGCTTTCTCAGTAGCTAAGGAATAGGAAGAAGCACAGGGCAACCTATGACCACAGCAGAATCAATTCGAGGCATTCCAGAGCAGGGGCAGTTGGTGGAGGTGCGGGGCCAGCGTTTCGTGGTGACGGATATTCGCGTCTCCACGTCGCCGATGAGCCCCGTTGTCGGGAATCAGGAGAGCATTCAGCACCTGGTGAGCTTGTCTTCGGTTGAGGACGATGCCCTGGGGGAGGAGCTCCAGGTGGTCTGGGAACTGGAACCCGGAGCTGCAATTTTTGAGGCGCGGGAATTGCCTTACCCGGATGGGTTTGATTCCCCTGATCGCCTGGAGGCCTTTCTGGATGCTGTGCGCTGGGGGGCGGCCTCCAGTGCCGATGTGCGCAATGTGCAGTCGCCCTTTCGCAGCGGCATCGATATTGAAGACTATCAGCTCGATCCTGTGGTGCGAGCCATTCAGATGCCACGGGTGAACCTGCTGATTGCCGATGATGTTGGCCTGGGCAAAACCATCGAAACTGGGCTGGTGGCCCAAGAGCTGATTCTGCGGCAGCGGGTGCGGCGCATTGTGGTGGTTTGTCCCTCCTCGTTGCAGGTGCAGTGGCGAGACCAGATGCGGGACAAGTTTGGTCTCGATTTTCGTATCGTCAATAGCGACTTGCTGCGGCACCTGCGGCGCAGTCGGGGACTGCATGTGAATCCGTGGACCCACTACCCACGGTTGATTACCTCGATTGACTTTCTCAAGCGCGATCGCCCCCTGCGGCTGATGCGAGAGGTGCTCCCAGCAGAGGGGGAAGCGATCTACCCCCGACGGTTTGACCTGCTGATTGTGGATGAGGCCCACAACATTGCACCCTCGGGGGGCGGCAACTATGCGGTGGATTCTCAGCGAACGGCGGCGATTCGGCTGCTGACGCCCCACTTTGAGCACAAATTATTTCTGACGGCGACCCCCCACAATGGCTATTCCGAGAGCTTTACTGCCCTGTTAGAGCTGCTCGACTCCCAGCGATTTGCCCGAGGGGTCGAACCTGATCGCAACCAGCTTCAGGTGGTGATGATCCGGCGGCTCAAACGAGAGCTACCGCCCAAGTGGGATGGTACGCCTCGCTTCCCGGCGCGCCAGCTAGAGGCGCTAACGGTGGACTATACCGATGACGAGCAGGCGGCCAATGCTGATCTGAAACGCTACACCGAGCTGCGGTGCAGTGGGGCCAAGGATGACAAGGTAGAGCTAACCGCCACCGAATTTGTGCTGAAGCTGCTCAAAAAACGGCTCTTCTCGTCGCCCCAGGCGTTTCTGACCACCCTGCAACAGCATGAGAAGACGCTGCGGGAAGGAAAGTCGCGATCGCGCCGCCAGCTGGCCAAACCCTCTATCTCTATCCTGCGTCGCCAGCTCGACCAAATCGAAGAAGACTTTGCCGACGACAATAGCTATGAGGAATCTACCCACGATGTGGTGGACTCTAGCTCGCGGCTCTTCCGCCCCCTCAGTACGGAGGAGCAAGCTCTGCTGACCAGCATGCAGCAGTGGGCGGAGAAGGCGGCTAGACGCCCCGATGCCAAGGCCCAAACCCTGCTGGATTTCATTGATGCCCACATTCGCTCTGGTGGGCAGTGGTCTGACCAGCGGGTGATCATCTTCACGGAGTACCGTGCGACCCAAAAATGGCTGTATGACCTGTTGGGGAATCGGGGGCTGGCCCAGGATGACCGGCTGATGATGCTCTATGGAGGGATGAACTCGGATGATCGCGAGCGGGTGAAGGCGGCTTTCCAAGCAGGGCCAGAGGTCTCCAACGTGCGGATTTTGCTGGCGACGGATGCGGCGTCGGAGGGGCTGGACTTACAGAACCATTGCTCCAACCTGATCCACTACGAGATTCCGTGGAACCCGAATCGGATGGAGCAGCGCAATGGCCGGATTGACCGCCACGGTCAGAAAGCCGCTGCGGTGATGATCTACCACTTTGTGGGCAAAAGCTACGCGAAGCAGAATGCTCTGGGTGCTCGGCCTGGCGACCTGGATGGCGACCTAGAATTTTTGCTGCGGGCGGCGCTGAAGGTCAACACCATTCGCGAAGACCTGGGCAAGGTGGGGCCGGTGATTGCGGCCCAGGTAGAAGAGGCCATGCTGGGCCGACGCACTACCCTCGATACCACCCTGGCGGAGCAGGAAAGTGAGCCCATCCGCCGCCTGCTCAAATTTGAGCGCAAGGTGCGAGACCAAATTGAAAAACTCAGGGAACAGCTGCAAGAAACCCGCACTAACCTGCGGCTGACGCCGGAAAATATCGAGTCGGTGGTGCGAGTCGGGCTAGAGGTAGCTCAGCAACCGCCCCTACAGCCGGTGAAAGACCGGCCTGGGGTTTACACCCTGCCGCCGATGCGGGGAAGCTGGGCGGCCTGCGGTCAGGGATTGGCCCATCCCCACACAGGGGCGGTTCGTCCGCTGGTGTTTGACCCAGACTTGGCGCGGGGCAAGGATGATGTGGTGCTGGTTCACCTTAATCACCGGCTGGTGCAGATGTGTTTGCGGCTGCTGCGGGCGGAGGTGTGGGCCAGCGGCGTCAATAAGTCGCTTCATCGGGTGACGGCGCGGGTGGTAGAAAGCTCGGTGCTGGAGGCTCCGGCGGTGGTGGCCTATGGGCGGCTGGTGGTGCTGGGGGGCGACCAGCAGCGGCTGCACGAGGAGGTGATTACCGCTGGGGGTGTGCTGCGTGAGGGCCGCTTTAGCCGGTTTAAGAGTCTGCTAGCGATGCGGCAGGCGTTGGATGCCACGCTGCCTGACCCGGTGCCCGAGACTATCCAGCAGCAGCTGGTAGCCATTTGGGATAACTATGCCGATGCGCTGCTGCAAAGTCTGGAGGTACGCCAGGCGGAGCGGGCAGCTTCGTTAGAAAAGGCGCTTCAGGAGCGCTGCGAGAAGGAGGTGGCGGATATCACCGCCATTATGACTGAGCTGCGGCAGAGCATTTTGCATGAGCTGACGGAGGCAGAACAGCCCCAGCAGCTCAGTATTTTTAGCGATACTGAGCGCGATCAGTTTGACCGCAACCGCAGCAGCCTGCAAGCGAGGCTAGACCAAATTCCCTATGAAATTGAACAGGAGACGGCACTAATTCGCGCCCGGTTTGCCAATCCTACGGCGCGGCTGTTTCCGCTGGCGATTACATTCCTGATTCCCAAAAAGCTTGCCCCTTAGCAAATCAAGAAAGGTATTCAAGCATGAAGAAACTGCACCTACAACTTTCCGTCGCGGCTAATTTTACGATCGCAGCCTTGTTGACCTTGGCCACTGGCGCTAGGGCAGAACCCACTCAAACTTGCCAATTTGACCCCGCTTTGGGCGTGCCCAATCCCTTGGGAATGCGGTCGTACATCACCATCGCGGAAGATGCGGGAGATACAACTTTTCTCTTTGAGCAGTTCCCTAGCAATATTGGCAATGGTCAGGTACCCGCCACGATCGCATCCAGCCGAGTACTCACTTTTTATGGGACTGAGCTAGACGAGGCTCGACAGCTCATGCTACAAAACCCAGACTTCTACTCGGAGCTGGTGGGCTACCCTGATCCAGAGGGGTTTGGCCCAGTGAATGCTGTTTTGACCTGCTCTCCTTAAATGGCAAGGGAAACAGCCTAAAATCTTGTGAAATAGGCCTCCTGTCTGTCTGCCCTGAAGCAGATGGTCTTGCTTAAAGCGCTTCATCGTCAGGAAAAACTACATCTTCATAAATCTGAGAGAGAAGGATATCGAGATTCACGCTCGATAGGTTGAGGGAGATGTCAGGAATTGACAGCGTAGACAAGTCGGCCAGTGGGTTAACCAACTCCCAGTTATCCCGCTCATTGCGCCGATAGCACTCCACCAAGACCCGGTCGGGGTCGATGAGCACATATTCTTTGAGCGTCTCAATGCGGCGGTAGTGGCGAAACTTACGACCGCGATCGCGGGCCTCTGTAGACTCTGACAACACCTCTATCACCAGCGAAGGATAGCGGATATAGGAGCGAGCACTGGCGTCTCGCGGATCGCAGGTGACGCTGACATCAGGATAGTAAAACGGCCCCGATTCAGAAACAGCGACTTTGGCATCGCTACTGAGAACCTTGCAGCCTTTGCCCCGCAGGTGGGGGCGCAGTATGGCCACCAGGTTGACCGCAATCTGGTTATGGGGAATGGTGCCGCCGGTCATGGCCACAATTTGGCCATCCATATACTCATACCGAAAGGGCTGCTGGGCTTCCCAGTCTAGGTATTCCGCAGGGGTGAAGGTGGGCTGAGGTTGGGCAACCATGATTTTCCCGCGCTAGGGCTGATCCACTTCTAGGGTATCGCTAGATTTATCGGCTCATTCTATCTGGATAGCCGGGGCGCTATTCTACTGGGTGATAGTTCTTGTGGGATGGGCCTCTGGCCTGTCCCTAGGATCTGGACAGCCGGGACGGCTATCCCACGGGATACATTTAACCTATGGCCTGGCGCTGGGAGTAGATTTCTTCCATCAGCAGATCGCGCAGTTCGTTGGCGATGTCGTTGGGGGGATAGCCCGCCAGGGCTCGGCCAATCAGGCGTTCTGCTTCGCGGAGTTGGTGGCACTCTAGGGCCAGCACGGCGGCGCTGCGGTGCAGCACAGCGCGGGTAGGTTCTAGATCAAGCTGGTCGGCGACTAGGTCTGCTGCGGCCCGTTCTTTGGCAAATGCTGCTTGAGTAAAGGCCAAAACCGCCTCCGTATCGCCCCGCTGTCGCGCCAAAATGGCCTGGTCGGCCAAATCCATAGCTTCTCGATGGAGGGACTCTAGGTTCTGCATTTTTCTACAATCCGGGCCTGGGGAGTGCCAAACTCAACCACCGTCACGTATCCAGGGGCCACTGTGTCTGAGGGGCTGATCTGCTTTAGCTTTATCTTAAGCCGGGATTGCAGGAGGGCTTCAGAACCGTTACGAATGCCCGATACTTCTAGGCGGGCTTTTCGCTGAAATAGGCCCCCCGCCTCGTCGATGGAGCCGAGCCAAAAATCGAAGCCAAATCCTTTGCCCTTAATGGATCGCTCGATGATGGTCAAGCCGGTGCAAAAGGGCATGCTGAGGGCGGCAATGCCGTAGGCTCCATACTCGGTGGCCACGTCTTGATCGGCGTTGAACCGGCGAGTGACCTCATCTGCTGCGGTCCATTGCAGCTCAATTTCACCGGATTGGACGCCCTCGATGCGTAGATTGACAGGGTGGCTGTGGCCCTGCTCGTCTAGGCAAACGGCGGCGGCTTCGGCACACACGGCCCCAAAGGTGATCGACCAACCGGGCCGCTCGGGTCTGTTTTGGCAGAGGTCGTCTAGGTGCAGCGAGGCTAGGGGGCTACCGTCGGTCATAGCGTATGGGGCTTAGGCATCGTGGCTTCAGCATCTTACCAGGTGTGATGGAGCTGCCCCGGAGATGGGCTGAGGGCGATAGGCTGGGGCCAACCCCTGCGCCCATGCCGTCCCTGGGACTGTCTCCCCTACCTGATCAAACTTTCGCCCCTTATCTCTGCACGTTAGCCCCATGTCGATCGCACGCCACCACGCCGAATGGTTATCTCTGGTTGAGGCCTCTGGGCCGTTTCTCAGTCTGCAAGTGCTGCTGGAGGCATTCCCCAGCGGGCTAGAGGCCCACGATGCCGATCGCTTTCGCGCCCTGCGGGCTGCCTACGAAGAATGGCTCGACTACCGCAGCGACCCGGTCATCCATCGAGCCTGGGTAAGCTGGGTGCTGACGGATCTGCTGGAATTCCCTGATGAGGTGCTGCTCAGTGGGCAGGGCATTCCCCCGGCGCTGAAGGTGACTTTTGCCGAGCACCAGCTCACCCTACGCCCCGACTGGGTGGTGGTAGAGCCCGACGGGGGCCAGCCTCGCCTGCTGGTGCAGGTGGTGCCGCCGGAACAAGGGCTAGAGAAAACCTATCGCGGCTCGCGGTGGAAGGCGTCTCCGGCGACGGGGATGATGGAGCTGCTGCACGCCACCGATGTGCGACTGGGACTGTTGACCAATGGCGAACAGTGGATGCTGGTGAATGCCCCCAGGGGCGAGGCGACGGGGTTTACCTCCTGGTATGGCAATCTGTGGCTAGAGGAAAAGCTCACCCTGCGGGCGTTTCAGAGTTTGCTGGGGGTGCGGCGGTTCTTTGCGGCGGATGCCGGGGAAACCCTGGAAGATTTGCTGGCCCGCAGCAAAGACGCCCAGCAGGAGGTCACCGACCAGCTGGGCTTTCAGGTGCGCAAGGCGGTGGAGGTGCTGGTGCAGGCCATTGATCGCATCGACCAAGACCGCAACCGTGACCTGCTGGCGGGGCTGCCCGAAACCGCACTGTATCAGGCGGCGCTGACGGTGATGATGCGGCTGGTGTTTTTGTTCTCGGCGGAGGAGCGCGATCTGCTACTGCTGGGGGATCCGCTCTATGACCAGTTCTATGCGGTTTCGACCCTGCGTGCCCAACTGCGCGAGCTGGCCGACCAGGCTGGGGAAGAACTGCTAGAGCGCCGCTACGATGCCTGGGTGCGGTTGCTGGCGACGTTTCGGGCGGTCCACGGCGGCATTCACCACGATGCGCTGAAGCTGCCTGCCTATGGGGGGCAACTGTTTGACCCTGATCGCTTCCCGTTTTTAGAAGGGCGACCCGCTGGCACCCACTGGCAAGAGACCGCTGCCGCCCCTATCCCCATCAACAACCGCACGGTGCTGCACCTGCTGGAGGCGCTGCAACTGCTGCAAATTAAGGTGGGTGGTACGGTGGAGCCGCGCAAGGTGTCGTTTCGGGCGCTGGATATTGAGCAGATTGGCCACGTCTATGAGGGTCTGCTCGACCACACGGCGGTGCGGGCCAAGGGCACTATTTTGGGGCTGCTGGGCACCAAGAATAAGGAGCCGGAGGTGGCCCTGGAGGAACTGGAGCGGCTGCACGACAAAGGGGAGCAAGACCTGCTGACCTGGTTGAATAAGGCCACTGGCAAGTCAGAGGCGGCGCTGAAAAAGCTGTTGCCAGTCTCTGGTGGAATAGCTGTCCCGGCTGGCCAAGACGATCCCCGTAGGATAGCCGTCCCGGCTGTCCAGAACCCAGAGGGGACAGGCCAGAGACCTATCTTACAAGATCCAAACCATGGCCTTGACCCGCAGGAGCGCAACCAGTTCCTGATCGCCTGCCACAATGACCCGGCGCTGTTTCAGCGGGTGCTGCCCTGGGTGAAGCTCATTCGTCTCGATACCTTTGACCAGCCGAC
>DAIPYU010000009.1:0-43271 GCA_036782635.1 Nodosilinea sp. CTOTU7353
CCGCCGATTATAGTCAGCCCCGCCCAAGGTGATCGCCAGGCGGTAACTACCTAGTTCGTCATGAAATCCTCAAACATACACAAGAAACTACATGGGGTATCTGCGTATATTTTCGCAAGATTTGCCCTAAGAACGGAGTGATGCCCCCCACCCACCTCTTTAACCTCCGTTTTTTCCCGGTTTAGCCCCCCAGAGGTTGATGAGAATATAGCGTTATCGGCCAGGGTTACCGACCAGGGCGGTAAAGCCAGAGGCGATCGCCCCTTTAGGGCCGGTCTGACTCCTTCAGAGCAGCCAGTGCGCCTCATTGATCGGCTTTAGCCAACTAAATAACTGCCACAGACTCAATTCAGTCATTTCAGCAGAGATGGGACTCTAAAGCTAAGTTTTGGCACCGGGCTTCACCTCTAGCTATGCGAATAGGCTACGGGGATAGGCCATTAGGCAACACACCCTGTCTCCGCTGAGTCGTCAGCACGGTTTATGAGCACACTACAGGACGATGACCATGCACATCTACCAACGACAGCACCCTCCAGTTTGCGCAATTGCCCCCCGAGTGGCCCCTGCGGCAAATCTATCACCCTGCCCCAGTAGGGGGCACACCACCGACGATACCCTCAGTCGGCTGGCGGCTGCCGCCGTCAAGCGTCAGCAGTATGCCCAGGCGCTGCGGCTCATGGGTCAGCTGATTGAGCGTCACCCCCAGCAGGCTATGTACTATAGCAACCGAGGCCTGGTACACCTGCGGCTAGGCCAACCCAAAGCAGCTCTGGCCGACTGTGATCGCGCCGTCACCCTAGGGCCAAACCTAGACCAGGCCTACAACAACCGGGCCCTGTGCCGCGCAGCCCTAGGCCACCTCGCCGCCGCCCTCGACGACTACGAACGCGCCGTCGACCTCAACCCCTTCAACAGCCGCGCCCGAATCAATTTAGGCGCTACCCTGCGGCAGCTGGGTGATTTTGAGGGTGCCCTCGACTGCTTTGACGAAGCGCTGATGTTTCACCAGCTGCCAGAATTTATCTACGCTGAGCGGGGCCGCACCTACCATCTGCGCGGCGACTGGAACTGCGCCCTGGCTGACTACCACCGCACCCTCAGCACCGCTTCCGCCTCAGCCCCTAACCCCCAGCTTCAGGCTTTGGTGCGGCGAGTCAAGCAATATATCAATGAGCTGCTGCCCCAGCAACAGGTTGCTTAGTTTTGGCTGGTAGAGACATAGCAACTCTGCTGAGGGTTTCAGGTAACAGGTTTCAGGTGTCGGGTTTCAGGAAAAATTGGCTGAGCTAGGCGGTAGAGCGATAGTTAGATGGCCTAATCAATCGAAATGCTCTGCGGCCCACCGTTGCGATCGCTGGCGCGGCTGGCGGCGGTGGCAGTCGGGGCAGCGCCCTGGTTGTTGAGCCAGCTCTTCACCGGGTCATCGGATAGGTTGAGGCGCAGCAGGCCAGAGGCCAGACCACCCAAAAAGGCCACAGGATGAGCGGTTAGCTCTTGCACAAACGGAGTGAGTTCGTCTAAAAACATGGGTTCTCTATCAGACTGTAGCGATGGGCTGATCCTAACCTGAAACCCTGGGTAAAAGGAACCTATCCTTTTGCTGGTATTTGCCACACCCAGTCCAGATCGGGAGCTGTAAGTTTTCTTACAGGCAAAACTCCGCGTCTAAGCTTGGATGAGGCTTATGTATGCCATTATTTGCCGATCGCCTTCACCAGGCCAATGCCGCCAAAGTAGAGAAACAGCACCGCCCCGGCCAGCAAACTCTGGGTCACCGGGTCAGTGGAGGGGGTCAAAACGGCTCCGAGAATCGCCGCCCCCAGCAGTACGTAGCGCCAGCCCTTGACCATCTGCTTAGAGTTGACAATGCCCAGCAGCCCCAGCAGCATCTGCAAAATAGGAATCTGAAACGCTAGCCCGGTGCTAAACAACAGCAGCAGGACAAACTCAAAGTAGCGATCAATCGACCACAGCTGCTCGACCACATCGGCCCCGTAGCTAATGAAAAAGTTGAGCGCCGCCGGAATCAGCGCCACGTAGGCAAACAGCAGCCCGGCAAAAAACAGCACGCTCGACCCCAGCACCAGCGGCCCCACCAGCCGCCGCTCTCGCCGGGTCAACCCCGGCAGCACAAACATCACCACCTGGTAGAGAATAAATGGGCTGGCCGCCACCAGGCCGCTGTAGCCCGCCACCTTAAACGAGACAAAAAAATACTCCCCCGGCGACAGCTGCAAGAACTTGACTCCCTGGGCGGGTACCTCAAGCAGGCTGACGATAGGCTTGACCTGCCAAAAAGAAGCCACAATGGCCAGAACCACAGCGATCAGGCTGTAGAAAATGCGCTGCCGCAGTTCCTCTAGGTGATCAAACAGCGACATCTCGACATCGTAGGGCAGGTCATCGCTGTCAACCGTGGGGTTGGCAGCGGCACCGATGGGGCTGGCCGTCTCAGGGGTGGCGGTCTCAAGCTCGGTGGGCGGTGTCATAGGTCGGGCAGCTAGGCAGTAGGGTGGTCGCTTCTATTGTAGGCCCCAGACTCTGGGCTAGGGCGACTGAACGCTGTCTACATCTGATTCTGGGGTCAGGGTCACGGTTCTAACCACGCCAGAGCTGCCCAGTACGACGGCGCGATCGCCGTTGACCGACAGCTCTACCCCGCCCGCGTTACCGGTTCTAAACACCACGCTGGTTTGGGCTGTCCAGGTTTCTGCAAAGCCGCTTTCGGCCACACCTTCGTAGACATTGGTGCCGTCGGCAATGACACTCAGCCAGGCGCGATCGCGTAGGCTAGCGCTCACCACCACCGGAGCCTCTAGAAGGGCGTTGGCTTCTGCCTCTACAGGATCTGTAGGCTCCAAGAGCGCTGGGGTCTCGCCATCGGCCGGATCTTCAGGCGTGGTCTCAGCCACCGGATCGGTGCCATTGGCGCGGGACGGCGAGCTGCTGCGGCTCACCAGCCCCCAGATGCCTAGACCAAGTATTGCTGCCAGCGCCGCCAGACTCAGCAGCAGCGGCAGTGGCGCTTTGCTCGACGAGCGCAAGGTTGAGGCCGGGGGAGCCTGCTCAAGCACCTTGATACTGTGGCGAGTTTGGGGTTCTACTACACCATTGGTATCGGCCTGGGCCAGCAGGTCTGGGGTGGGCAGCACATCCACCGGGGTAACGCGAAACTCTTGGGCAATGGCCTGACCATCTAGCCCCAAAGCCTCGGCGTAGCGGCGAATAAAGCCTTGAATAAAGACTGGCTCAGGCAGTTCGCCATCGTTCCCCGATTCCAGGGCATGGAGCAACGCCGGGCGAATAAAAATTTGGTTCGCCAATACCTCTAGGGGTAGCCCTTTGTCTTGGCGCACCTGGCGCAGGTAGGCCCCAAGGTTTTGGAGCTGCTCGATTTGAGTAAGCGCTAACTTAGCCACGGCACCTCATTGAACTAGGCTATGGGCGATGAACCCGAACGGAGCTATTTTAATGGGAAATGGCTGCTAAATATGGTCGGCCAGCTAAAACACTCAGTGCCAAAGTTCCCGGTACTAAAACACCTGGTTCCAGGCGTAGATGCTGTACTCAGTCCAAATGCCGTTCTGCCAGTAGGGGTCAGCCTCTACCAGCTGCCGCACCGCGGCTTCACTATCGGCTTCGTAAATGCCAAACACTTTAGTGTTGTCAACGGTCGGACCGAGGGCCACCAGGGTACCGCTGTCTTTTTGCTGCTGCAACCCCTGGAGGTGAGACGCCCGAAAGGGGGTGCGCTTCTCTAGGACGTTCTCGCAGTAGCTGCCCCACATTACATACTTGGCCATGGTTGGACGCCCCCAAAAGTTCCCCTAAAAGTTCATTGACGATGGTATCAGCTCAGGTAGTCTTCTATACAAAAAACAGAATTTTTAGAGAGCAGTCATAAAAGCCTTTACCCACTTGAAAAAGTGTCACGACTTCCACGCAGGCAGCCGATTATTTTTGTCACTATTCAATCTAGGTAATTCCAGTAAATTCACTCGATATTGGCCGCCAAAAGTGAGTTGACCTAAAGCCTAAACGTCAATACCGGAGAGAGTCTCCGGAATATCAACTCGCCGCGATGAAGTTTCTCTTTACCGGAGCTTTAGCTGAAATTGGTGGGGCTTTGCTGATACTTTACCCGATATTGAGGGGAATTCTTTAGGTTAAGCAGAGACTTCGCCAAGGTCTGTTGTTGTATCGATGTTCTTTCTATCAAGCGCTGAGCTGTTATGGCAAGTCTGGCTCAAGGCTCGATAGTTTCTCAGGCAGTCTCAATTGTTGGACTTGCGAGAGGTTTAAACATGAAAAGCATTCTATCTACCGTTAGCCGAGGGTTGCGCGCTGCGGGCCGCAGTCGCCCTCTAGACCTATTTCAGCCGCTGCGCCAGTGGGTTGGCCACCTACGCATCGAGACTCCCCGCCGAGCGCGCAAGGTGGCGGAGCTGATCCCCGCCCAGTGCCCTTTCGAGCGAGAGATCATATTGTTTGGGCATTCTGTGGCCCACATTCCGCCCCTGTGCAAGCTCAACCCCCTCTACAACGAGCTGGTGGAGCTGCGGTTTAGGGCACTGTGCTACCTAGCCGACGAATGCGGCGAAGATATTTCGGCCTACATCTAGGGCTGGCTGATAGAGGTATGAGAACCATTGCTGAGGGTGTCAGGTATCAGGTTTCGGGTGTCAGGAATAACCGCACTCACCCTGATGCCCTAGCTCCGCTAGGGCATCCTGGTCTTGCGACTCTGCAGCTCATTTGAGGAGGCAGAGCCTCCGACGAGCATTCCAAGCACTGGAACGAGGGGCAGCGAATACTGAACTAGTGCTCTAGGACATCTAGCGAAAAGCCAGAAAGCAGGTTGGATTGGCGAATTTGCTGGCTGCCCTGGTTGGCGATCGCAAACCCCACCACCTCGGCCCCATCGACATCGACAATTTGGCTGGCGACCTAGGTGCCGGTCGGAATCTGTGTCAGCGGTGCCATGGGCGATCGCCAGCTCTCAGGGCACCCATTATGGCAGAGATGTTTCTCGACGGCTGCTGGTGAGGGCGGGCGGAGGATGAAAAACCAATCTAATATGAGTAATCTCAAATATGAGTAACTTGGCAATTCGCGTCAGCGCTTCCCATGCCCTACGATATCCCTTCCCTAGATCTGGAGAATGAGCTAGACGTGAACCACCACCGCTGGATGCGGCGGGCGCTGGAGCTGGCCGAGGCAGCGGGCGCTGCGGGCGATGTGCCTGTAGGCGCCGTGGTGGTTGGTCCCGGCGGCGTGGTGCTGGCGGAGGTGGGCAATCGACGCGAGCAAGACCAAGACCCTACGGCCCACGCCGAGGTGCTGGCGCTGCGGGCGGCAGCCCGCCAGTTGGGCAACTGGCATCTCAATGACTGCACCCTCTATGTCACCCTGGAACCCTGCCCCATGTGTGCCGGGGCCATTATTCTCAGCCGCTTGGGGCTGCTGGTGTACGGCACCCCCGACCCTAAGGCCGGGGCGGTGCGATCAGTGCTCAACCTGCCCGATGGTCCCGCTTCAAACCATCGGCTGGCGGTGATTGATGGGGTACTAGCCGAACCCTGTCGGCAGCAGTTGCAGGGGTGGTTTCAGCGACGGCGGCAGCAGCAGCGATCGCCCTTGCCCCCATGACACCGGTCGAACTGTCCTAACACAGGTTGATGGTTTTGACGACGGCGGTAGGGTGATCCTATAGACCAGGTTTAAACACCAATTGTTTCCTGTTGTCGGCTGGCCAGCGGCCAGCGGCGGGCATACTGAGGGGGCCTGGCACTGGCACTATAGGCTTAGCTACCCATGGCTTCTGCATCACACCTTGCTATGAAATCTCCTGAGTTTCTTGAATCGTCTGCGGCGTCATTGGTCAAGGCCGGGGCGATCGCCCCGGCCAGCTCTCGCTGCTCGCCTGTGCTCACCCCGCTGGCCTATGCCTTGGGCCAGCACCTGGTAGTACCAGCCCACTTTGGCCCGATCACCATCACCGGCCAAGATCTCCTGCCCACCGATGGCCCGGTAATCTTGGCCCCTAGCCACCGCGCCCGCTGGGACTCAATTTTGCTGCCCTTTGCCACCGGGCGGGCGGTCACGGGCCGCGATCTGCGCTTCATGGTCACTGCCGACGAAGTTAAAGGGCTTCAGGGCTGGTTTATTCGTCGGTTAGGGGGCTTTGCGGTCAACGTGCGGCGGCCCACGGTGGCCAGCCTGCGCCACGGCATTGACCTCCTCCTAGAGGGCGAGATGCTGGTAATTTACCCCGAGGGCGGCATTCGCCGAGATGATCGAGTACACCCCTTTAAGCCGGGGCTGGCTCGGCTGGCGGTGCAGGCCGAGGCAGCCAGGGCTGGGCTAGGGGTGCAGGTACTGCCCGTGGATATTTACTACGGCGAGGCCTACCCGAGCTGGCGCTGCCCAGTTCAGATTGCCATTGGCGAACCGGTGCCAGTGCAGACCTACCTCAGTGATGACGATTCGCCTGAGGCGCTTAAGGCCGGGGCCAAACAGCTCACAAAAGATCTACAGACCCAGCTAGAGGCCATGGTGAGCACTCGGCAGGGCAAGGCCCCATCGCAACCGCCGATATTGTCCTGAGCCAATTGTTCTGCCAAGAATCGTTCTATCAAGAATTGTTCTGTCAAGAATTGAACGGCTATTGACAGGACAATCGGCGGCTACCGTGGTTTATTGAAGGCATTGGCCCCGAAAACCAGAATGTCCTATGTCTGACCTTTTTACCTCCAATCCACTGACAACGTTGACCCCCGACCCGCTACGGCCTCTGAAGGTAGTCATTGTGGGGGCAGGTCAGGTGGGGCTGGCCTGCGCCTACGCCATGATGATTCAGAACGTGCTGGATGAGATGGTGCTGGTTGACATTAACCAGGACAAACTGATCGGCGAGGTGATGGATTTAGAACAGGGCATGTCGTTTGTGGAGCCGACAGTGATTAGGGCGGGCACCATGGCCGATGCCGCCGGGGCCGACCTGGTGGTGATCACCGCCGGGGCCGCCCAAAAGCCGGGTGAAACCCGGCTCGACCTAGTGCAAAAGAATGTGGAAATTCTCAAAAACCTGATCCCCGATATTGTGGCCCACTGCCCTGAGGCAATTTTGCTGCTGGTGTCTAACCCCGTCGATGTGCTCACCTACGCCGCCTGGAAGTTGTCGGGTCTGCCCAAGGCTCGGGTGATTGGGTCAGGGACGGTGCTAGATACGGGGCGGTTTCGGTATTTGCTGTCGCGCCGTCTGGACATAGACTCGCGCAGTTTGCACGCCTACATCATTGGTGAACATGGCGACAGCGAGGTGCCCTTTTGGAGCCACGCCAATGTATGCGGCACACCGATCTATCACGACGACATGGCAGTGGGTGATCGCCAAGCGATGGATGAGATTTTTCAGCAGACCAAAAACGCGGCCTACGAGATCATTCGGCGGAAGGGGTATACCAACTACGCCGTGGGCCTGGCGGTGACGCAGATTGCGCAGTCGATAATGCGCGACCAAAATCGAGTGCTGACGGTGAGCTGCGTGATCGACGAAATCTTTGGCATTCAGGATGTTTGCCTGAGCGTACCTGCGGTAGTGGGGCGCATGGGAGTCAGCCGCCGCTTAAACCTCACCCTCAGCCCCCATGAGGAGGAACTGCTGCGGCACTCGGCCCAAACCCTGCGGGATGTGATTGACCAGATTAAGTTCTAGGCTGGCTGGCTCTAACACTAAGGCCAATCTAGTCTGCGCTTTCCCCCGGCCACAGCAGCCTAGTCGCCAGCAGCGCAAAGCCTACAGCGGCGACGGCTTTGACCAAACGCTCGGGCAAAACTTGAGCGGTACCCTCGCCTACAATCACCCCCAGCAGGCTGGCCAGCAGCAGGGCCGCAGAGGTGCCCAGAAACACCGCGCGGGGGGATTTAGAGCTGCCTCCCAGGGCGATCGCCGCCAGTTGGCTTTTATCTCCCAGTTCTGAGATAAAGACAGCGGTGAAGCTGAGGGCGAGGAGGTTCCAGTCCATGGGGGGGGAGGGGGAGTAGGTGAGTAGGTGGGTGGATTAGAGGTGGGCGATGTCCCAGAGGAGGCAGACGGTGATGCCTAGCAGCATGACTCCGGCGGTGGTGTCGAGGGTGGCGGGGGAAACGCGGCGGGCCAGCCACTGCCCGACTAAGACCCCGATGAGGCTGGTGGTGACCAGAGCGGTGCCCGCGCCAAAAAATACAACCCAGGGGGCCTGGGACTGGGCGCTCATGAGCAGGGTGGTGACCTGGGTTTTGTCGCCCAGCTCGGCCAAAAAAATGGTTACGAAGGTAGAGCCAAACACCCGCCAAAAGGCGGCTCGACTGGCCGCTGGCGACGATACCTTGCTGACGGCAGGCTTGGGAGCTGAGCTAGAGATAGACACAATAGGGAAAAGTCTAGGAGCTATTTCATAATGCTTTCATTATCTGGGACCATAGCGGCGATCGCAACCCCACCCCTACAATTCCATCTCCCCCACCCACCCACTCATCCACTCATTCCCCCACCCCTACTGCTTCATTAAACCGCTCCATCTCAACGCTCTCGTCGCCGTAGATGTCGGCAATGTGCTCCTGGCAGCAGTCGATGGCAAAGTCGTCTAGCTCATCGGAGGCAATGCCAAACATGGCCTCGAAGGTGCTGAAGGTAACTCGGCAAAAGCTGGGGCGATCAGGGTAGATGGTGCAGCGGCGATCGCTGGCATCATAGTGAATGCACCAGCCATTTTCGCCCACCATGCTGAGATACAGCGCCAATTGGTCAGGCTGTAGGTATGACTCGAGGTCGGGGCGCTCCTCGGGAGCCAGGAAGCAGCAGGCGCCGCAGGACTTTACACATTGCCATGTGGCCACTGATTTCTCCTCTGGCCGTCGGTGGCCTAGCTAGTTGGGGCAACGGATGCTGCCTTAGAATTTTGTTAAGTTATCTAAAATGGGTGCCCCCTTAGCAGGTAAAATAAGCACCGAAAGCAAGTTTTACTTTAGTCTAATCGCCTTGTGTTGGGAGGATCCATGAGCTTTCTGAGCAATATTCTAAGCAATATTAACTTTGAGCTAATTGCTCAGCTAACGATGCTCGGTATGATCGTTATCGCTGGGCCGGTGATTGTGTTTTTGCTGTTTTTGCGCGGCGGCGACCTCTAGGGTTAGCCCTTTGGGGCAAAGCCCTTGCCTTCAAAGCCTTTGAGGGCGAAGCCGATGACGTTAAAGCCACAGCAGCGCCTGGGAAGCCTTTGGGCTAACCCAGGCGCTGTTTTAGTATGAATTCTGCGATCGCCAGATCCATCGGTGTCGTCACCTTGAGGTTGGTCTCTTCACCCGGCACCACCTGCACGGGCAGGTGACACCGTTCAAACAGGGCGGCATCGTCGGTGACACTCCAGCCCTGGTCGAGGCCCTGCTGGTGGCACTGTTTGAGCAGCGCCACCTCAAACCCCTGGGGGGTTTGGGCGGCCCACAGGCGCTGGCGGTCGGGGGTAGCTTCCACGGCGAGGGTCGCGTCGACCAGCTTAATGGTGTCTTTGACCGGCACTGCCGCCACCAGCCCCGACTGATCGGCCAGGGCCGCCGCGCAGCGGTTAAACAGGTCTGGGGTAGCTAGGCAGCGCGCCCCGTCGTGGATCAGCACTTGGGTGGCCTCGGGGGGCAGGCTTTGCAGCCCGTTATGGACCGACTCTTGACGAGTGCTGCCGCCGAGGATAAAGGCCACGGGCTTGGGTAGGTCTAGGGTGTTGACAATCGCCTCTAGGGCGAGGCGATCGCCCTCCTGACCCACCAGCCCCAGCCAAACGATGGCCTCGGCCTCGGCAGCAGCCCGCAGCGTCCAGGCAATGATGGGCTGCCCCAGCAGGTTGAGCAAGACCTTGTTGCGATCAGCTCCCATGCGGTGACCGCTGCCGGCGGCGGGGATGAGCAAATGAACCGGAGGCATAGACACAGGGCAAAATCGTAGCGGGCTAGACTGGAATTGGGTTGAGTTTGAGTTTATTTCGAGGAAATCTTATCCCCTTATAGGGAAAATTAATTCATTTTGTCAGCTAGATAGCCCTTAAACCTTGGCCAGGTTCCACTACAATACTTCCGAACAGGCATGGACGTTACATATGCGGGTACTGGCTCTTGTTCCAGGGGAAACGGAGACTCAGCTGAGCTTCTTTCCGATCATTAATCAGATCAAAGATAGCTTCGAAAACGCTGAGATATCAGTAGTTGCGGCTCCTAGCGCCACGGCTATCTATCAGCTCTCTAGGGGGGTCGCCGAGGTGGTGCCCTACAATTTTGAGGCCAGCAACAGCCCCGCCGACTGGGCCAACCTGTTGGGCATTGTGCGCGATCGCGAGTTTGACGTTGCCCTCACCCTCACCGACTCCTGGTCGATTGCCCTACTGCTGTGGCTCAGCGGCGTACCCACTCGCCTCGGCTACGGCGGGTCAGCCAACAATCGCCTCCTGACCGCAACAGTGCCCCGCTCCGCCGAGTCGGCCCACCACAGTGACCTGCTAAAGCTGATCAACATTAAGGGCGAGCTGCCGGCCCTGTCGGTGAATGTACCCCGTAAAGACCTGACCGCCGTAGACGCCATGCGCCAGGGGGTCGGGCTGGTGAGTGGGTATGTGCTGGTGTACCCTGGTGCCACGGCTAGCGGCACCACCTACCCCACCGACAGCTGGATTGCCATTCTCAAAGACTTTCAGCAGCGCCAGCCCGACCTGCCCCTAGCCCTGCTAGAAACCGACGATGCCGCCCCCCAGACAGCCGCCATCGTTAGCGCCGTGCCCGGCCTCAAGACGTTGCGGCCCGAAACCCCTGGCCAAACCGCCGCCCTGATTGCCGCCGCCAACCTGTTGGTCGCCGTCGAGGGCTATCCTCTGACCTTAGCGATCGCCCTCAACGTCTACACCTTGGGTCTCTTTGCCGGCGACAGCGCTACCCTACCCAGCGCCCCAGGCCAAGACCGCCTAGTACCCCTCACCTCCGGCACCGGCACCCTAGAAGATATTTCGCCCGACCAGGTGCTCAAAAAAATCTGGAGTGAAGCGGCCTAACATTGCCTTTATTGAGGGTCAACCTACCCACAGCCGTTCCTTAGATCTGCACACTGATACTAGGGCGCAGGACAGCGCAAAAGGCCGTCATTGCCCAACCCTTGCTCAGCCATTGGAGAGTTAAACCCTATGGACACAATCAAAGAACAGGCCAATCTTGTTGGCCAGCTGTTGTTCTCTGCCGATACCGGCGACATCTATAAAAAGACCCTGGCCCGCACCTGGGATATTCTCCGAGAGGTGGGCGTTTTGCTGTGGCTGGTCATTTGCCTCACCTTTGTGGGCGGCGAATGGTTTTACCGCACCGCCGTTGGCTTAGGGCGCAGCACCCGCGCCTGGTATATCGGCCTCAGCGAAAAAGACACCAGCGCCGATGCTCAACCCATCACCTCCAGCGGTCAGGCGCTGCTTGATACTGTGCAGTCAGGCACCTCCTACCTACTCGCTAAGGCCCGCCAGCAGTTGGGCATGCCAGAACCAGAACCCCAGCCTACCGCTCCCCCGGCACCTGCCCCCCCGGCTCCCGCGCCCCCGGTAGCGCCGCCATTGACAACCCCAGATGAGCCGACCCCCAGTGGCCCACCAGCCCCAGTGGAACCGCCAACCCCCGATGAGCCTCTGTCCCCAGTGGCAACGGTGAGTGCTCAGGTGGAAGATGAAGACGGCTTAGTCTAGGACGGGTTGGCAGAGACATGACAACCCCTGCTGAGGAAAGCCAGAATTTACGCTGGTCTAGAATCTCGGCTGAGTTGTTTTGGGTCTAAGGAACCTCCCTAAAACCAAGACAACTCAGCCCATTTCAGGCATCATAGGGGTTTGACTAGGTTGACTTCGTTTTGTCGCCCGAATGCCCTTCACCAATCCCTATCGAGATCCAGCCGATGTTCTACAAGAGTATCGAAAGCATTCCGCTGCTGCTTGAAGGTTCAGGCCAAGTTGAGCAGATGGTTTTAGGCGAGGAGGTGGATGATGGGTGAGCTATAGCGACATTGATGTGCTCCTAACCGTTGACTCCCGGCATCCCCTGAGTTGGGATGATCGCATAAAAATGCAAGAGGAAATTGAACAGCTATTTAGACGAAACGTTGATCTAGTCAATAAAAAATATTTAAAGAATCCCTATCGTCGCTATGGGATTCTGAGCACCTGCGAGGTTGTTTATGCCGCTAAGTGATCGCGACATTGCATCCGTGGGGGATATGGCTCAAGCAATTCGCTACATTTTAAATTTTGAGGCACCATTACCCCTGCTACCAGCTAGAAATGAGCCATGAGCATTAAACCTGGCAGCAAGTATTATCCACTTTTTGAACACTTGCAGCAGTGCAATCAGGCAGTTGTTACACTCACTTTTCTCGAAATCGAAGCTTTGATGGGTTGCTTACTGCCCACCTCAGCCCGAGCTAAAAAGAACTGGTGGAGCAATCGCGATAGTGCTAGTGCCCTGCAGGCGATCGCCTGGGTAAGCGCAGGCTATCAGGTTAAGGCCGTCGATTTACCCCAGCAGATCGTAACTTTTCAGACATTTCAGGCTGCCTACAACGTCCAACGCAATCAGGGCGAAATCGAGTGGAGTGGAGAGGCCATTAAAGCCCTGAGGGCCTATAAGGGCCTGAACCAGGCACAGTTCGCCGGTGAGCTAGGCGTGCGCCGAGAAACCGTGAGCGAATGGGAAAACAGCAAGTACGAGCCTGATCGCTCTAAGCGCAAGCTGCTGGACATGATCGCCAAACAGGCTCACTTCGGCGACCTAGAGACAGATCTGTAAGACTCTATTGACTTTTTGTGTGGCAAGCCCACATAATATTCTCAGGCGATCAGGCGTACTTCTGACGCAAGATCTTTATCGGTGTTATCTGCATGAATCAAGCCCATGCCCCACCAAGGGCAATCTTTTTCGCGCCCGTCGAATCTACCCAAGCAGCCTCATCTGTACGTGGCTCTAGCTAGTGGTGCCCGGCCTTTGCGAGGCCGAACTGACAACCATCAAGACCATCACCTAAACCCTTGGAACTATGTTTGAACAACCCCCTGGGGAGGGCAGCCTTCCCGACACGTTTACGCTGCCTACCTATCAGCCCGATCGCCTCACCCATATCTTGCTGGGCGACTATGCCGCTGTCGTCGAAGCCATTAACCGCATGGAGGTGCTGCGATATTGCGCCAGAGTCGCCTGGATCGAGCCGCTACCGACGGGGCGCAGCGGTGAATATATCAGCGTCATGACCCGCCGTATCGCTCCCGCCGATCTGTAGGGGAGCAGCCGAGTCGGCCGCTTGATGGCCTTCGCCCTGACAACTTGCCCTGGCAAATCGCCCTGACAAATCTCAGGCAGCCAAAGGAGATGCGGGCTTAATCCTCTTCTACCATCAGCCGCCAGCGGATGGTTTGGGAGGTGACGCTGTCGATTTCGCCCAGGCGCACCTGCACGGTTTCGCTGGTGACGGGGCCGAGGGCGGTGAGCAGCGCCCGCAGGTTGGGGGTGCTCTCACCGCTGTCGACAAACACCCGTTCGGCTAATTGGTTCAACCGCTTCCAGGCGGTGAAGAGTTTGACGGCGGTTTGCTCGATCTGGGCAGCCTGGGCCACCATGTCGGCGGCGGAGTTGAGGCAGCCCACCCGCAGGGCTTCTTCGAGGGCTAGCTCTAGGTCAATGCCGCTGGCTTCGAGCAGCTGCACCTGGTTGGCGGAGGCCAGGTACTTTGACAGGTAGCGGGCCTCGGCGGTGACCTGCTTCAGGGTATCTAGATCGGGGTTTAGCTCCACCTCGGTTTTGAGGGTGCTCTGGTGGACGGGGGGCAGCTTTTCCATCTCCTTCACCAGGGGCGCGATGTAGCGGCTGGGGATGGTGTTGTTGGCGGCTTTTTCGCGCAGGGTTTCAGGGATTAAATCGGAGGTCATGGCGGCCCACTCGTTGGCCACCTGGCGCACCTCGCGGCGGGTGATGTGGTCGCCCTTGCGGGCGGAGTCGCTGACCAGCTGCTGCACCTCGGGGGCCGATTTGGCGGTTTCGACAAAGGCGCGCTTGCTGAACTGGTTGACCTCTTTGGGGGTGAGCATACCGGCATCGAGCAGCTGGTCGGCGCTCTCGGCTAGCTCGATCAGGTTGTAGGCGTGGCTTTTGGTGATTTCGCGGTCTTTGAGCCAGTTGAGAAAGCCGGTGCCGCGCCCGTCGCCGCCTTTCTTTTCGCGATCGCGCACCGTTTTCAAAATCCGCCCGCGCCAGATGTCGGTTTGCAGATCGAAGCGATCGCACACCTGCCAGGCGGCCTCCATCTGCTGATTAAACTCGTAGTCAGAGATTTTCTCGTCGGTGGGGTCGGGCAGGGCAAAGGTCAGCTCGCCCGCCTGCATCGCTGACTCAATCGTCTCTGAAGAATAGGGCATTGCCGCCGTCATAGATGAGTTCCACGTTTTCGCACAGGTTGCCTATTCTCCCACGTCTGCCCCCTTCGCGCCCTGCGGAGACTCAATTGATTGCCCCCGATTGCCCCAGCCAGCTGCCGCATTAAAATAGGAGTCCAAGCCCTTTGGTTGAGGCCAACGCCATGACTATCGCCAACGCCACCCTCAAAGAACAAATTTTAGCTGAGCTAGACCATCTCTCTGAAGCCGCTCTGGTTGAGACCCTGGCCTACGTTCAGTCCTTGAGCGGAAATCTCCAGATGGCCTCCCCAGAGGAAGCAATGCAGGCCTACCTAGCCTCAGAAAAAGAGCACGAAGAGGTCTATATCCGCCTTGCTAACTCCTAAGTTTCTCGACGCAGCAACGATTTTAATGCTCCACAGCCGCCAAATTGAACGGTTTGGCGGCACCGCTGGTGTGCGCGACCGTGGGCTAATGGAGTCTGCCCTAGCCCAGCCCCAAGCGACCTTTGGCGGCGAACTGCTGCATCCAACGCTGCCCGAGCAGGCGGCGGCTTATCTCTATCATTTGGCCAAAAATCATCCCTTTGTAGACGGCAACAAACGCACCGCGTTTGCGGTGATGGTCACCTTTTTGCGGCTCAATGGCGCTCGTCTGAATCTGAGCAATGATCAGGCCTACGATCTGGTGATGGGGGTGGCTCAGGGACAGATCGATAAGCCAGCGCTGGCGAATATTTTGGCAAATGCGCTGGAAACAGAAGCTTAGAGCGGGGCTAAAACGCCGGTACAGAAACCCGGTCTCTGGGCTAGAAGTCTAGTTCTGGCGTTAGAGCAGCGACGCAGAAACCGGATTTTTAGCCATACTGAACCGATGCTCTAGTGTGACCCCAACCCGCCAGGCTCTGTAAATTTCACAACATTTCCGCCGAGGCTGGATTTTGACGATGGTACGATACCTCCGTGAACCCTGAGAATTACGCCTACCAACGTTAAGCAATTAACAGGAGAGTTCATGGCTTTAACAACGATGCAGTGGTCTGCTTGGGGTGTCATGGCCCTGAGCGGCTCATCTTTGACTATCGCGCTCCTGGTCGCCGGGTCAGTTGCCGTGGCCCCGGTCCTAGCTCAAGACACCCGCCCCCTCACCGAGAACCCCACCCTGATTCGCGGCTGCCGCCAGCTCAACCGCAGCACTGAAATCTTTGACAACTCGACCCTCGGGCCTGTAGCCAACCGCATTGGCACCCTGGGCGCTAATACCCAGGTGACCTTGACCGGGGCGGTTTCGCCAGGGCGGGCCCAGGTCTTTCTCAGCGGCGGCACCCTGTCGGCGGTGCAGCCCGTGGGCTGGCTCAATGCGGCCAACCTCGGCCCCTGCACCACCACCCCACCGCCAACTACAGTGGGCGCGTGCTTTAGAGCTGATCGCGAACTCATCGTGCGCTCTGCCCCCTCGACGACGGCTGGGCAGGTGGCGGGCTACAGCACGGGCAACACTGTATTTGCCACCACCAACCCGGCTACCGAGCAGGCGGCGGCAGACGGTCGCCGCTGGGTGCAGGTGAGCCTCGCTAACGGCGGCATGGGCTGGGTGGCTCGCACGGGTACCGGCGGGTTGGGCAGCAATATGACCCCCATCCCCTGCCCCTAGGGCACCGCAGCCGGGGCTGAGGTTGGGGCTGAAGACCAGGGATTGCTGTTGCCCGTCTGTCGGCCCTCCGACCTCGGCCCCGCTATACTGCCGGGGTAAGCAAATCAGGCTAATCTGGGATAGAACACCTGTTCCGCATCCATGGCGACCCCCCGGCCCACGACTACCGACGCGATCGCCCTCACCGCCGAGCAATCGGCTGCGCTGGAGGCCCTCGATGCCTTTGTAAAGGGCACCGAAAAGCTGTACCTGCTGACGGGCTACGCGGGCACAGGCAAGACTACGCTGCTGCAGGCCTTTGTCAGCGGGCTGCGCGATCGCGGCGACGATCGCCCGATTGTGCTCAGCGCCTTTAGCAACAAGGCCACCAAGGTGCTGGCGGCGATGGCGGCCCAGTGGCGGCTCGAGATCGACGCCATGACCTGCTGCAAGCTGCTGGGCCTGCGCCCCGTGATCGACGAAGACAGCGGCAAACAGGTGTTTGCCATTGACCGCCAGCAGGCTAGCCAGATCGACCGCTACCGCCTGGTGATTGTCGACGAATGCTCGATGATCAACCAAGAGCTGTGGGATCTGCTGGTGAATGCGGTGTCAAACCTGTATCGGGGCACCCAGATTTTGTTTGTGGGCGACTCGGCCCAGCTGCCCCCGGTCAACGAGCCCGAGTCGGCCTGCTTTCGGCAGATTATGCACAAGTCTGAGCTGACCGAGGTGGTGCGCTATGGGGGGGCGATCGCCGTCATCGCCGAAGACATGCGGCGCAATCTAGAGCGCGACCAGCTGCCCCGCTTCGCCAGCGACACCAACCCCGACAATACCGAGGGCTGCTTTGCGCTGCCCCGCCCCGCCTGGCACGACCTGTTGATTCGCGCTTTTACCAGCCCTGCCTACCAGCGCAACCCCGACCAGGTGAGGGCGCTAGCCTACACCAACCGTCGCGTCGCCCAGCTCAACCAGCTGATTCGCAGCGCCATCTACGGCCCCAACGCCCAGCGCTTTGTGCCCGGCGAGCGGCTGATCGCCGTCAACCCCTGCCTCCAAGAAGATACTATCGTGCTGCCCACCTCCGGCGAGTGCGAAGTTCTGCACATTGCCCGCAGCCGCGAGGGCGAATGGCCTCTGTGGCTGCTCGAAGTCGAAACCGAGGCGGGCGACGACAAAACCCTGCGGGTGCTCCACGAGTCGGGCCAGGCTGAGTTCAAAGCCAAGCTCGACTTTCTGGCCAAAGAAAAGCGCTGGATGGAGTTTTGGGACTTGCAGCAGCGCTTTCATACGGTCGACTATGCCTACAGCCTCACCATCCACAAAAGCCAGGGGTCTACCTTTCAAGATGTGTTTGTCGATGTGCCCTCAATGCTGGCCAACCGCAATGTGATCGAGCGCAACCAGCTCTGCTATGTGGCCTTTACCCGCGCCGCCAAGCGATTGTTTCTCTACCAATAAAACCCTCTAGTACAGCCCAGCATCAACCAGCCCGCCGTGCCTGACACCTGACACCTGACACCTGACACCTGACACCTGACACCTGACACCCAAGCCTACATCTCTATATTCTCTCCCCAGAACCCTACGGCACCAGTCGGGCAAATCTTTTCTTGCCGACCTGTACCACCTTGCCGACTAGCCCATCGGGGCTGGCAAACTCCTGGTTGGGGTCAGTCACCTTCTCGCCGTCGAGCTTGACCGCCCCCCCCTGAATCTGGCGGCGGGCCTCGCTGCTGCTGGCGCACAGGTCAGTGGCCCCCACCAGGTAAAACAGCTTGGCCGGAAAATTCACCGCCGCCAGGGAAAACTCGGGCACCCCACCGGCTTTGTCGCCGGTGCCCTGCACCAGGCTGATGGCGGCCTGCTGGGCCTGGAGAGCGGCGGTTTCACCGTGAAACTGGCGGGTGACCTCTAGGGCCAGCAGCTTTTGGCGATCGCGCGGGTTTTCCGGCAGGGTGTCTACATCGATGGCGGTGAGCAGCTCAAAGTAGTCACCAATTAACGCATCGGGAACCTTTTCGAGCTTCGAGTACATGCTCAGCGGGCCTTCTTGCAGCCCCACGTAGTTGCCCAGGGATTTTGACATCTTTTGGCTGCCGTCGGTGCCCAGCAGCAGGGGCACCAGCATGCCAAACTGCGGCCTGAGCCCAAAGTGGCGCTGGAGGTCACGGCCCACGGCGATGTTAAATTTTTGGTCGGTGCCGCCCAGCTCTACATCTGACTGCACGGCCACCGAGTCGTAGCCCTGCATCAGCGGGTAGAGAAACTCGTGGAGAAACACCGGGTCGCCCTTGCCGTAGCGCTCGGAGAAGCCTTCTTTGGCGAGCATTTGCCCCACGGTCATGGTGCTGAGCAAGGTCAGAATTTTGCCCAAATCAAGGGCCGACAGCCACTCGGAGTTGTAGCGCACCTCCAGCCGCCCAGGGCTGTCAAAGTCGAGAATCGGGCGCACCTGCTCTAGGTAGGTCTCGGCGTTGGCCTTGACGTCGGCTTCGGTGAGCTGGCGGCGCACCTCAGATTTGCCGGTGGGGTCGCCAATGCGGGCGGTAAAGTCGCCAATGATCAGCACGGCGGTGTGACCGACATCTTGAAAGGCGCGCAGCTTGCGCACCGGGATGCTGTGGCCCAGGTGAATTTCACTGCCGGTGGGGTCAATGCCCAGCTTGACCCGCAGGGGGCGATCGCTCTGTAAGAGCCGCTGGGTCAGATTTTGCTCAGGGTCACTGGAGTCGGGCTGGTGGGGAAATACCTCGCTGATACCTCTGTAGATGCCCTCGATCTGGGCAGAGGGGGCGCTAGGGTTGGCCTGGGTCATGGTGAAAGCTGGGTTCAGAGGTTAGGGTGGCGAGGAGCGGTAACAGGAGACAGCGGCAGGGCTAGACATTCTGGCACGGGCATTCCGGCACAAATTTCGGTAAAAGTGGCCCTTAGCTTCTCCTGATAACCGTCTGCGAGGCTAGGATAGGCGGAGCCACCATGCCCCGGGTAGCAGGTGCTGAGATGGTCTAGATGCCAGCGATTGGGTTCACTTGCCTAGAGGGTCATTATAATGGCCTAACCGTCATCCACTGATAGGCATCTACGCCTGAGGCCGCGCGGTAAGCCCCTTAGGCTCTCCACCGATCATTTCGCCTTAACAGTCATCTTTAGAACTCTCTGATAGCCAACGTGTCAACTACTATTCGCCACAACAGTCGTTCTCAGCCCCAGCCTCTGCGCCGGGCACCCAACCTACTCAAGTATGTCCAGGATGTCGGTCAGGTGTCGGCGGCGGCGCTGCTGGGCACCACCATGATTGTCAGCTCGGTGGTTGCGGGCGGGCTGGTGGGGCTGGCCATTAGCTTTCGCAATCTGCCCGACGTGCGGGTGTTGCGCAACTACGTGCCCAGTGAAACCAGCTACATCTACGACATCAACGGCACGCTACTCCATAGCCTTCACGATGAGGCCAACCGAGAGGTGGTCGACACTGACGAAATGTCGCCCCACCTGAAGCGGGCGGTGCTGGCGATCGAAGACAGCTACTTCTACTCCCACAACGGCATCAACCCCAGCAGCGTGGGCCGGGCGCTGCTGGCCAACGCCGAGGCCGGGTCGACCGTAGAAGGCGGCTCGACTATTACCATGCAGCTGGTAAAAAACCTGTTCTTAACCCCCGAGCGGGCCATTAGCCGCAAGGTAGCAGAGGCGGTGCTAGCCCTGCGCCTAGAGCAAATCTTCAGCAAAGACGAAATTCTGGAGATGTATCTCAACCAGGTGTACTGGGGCCACAACAACTATGGGGTAGAAACGGCGGCCCAGAGCTACTTTAATAAGTCGGCAGCGGATCTAACCCTGCCCGAAGCGGCCATGATGGCGGGGCTGATTCAGGCCCCAGAAACCTACAGTCCCTTCCAAAACTATCAGCTCACCAAGCAGCGTCAGGCGGTGGTGCTCAACCGCATGCGCCAGCTGGGCTGGATTACCCCCGAAGAAGAGGTGACTGCTCGGGATGCTCCTTTGCTCATTGGCGAAGTTAAGTCGTTCCGCAACAGTATTTCTCCCTACATTACTGAAGCGGCGGTGCAGGAGCTGAAACAGCGCTTTGGCAACGAGGCAGTGGTCAAGGGCGGCATGCGGGTGCAAACCACCGTAGACCTGGGCATGCAGCAAATGGCAGAAGCCACCGTGCAGCGCCATAGTGCCCGCATTCGCCACATTGCCGATCAGATGGCCCTGGTGGCAATTGACCCCCGCACTCACTTTGTCAAGGCCATGGTGGGCGGAGTCGATTACCAGCAAAGCCAGTTTAACCGAGCAATTCAGGCCTACCGACAGCCGGGGTCAGCCTTTAAGCCGTTTGTGTACTACACCGCCTTTGCTACGGGACGCTACACCCCGGCTAGCTCCATTGCTGACACCCCGGTGAGCTATCCCGATGGCTACCGCTCCTACAGCCCCAGAAACTATGGGGGTGATTTCATGGGCAATATCACCATTCGCACGGCCCTAGAGGTGTCGCGCAACGTGCCGGCGGTAAAGCTGGGCCAGGCGGTGGGGATTAACCAAATCATCGAGCTGTGCCGCACCCTGGGCATTAACAGCCCGATGCCGGCCGTGACCTCGCTGCCCCTGGGAGCGGTAGATTTAACCCCGATGGAAATGGCCGGAGCCTACGCCACCTTTGCCAGCAATGGCTGGCACTCTGAGCCGACCTTTATTGTGCAGGTGACCGACAGCAGCGGCAATGTGCTGCTCGACAACACCCCCAAACCCCAGCTGGTACTAGACCCCTGGGCCGCAGCGTCGCTGACTGACGTGCTGCAAGGGGTAATTGTGCGGGGGACGGGCAGAGGGGCTCAGATCGGGCGACCGGCGGCGGGCAAAACCGGCACCACCGACTCCCAGAGGGATGTGTGGTTTGTGGGCTATGTGCCTCAGCTGTCGACGGCGGTGTGGATTGGCAATGACAACTACGCGCCCATGAGGTCTGGATCGACGGGCGGTACCTACGCCGCGCCGGTGTGGAAGGACTTTATGCAGCAGGCCCTGGTGAACGAGCCGGTGGAAAACTTTAGGCGACCTTCGGAGTTTGTGCAGCCCTAGGGCATCGGTGCAGTATGGCTAAAAACCCGGTTTCTTCATCGCTGCTCTCACGACATGACTAGCCTTCTGGCCCAGAAACCGGGTTTCTGTACCGGTATTCTAGGGGCTGGCTTCGTCGATCTGGGCAAGCACGCGATCGCGAAACTCTGGATCGCTGTTGGCCAGCCCCAGCAGCTCCCAATAGTCTGACAGGGTGAGGTCGTTGGCCTGGATCAAATCCAGGGCGGCAGCCTGGATTTCTTGCTGCATTTGGCTCGACTCGGTGTCGGTCTCGGCCCGTTGCAGGCCCAGCTCGCGGGATTCAATCAGCTTGACTACGGCTATGTAGGCTTTGACAAAGCGGCTGACGGTGTCTGAGGGAATATCGTTGGCGTCGGGCTGAGCGGGGGCAGGGGGGGCCACCGCCTCGGCCATAGGTGCTGCCGTGGCTGTCGTGGCCCCCAGGGCAGGAGCGGGCATAGAGAGCAGCAGGCCGCCGACCAGAGTGAGCGGCAGCACCAGTCTGAGATTACGAATCAGTCTGGGCAGCAGCGCACCAGCGGCGATCGCCATCCACTCAAAGCCCATAACGGTATAGCCCACAACGCTTTCCCCCAGCCTACCCGAAACCAGATCGCCTATAGTAATAGTAGACATAAGCATAAATACACAATGATTAAGGACGTAGACCGCTATGGCAAGCGATGATATGTCTCCGGTGCCCGGTCAAGGCAATCTCTCTGATCGAGAGCTACAGATCGTTGAGCTGGTAGCCTCAGGGCTAACCAACCAGGAGATTTCTGAAAAGCTTGAAATTAGCAAGCGCACCGTCGACAACCACATTAGTAATATTTTGACGAAAACCGCCACGGGCAACCGAGTGGCCCTGTTTCGGTGGGCACTGCAGTCGGGCAAGGTCTGCATTGACGAGGTCAACTGCTGCGTACTGCCCCAGGTCAAGCCCGAGAACCAAGAGGTATAGAGACTACCCACAGGCTATGATGAGTATTCTGTTTTGCCGATTTAGAGCGCTAGCCCAGCCATGGAGCCGATTCAATCTCTGCCCGGAACCGAAGACATTTTGCCCAGGGCACAGCATGTGGGTCAAGACCTGAAGGTGGCTGATATTCACACCTGGCAGCGGGTGGAGGCCGTGGCGCGAGATATTTTTGGCCGGGCGGCCTACCGAGAGATTCGCACCCCCACCTTTGAAGCCACCTCGCTGTTTGAGCGCGGCATTGGCGAAGCCACCGACGTGGTGGGCAAAGAGATGTACAGCTTTAAAGACCGGGGCGATCGCGGCTGTACCCTGCGCCCCGAGGGCACCGCTGGAGTGGTGCGAGCCTACATTCAAAACAGCCTCTACGCCCTGGGCGGCGTGCAGCGGCTCTGGTACACCGGCCCCATGTTTCGCTACGAGCGGCCCCAAAAGGGCAGACAGCGGCAGTTTCACCAGGTGGGAGTCGAGGTGCTGGGCAGCGCCGACCCCCGAGCCGATGTCGAGGTGATCGCTCTGGCTACAGATATGCTCAAAGCCCTGGGGTTAAAAAACCTGACCTTTTATCTCAACTCGGTGGGCGACAAGGGCGATCGCACCCGCTACCGCGCCGCCCTAGTCGAGTACCTCACCCCCTACGCCGCCGATCTAGACGAGGATTCGCGCGATCGCCTCAGCCGCAACCCCCTGCGCATTCTCGACAGCAAAGACGAAAAGACCCAGGCCATCACCGCCAGCGCGCCCAGCATTTTAGACTACCTGGGGCCTGACTCTCAGCGCCACTTTGACCAGGTGCTGGCTCAGCTGAGCGCCCTAGGCATTGACTTTGAGCTAAACCCGCGCCTGGTGCGGGGGCTTGACTACTACACCCACACCGCCTTTGAAATTCAGTCGAGCGATTTGGGTGCCCAGGCCACGGTCTGCGGCGGCGGTCGCTACGACGGCCTGGTTGAAGCACTGGGCGGCCCGGCCACCCCGGCGGTGGGCTGGGCCATTGGCCTAGAGCGCCTCACCCTGCTGCTCGAAACCCTTCAGCAGCCGATGGCCGTGGCCCCCGATGTCTACCTGGTCTCCCGAGGGGAACTGGCCGAGGCCAACGCCCTGCAGCTGGCCCAAAAACTGCGCCACTGCGGGCTAGCCGTAGAACTTGACCTCAGCGGATCGGCCTTTGGCAAGCAGTTTAAGCGGGCTGATCGCAGTGGAGCCGCGGCCTGCCTGATCGTTGGCGACGACGAAGCCGCCCAGGGCACCGTGCAGCTCAAGTGGCTGGCATCAGGCGAGCAAACCAGCCTCTCCCAAGCGGCTTTGCTCAGCGACCCCGACGGGTTTGCCCAACGACTCCAGAGCGCGCGCGCATAGATTGCAGCCATACTGATTGCGGCAAGGCAGATTGCCGCAATCAGTATGGCTGCAAGGCAGGTTGTAGCCAGTCACCAGAGAGACGACCCGTCCCATATCAACCGATGGGGCGGGTTATCTCTTTATCTTTTGGGCACCCACACCGCTTCAAAAACTTCGTTACAATCAGCCATAACACTGATTAATCTTCCTTCAACATTAATTCACCGTTGGTTGTATGCCTGACACCATCACTAAACTGGCTTACCAAGCCTTTCAGCAGGGCAAAAGCTACTTTGGGCTAGCCCACAAAACCGTTAGCACCCAGGTTATGCAGGCGGTCAATCCGCCGCGCCACGTTCAGACCACCCCGATGGATCTGAAGGTGCTGCAAATGATTCAGCAGCGCATGAATACCCTGCTGGAGACTGATTGGCAAGATGCCGAAGCCGGGGTTTATCCCAAAGAGCTGTTGTTCGACAACTCCTGGGACGACTTTTTCAAATTCTATCCTCTGGTCTGTCTAGATTTGCCCAACATTTGGGAGCGCCTGAATAAGCGCGACTACCAGACCTTTACCGACGACATCGACACCACGGGCTACCCGCAGTACTACCTGCAAAACTTTCACCACCAGACCAACGGCTACTTGAGCGATATGTCGGCCAACCTGTACGACCTACAGGTGGAGATTCTCTTTAACGGCACCGCTGACCCCATGCGTCGCCGGGTTTTAGCTCCCCTAAAGCAGGGCTTAGCGGCGGCTGGTGAGCGGTTGGGCGCCAAGGTCCTAGACGTTGCCTGTGGCACCGGGCGCACCCTCAGCATGCTGCGCAATGCTCTGCCCAAAACATCCCTCTACGGGGTTGACCTATCGCCCACCTACCTGCGCAAGGCCAACGAAAATCTGATCGCGAAGCCGGGTGCGTTGCCGCAGCTGATTCAGGCTAACGGCGAGAGCTTGCCCTTTGTCGATAGCTATTTTGATGGCGTGGTCAGCGTCTTTTTGTTCCACGAACTGCCGCCCGAGGCCCGGCAAAACGTGATCAACGAGATCTATCGAGTGGTGAAGCCCGGCGGTACTGTGGTGCTGTGCGACTCGATCCAGCGGCTTGACTCGCCGGAGTTTGAGGTGGCGATGGAAAACTTCCCCCAGATGTTCCACGAGCCGTACTACCGCCACTACACCACCGATGACCTCAACCTGCGCCTGAGCAATGCGGGATTTGAGCAGGTGAGCAACCAGGTACACTTTATGAGCAAATACTGGGTGTGCCGCAAGCCCGCCTAGAGCGCCGGTACAGTGTCTAAATAACAGCACTTACCCTGGTGCCCTAGATCCGCTTGGGCATCTTTAGGGATTCGCGTCGAAATAAGGTACCAGAAAGGGTAGATACTCTAGGCTAGATTCCCGCCTGCGCGGGAATGACGCTGGGACTTTATTTATTGGCTAGTCCCTGATCTTAACGACCGTCGCGTCGCCCACATCGGTCTCAAACAGGTTGTCCTGGAGAAATGTCAGGCGATCATCGCCCACCCCCGCTTGCTGGGCCTGGCCCCGAGCTTGCTCCAGCAGCGCGGCATCGACATCGACCCCTACGCCCCGGACGCCGTAGTCGACCACCGCCTGAAGCAGCAGCAGCCCATCGCCACAGCCCAAATCGTAGACTACATCGGCTGGGGTCAACTCGGCCAGCTGCACCAGGGCAGTCGTGGCATCGGCCGGGGTGGGCACAAAGCCGATGTGGGGCCGGGGCAAGGCTGCCATTAGGCGGGGCTGAGGGTGGCCCAGTGGGCCTGAATCGCTTGAATAGTGAACAGCGCTTTGAAGGGCAGGTTGTGGCTTTGGTACAGCTCAGCACCGCCCTGTTCTCGATCAACTAGGGCCAGAATTTGGTTGACAATGTAGCCCGCCTGCTGGAGACGGTCAGCCGCCTTGAGCGCCGACTGGCCGGTGGTGACCACATCTTCGAGCACGGTGACGACGCTGCCCGACGGCAGGGTCAGCCCCTCAATATAGGCGCGGGTGCCGTGCCCCTTGGCCTCTTTGCGAATGATCAGCGGAAACAGGGTGCGGTTTTCGTAGACCCCCACCAGGCTCACCGCCGTCACCAGCGGGTCGGCCCCCAGGGTGAGACCGGCCACGGCAACCGTTTCGGGGGGGAGCAGATCTAACAGCAGACGTCCTACCATCAGGGCTCCCTGGGGGTGTAGCGTGACCAGCTTGCCGTTGATGTAGTAGGTGCTGCGCTGCCCTGAGGTGAGTGCAAAGTCACCCTCCTGGTAGGCACCCTGGCAAAACAGGTCGAGCAGGGGCGATCGCAACTCAGCCGTGGCCCGGCTCAGTAGATCCGCAGAGGAGGCTTTCAACAATAGCTCATCCATGGGCAGTTAATTCCTTAAAAATGCTCCGTTTTCTGGTGATCGCGCTATAAAGGACATGCACTGGGTGATCGGTTCGGCTAGCTTTTGGCCAGGCCAGGGGCTTAATGTCCCTGGGGCTGGTTCGAAGTCAGGCAGTGCAAGGCCAGAACCGCACCAATTCACTGAGTTGAGGAGGCTTGGCCATGGGCATTCAATTAAATCATATTTCTGGTATTACGCTGGCGCTATTGGCAGCAGCGGCCGTTATCGCCCCCGTGGGGCACAGTCAGGAAACCTCGCCCCAAACCGTTCCTGACGCCCTAGACGAGCTGATGACCACCTACTCTGGCGACTACTTCAGAAACCGGGGCATTACCCGTCAGGCCAAGCGCATTGTGGGGCTGAGCTTTCCTGAGCGCGAGCTAGATTGGGACTCAAACGCCACCGCTGCGGCAGTCCGAGACCTGTGGATGCTGCAATCTGCTGCTGACCCAACTCTGCGGGTACCCGACATGGCCAGCCCCTTCACCACCAGCCTGCTGACCATGCCCAGCAGCAGTCGCCCCAGCGTTGGCTCAGAGTTTATCTTCGAGTCGTTCTAGACCCCGTTCCAGGCCCCCAATCACCTCGGCAGGTTCAACTGTAGGCAACCGG
The DNA here is from genome assembly GCA_036782635.1 of Nodosilinea sp. CTOTU7353. Taxonomy (GTDB): domain Bacteria; phylum Cyanobacteriota; class Cyanobacteriia; order Phormidesmidales; family Phormidesmidaceae; genus Nodosilinea. The sequence continues at coordinate 26,497 of DAIPYU010000009.1, forward strand.
GTAAACAATCCAGGGTGCAGGAGTTGAACCTGCCTGAGGCGAATTATGAGTTCGCTGCCTAATCCGCTCGGCCAACCCTGGGACTATCCCCCTAAACCTTAAAGCACGAGCCTTAAGGAAAGATAGAAGGAAAACATATAATATTGTATGACCTGAGTTTAAAGCCAGACCTAAAAAGTAAGATTTAGAAATTTTATAATTGGGGCATAGCTAATTCTCAGTCCCTGATTCTTAGCTGTCCCAGAAAGCTCATCTCTTGCCCCTGCCATGAACCCTGCCGTAGCGTTTACCCTAATTTTGCTCTCGCTGATGATTGGTTCGGGGGTGGTCAGTGCCTCCTGGGGGTTTACCCTCGGGCGCCAGGCCTTAACCGGTGTCCGGCAGCCAGAGACCCGGCCCACCAGCGGTGCCCCCGTCAGCCGTGAGGCTGGCAACCCCGGCCAGGGGGTCGTGCGCTTAGTCGATGAGGCCGAAGTGTTACAGCAGGTCAAAGCTCGCACTAGTGGTGGCCAGTAGCTATTAGGCACTGGGCTATGGGTGTGCTTCCTTTCTTGTTGACCGTTACTATTCCTGACGTATTGCCCCCGGCGGCGATCGCCTCGCGGCTGCTGGCGGTACTGGTGCTGATTGGCATCAACGCTTTTTTTGTGGCGGCAGAGTTCTCCATGGTGTCGGTGCGGCGATCGCGCATTAGCCAGCTGGTCTCCCAGGGCGATGTGCAGGCCAAAACCGTGCAGCAGCTCCAGCGCAGCCTGGACCGCCTGCTGTCTACCACCCAGTTTGGCATCACCCTCTCTAGCCTGGCCCTAGGCTGGGTGGGCGAAAGCACCATGGCCGTTACCCTGGCCTTCTGGATTACCCAAACCCCGCTGACCGCCGTCCAAAGCGAAGCTTTAGCCCACACTATGGCCATTCCACTAGCCTTTATGCTGGTGGCCTACCTGCAAATCGTGCTCGGCGAGCTTTGCCCCAAGTCAGTGGCCCTGGTCTACCCCGAGCAGGTGGCTCGTTTCCTCGGCCCCCCCAGCCTGACCATCGCTCGCCTGTTTAACCCCTTCATCTGGATTTTGAACCAGTCAACTCGGCTGCTGCTGCGCCTGGTCCGAATTCAGTACGGCGACCAGGTCAGCTACACCCGCCTCACCCCCGAAGAACTCCAGTTGATCATTCGCACCACCGCCGAGACCCCCGGTCTAGAGGCCGAAGAACGAGAGCTACTCAACAACGTATTTGAGTTTAGCGAGTTCACCGCCGGAGAGATTATGGTGCCGCGTACCCAAATTAGCGCCATATCCCTGGCGGCCACCTTTGGCGACCTGTTCGAGGTAATGGCCGAAACCGAGCATTCTCGCTACCCCGTCATGGGCGACTCCCTGGATGATATTCAGGGCACGGTAGAGCTGAAGCAGTTTTTACAACCCCTAGCCCGCCAGCAAATCACCGTCAATGACCCCATTGCTCCCTGGGTCAAGCCCGCCCGCTTTGTGCCCGAGTACACCCCGCTACACGAACTGCTGGCCACCATGCAGCGCACCGGCCAAGAGCTAGTGATGGTGGTAGACGAGTTTGGCGGCACCGCCGGGCTGCTGACGCTGCGCGACCTGACCACCGAAATCATCGGTAAAGTGAACGAGCCCAATGCCCCCCCCGAAGAACTGGTGCATCTAGTCGACGATCAGTCGTACCGCATTAAGGCCCATATCGATTTAGAAGAAGTCAACGCTTTGCTCAACCTAGATCTCCCCTACGCTGACGATTACCAGACCCTGGGAGGGTTTTTAATTTATCAAATGCAAAAAATTCCCCACGCGGGCGATCGCCTGGTTTTTGCCGAGCGCGAATGGGTAATTTTATCCACCGACGGGCCTCGCCTGGAGGATATCTTGGTGCACACCCTAGATACCCAGCCCCAGGCCTCTTCACATTCACCAGAAGACAACTCCACCGACAATCTTCTCTCCTAGGCCAAGACACCTGGAGAACTGCCACAGCCCCATAAACACCAGTAACCATGGTCGGTATGGTGAGATATACCTGATCCAAGTCTAGAAATCTCAGTCCAGAAGTGGAGTTCTGCCTAAGGAAAACTCCAGATCCCGATTTGGACTTGGTAAAAATAAAGCGTCATCCGGTTTCAGACTGGCTATCCTAGGGCGGCATAGGCTGTTCAGCAATTATCTTTCTATGAGCCGCTGTTGCTATTCTTTACCGAGTGAAGCATTGTGATAATATCTAGGTAATTTTACCTGGCCGTCTCAGTTCCTCACCCGCTCTAACGTTCGTAACCTGTTGGCTGTCGGCGTATTTTCTTCTCCTAAAGGGAGGACAGGCGTGCAAGATTCAATGTTGTCATCTGCCTTAGACATGCACCTATCTCGAAATTTGCCCGACCCCGTTCGTGTTGGCGTCATCGGCGTAGGCAACATGGGCCAGCATCACACTCGCGTGCTCAGCCGCTTCAAAGATGTAGAACTGGTTGGCATCTCCGATGTCAATGTAGAGCGTGGTTTAGACACCGCAGGCAAATACAGAGTCCGCTTTTTTGAAGACTACCAAGAGCTGCTCAAGCATGTCGACGCCGTCTGTGTAGCCGTGCCCACTCGCCTACACCATGCTGTCGGAATGGCCTGTTTGAGCGCAGGCGTCCATGTGCTGATTGAAAAGCCGATCGCCGCCAGCATTGCCGAGGCCGAATCGCTGGTCAATGCCGCCGCCGAAACCAACTGTATTTTGCAGGTGGGCCATATTGAGCGCTTTAACCCAGCCTTTCAAGAGCTGCACAAGGTGCTCAAGACCGAAGAGCTGCTAGCCCTCGAAGCTCGCCGCATGAGCCCCTACTCCCAGCGGGCCAACGATGTATCGGTGGTGCTCGATCTGATGATTCACGACATCGACCTGCTGCTGGAGTTGGCCGGGTCTACGGTAGCCACCCTCACCGCCAGCGGCAGCCGCGCCTCTAACTCAGGCTATTTAGACTACGTCACTGCGACCCTGGGCTTTAGCAACGGCATTGTGGCTACGCTGACCTCCAGCAAGGTCACCCATCGCAAAATTCGCAGCATCACCGCCCACTGCAAAAACTCCCTTACCGATGCTGACTTTCTCAACAACGAGATTTTGATCCACCGGCAGACCACCGCCGATTGCTCTACCGACTACGGTCAGGTGCTCTACCGGCAAGACGGGCTGATTGAGAAGGTCTACACCAGCAACATTGAGCCCCTCCACGCTGAGTTAGAGCACTTTATCAACTGCGTGCGGGGTGGAGAGCAGCCCTCCGTAGGGGGTGAGCAGGCACTCAAGGCGCTGCGGCTAGCCAGCCTGATTGAGCAGATGGCCCTAGACGGCAAGCCCTGGCACAGCATGGATCTTGATCTGACGGCCGTTGGTAAAGAGCTGTCGGTGGCGGCTTAGGCCCAAATAACCTAGGGCGACAGGCACTGACGGCAGCCTCTACGGATCGCTGAAAGCCTTAATAGATCGTAGGGTGGGCACTGCCCACCAGGTTTATGTCAGTGCCATTCAACCTAAGGCGACTGCTGGAAAATAGTCTTTAAAATGGTGGGCAGTGCCCACCCTACAGCGGCCATAGTAGCTGGATTGAAGCGGGTATCTTCTTGCCTGGAAATCTCCTAAGTTATCCCCAGTTATCCCCGATTGAGCAGGGCAAATGCCATTTGCCCCTACGGTTTGGTCTTTGGGGAATCGGGGCTATGGGATTCGGATTTGGCATTAGATCAGTGAAGTAGGTTCCTCATCTGACAATCGTTCTGCCAAGCGTAGAGCCATGATATTGGAGCTACGGTATCACCTTGATGGGGGTGCCGATTTTGAGGTGGCTGTACAGCTTTTGAATATCGGCCTCAAACATCCGCACACAGCCGTGGGAAACCGCCTCGCCAATCAGGGTTTCTTGGTTAGTGCCGTGGATGCCGATGTGGTAGTCGTCTTTCACTAAAAACCCAATCCACCGGGAGCCTAGGGGGTTGCTGGGGCCAGGGTGCACGGCTTCTTTGGTAATCGGGTGCTGCCACACCGGGTCGGTGCGCAGGTCTCGCACCGCAAACTCGCCCGTGGGGGTTTGCCACTCATCTTGGCCGATGGCGATCGGGAACTCGTCTTTGACGACATCGTTTTGGTAGAGCATCAGCCGCCGCCGACTGAGGCTAATCACCACGCTGGTGTTGGCGGTCATCAGCGTCTCTGGCGCTTGGGTAATGATCGGTGCCAGCCGGGCCAAGCGGGTGCGCTCAAAGGGCTGCTCAAACTGCCAGCGGGCTTTGACCTGGTCGCGCCAGGCCCCGGCGGCCAGCAGCCCGGCGGCGGCGTAGCACAGCACCATAAGGCAGCGATTTAGAGGAGATAGCGCATCCATGGATGGGTGTTTGCTCGAGCGTGCCCATCTACAGCATACTGCCATCCCCAGGTTCTAGAAGGCGGCCCCGGTCGGTGCTCTAGGGCAAGTGCTGCGAGGGGTTGATATGATTGAAGCGCAGGCATAGTGCTGGGGTTTGAGACTGTGGCGGTAAAACCAGATTGGTTACGGGTCAAGGCACCTCAGTGGGAGCGCATTGGCGAAGTTAAGTCGATTTTGCAAGACCTGGGCCTCAACACCGTGTGCGAAGAGGCCTCTTGCCCCAACATTGGCGAGTGTTTTAAGGCGGGCACGGCGACGTTTTTGATCATGGGGCCGGCCTGCACCCGCGCCTGCCCCTACTGCGACATCGACTTTGAGAAAAAGCCGGTAGCCCTCGACCCCACCGAGCCGCTGCGGCTGGCGGAGTCGGTGCGGCGCATGAAGCTGAGCCATGTGGTGATCACCTCGGTTAACCGCGATGACCTGGCCGACGGCGGCGCTAGCCAGTTTGTGGCCTGCATTGAGGCGGTGCGCCAGGTGGCCCCGGCCACCACCATTGAGGTGCTGATTCCTGACCTGTGCGGCAACTGGCAGGCGCTGGAAACTATTCTGGCCTCACACCCCCACGTGCTCAACCACAATACCGAGACGGTGCCCCGCCTCTATCGCCGAGTGCGCCCCCAGGGCGACTATGCCCGATCCTTAGAACTACTGCGCCGCAGCCGCGAGCTGGCCCCTTGGGTATATACCAAATCGGGGTTAATGGCGGGCCTGGGCGAAACCGATGCCGAGGTGCAGCAGGTGATGGATGACCTGCGGGCCGTGGACTGCGACATTTTGACCCTGGGTCAGTACCTGTCGCCGGGGTCAAAGCATTTGCCTGTGGCGGAGTTTGTCACCCCAGCGCAGTTTGACGCCTGGCGGCAGGTGGGTGAGGCGAAGGGCTTTTTGCAGGTGGTGTCGTCGCCCCTGACCCGCAGCTCTTACCACGCTGAAGATGTGCAGCGGCTGATGGCCCAGAACCCCCGCTAGGGAATTTTAGTAGGGCACGTTAGGTGGAACCGAGCGATCGCAACCACCGTCAAAGGTCTTAGTAGACTGCCAAGCCAAAGGTGACGGGGTCGGGGGGTTCAGGTTTTAGGTTTCAGGTTTCAGGTTTACGGCCTGTTTTGAACGGGGCGCTGTAAACCCTGAACCCGAGGCCAGTGGCCTCGGTCACCATTAGCTTGGTCAAGTCCTGGGGCATCTAATGGATCACATTACTCTTCACTTATAAACACCCGATGCACCTTTGGAAACTGCTGCTGCGCACTCAGGCCCTGGCCCTGGTGGCTGCGCTCACTGCCGTGGCTTTACCTGGGGCGATCGCCTCAGAGGCGATCGCCCAAACCTCGGCCCCAACAACAATGGCCCAGACCAACCTCACCGTGGCGGAAGAACTGCTGCTGTTGGTCAACGCCGAACGCCAGCGGGTAAACGCGCCGCCCATGGTGCTGAGTGACAAACTCACAGCTGCCGCCCAGCGCCACTCCCAAGATATGGCCGCCAGCCGCCGCATGAGCCACACTGGGTCTGACGGCTCCACCATGCGATCGCGCATTGATGCCACCCAATACCGCTGGTCAACCATTGGCGAAAACGTGGCCCTAGGCCAGCCTTCGGCGGCTGCGGTCATGACCGCCTGGATGAACAGCCCTGGCCACCGTCAGAACATTCTCAACCCGGCCTTTACCGAGCTAGGCATTGGCTATGCCACGGCTGCCGGACGCCCCTACTGGACCCAGGTGTTTGCGCGACCCCGGTAGATTACCCAAACAGGATTGGGTATTAGTTGCTCAAAACCGGTAGGTCAGCGGCATGCCAGTTCAGCATGCCGCCGCGCAGACTGGCCACCTCAGTTCGGCCCTGCTTTTTGAGGATGACGGTGGCCTGAGCCGATCTCCGCCCCGACTTACACACCGCCACCACCGGTTGCCCCTCAGGGATTTCACCCACTCGCTCTTCTAGCTCGGGCAGGGGAACCAGCTGAGCCGTGCTGATGTGACCCAACTCCGCGTTAAACTCATCGGCCCCGCGCACATCAAGCACATGCACCTGGCCCAGATTTTCGGCCACCCACTGCGGGTCGATCTCCTTGACACCGCCGTAGGTCAGGCGGACTGGCCCCCAGTCGGCCACAGCAGGCATTTTGCCGTCCTCCGGCTGGCCACAGACGGAGTTGGCCGGCAGGGCAATATCAATTTTTTTTGGGTGGGGCAGGCCTAAGTTATCCATGTAACCCACAAAATCACGCTCGTCGGCCTCGCCGCCGATGCGGGGGTTGTAGGCTTTTTCTTCGCTCACGGTAGACGAGGTGCGGCCGCTGTAGTCGTGGGCGGGCCAGATGATGCAGTCGTCGGGCAGGGTGAAAATTTGCTCGGTGATCGAGGCGTACATGTGCTTGGCGTCTCCCTGCTGAAAGTCGCACCGTCCGGCACTGCGGATCAGCAGACAGTCACCGGTAAAGGCCATGGAGTGATCGTCAAGCACGTAAGTGATGCAGCCGTCGGTGTGGCCAGGGGTAGCGCGTACCTCAAGGGTGCGACTGCCGAATATCACCGCATCCCCATGGTCGGGCAGATAGTCGGTCCCGGTGATCATATCGCCATAGCGACCCGAAATGCCGATTTTGGAACCCAGCGCCTGCTGCATCAGCCAGGCCCCAGTAACATGGTCAGCGTGGCAATGGGTGTCGAGGGTGGCCAGCAGGTTAAGGCCCAACTCTTCGATCAGGGCGCGATCGCGCAGGTGTTGCTCAAACACGGGGTCGATCAGCACCGCTTCTTTAGAGGTTGGGTCAGCCAGCAGGTAGGTGTAGGTAGACGAGTCGGCGTCGAATAGCTGGCGAAAGATTAAGGCATTGTCCACAGGGCAAAGCTCCTGAAAGAATAAATTGGCTCTATATTTACTATATAGCCAATCAGTTATTTATTGTCTGTGAGTGAGTGTAGTATTACTGAATAGCTAATTAGTCATGCAGGCTCAACGTCCGGGTATTCTAGGCGGTGTGGCAATCGCCCCCGGTCTAATCCTGAATCCGCTTTGGCTAGCCCTAGTTGGGCTGGGCAAACACCGTTTGCCCCTACAAGCCGCCTGTTTGGAGTCGGGGTTATACGACTCGGATTTGCCCCGAAACTAGATTTTTATCGTTGGGGGTGCCGCGCCAGCGGCATGGACGATTGGTATAACACCCCAACTCCAAGCCCAAAAACCCCCCGTGCTCTGCGGTACAAATCGGCCCACGGTTCCTGACACCCAACACCCAACACCCGATAAACCCATGCCCGAAAACCCCTTAGCTCCTCCCCGTCAATCGAATTCCCCGGCGGGGCTGAGCCGATATATCCCCGCTCTCAGCTGGGGTCGGCACTACGATCCTCAGGATTTAGTTGGCGATGCCATGGCGGGCATAATTGTCGCGATCATGCTGATTCCCCAGGGAATGGCCTACGCCATGCTGGCCGGGCTGCCGCCCCAGGTGGGGCTATACGCCAGCATTGTGCCGCTGCTGCTCTACGCGGTGCTGGGCACTAGCCGATCCCTGGCGGTGGGGCCGGTGGCAATGGTGTCACTGCTGGTGGCCACCAGCCTGAGCCAGGTGGCAGCGGCAGACAGCGCCGAGTACTTGGCCGCCGCGCTAGCTCTGGCCCTGCTGATAGGTGTCATTCAAGTATTTATGGGGGTGGTGCGGCTAGGGTTTATCGTCAACTTCCTCAGCCACGCGGTGATCGTAGGCTTTACTAACGCCGCCGCTCTGGTAATCGGCCTCAGCCAGATCAAGCACCTGCTGGGGGTAAAAATTCCTTCCTCAGAGAGTTTTTTTGAGACGGCCCACAGCCTGGTGCAGGCGGCCCCCGCCACCAACAGCGTCAGCCTTGGTCTGGGCTTAGCCAGTGTGGCGGTACTGCTGTTTTTCAACCGCAGTCTGCCCCAGGTGCTGCGCCGCCTGGGCTGGGCTGAGGGGTGGATCATTCCGGTCAGTCGGGGTGGGCCGCTGGCAGTGGTGGCGGGCACAATTTTGCTGGTGGGGCTGCTGGGGCTGCACAGCCGCTACGGTGTGGTCATCGTGGGCGAGATCCCTCGCGGGCTGCCGCCCCTGTCCATGCCAGCGGTAGACTTAGCCCTGTGGCAGCGGCTGCTGCCCACCGCCCTCACCATCAGCTTTGTGGGCTTTATGGAAAGCATTGCCGTGGCCAAATCCCTGGCCAGCAAGCGACGGCAGCGGATTGACGCCAACCAGGAGTTGATTGGCCTGGGGGCTGCCAACCTGGGGGCTGCTTTTACTGGTGGCTATCCGGTGACGGGGGGCTTCAGCCGCTCGGTGGTGAACTTTTCGGCAGGGGCCAATACAGGGCTGGCCTCGATCATTACCGCCTGCCTAATTGCGCTGGTGGTGCTGTTCTTCACGCCGCTGTTCTATTACCTGCCCCAGGCGACTTTGGCAGCGGTGATTTTGGTGGCGGTGATCAACCTGCTCGACTTTAAAGGTTTTGGCCATCTGTGGCAGGTATCGCGGGCCGACGGAGCCAGCCTGGGGATCACCTTTTTGGCGGTGCTGACGGTGGGCATTGAGGCGGGCATTATGGTGGGCTTTGGGGCCTCGGTGGCCTTTTACCTGTGGCGCACCAGCCGCCCCCACATTGCCGAGGTGGGGCGCGTGGGCGACAGTGAGCACTTCCGCAATGTCAACCGCCACCCGGTACAGACCTGTGCCGGGGTGCTGGCTATTCGCGTCGACGAGAGCCTCTACTTTGCCAATACCAAGCACCTGGAAGATTATTTAATCCAGGCGGTAGCCGACCATCCTAACGCTACCGCTCTAGTACTGATTTGCAGCGCCATCAACCACATTGACGGCAGCGCCCTAGAGACCCTAGAAACTCTGGTCGAAGACCTGCGCGAGGCAGGGGTGACGGTCTACCTAAGCGAGGTCAAAGGGCCGGTGATGGATCAGCTGGAAAAAGTAGGCTTTATTGAGCACCTGGGGGGCAAGGAGCGGGTGTTTCTTAGCACTCACCAGGCGATCTCAAGCCTGGAGTCCGCCCATTCTCCTGGCTAACCAGGCAGTTAACATGAAAATATCTATGCCATGGGGGATGTCCTCAAAAGGTATAGTAGGCTACATTATTAAGCCCTGTAAACAAAGGTAAGGAAACGCATCAACTGCTTTGATCCCCAAAGTGGGAGCTGCACTATAAGGGGTGGGTGGTAAGTAAATATCCTCATTGCCATCCAGTCTTAGGAGGGCTTCGCTATGACCACTACAACCGCTAACCCGACCCTTACCCGGCACTACACAATCGACGACATCCGCGACGAAGCCAAACAGCTAGTCGAGTGCGGCAGCCTAGATCGATGTCAATCTATCAGCGCCCTGTGCGGCTACATTGCCGCTCGCGAATGGCCGTTTATCGAGGCTGAGCTAGAAGAGTACGATTACTTTTTGCGCGATCGCATTGGCGACCTGCTCACCCACGAAACCTGGAGCAACGATTAGCGGTGCCGCGTCCCGTAGAGGGTGGTCGGGCTGCTGGCTGGGCCATGGACCAACCATTGCTGCCCCACCTGATCGAGGGCAGCCATGATGGGCTGCACCTCTTGCCCCTTGGCGGTGAGAGAATACTCAACCCGAGGAGGCACTTCAGGGAATACCGTACGCTTGACTAGGCCGTAGCTCTCTAGCTCTCGCAGACGGGCGGTGAGGGTCTTAGTGCTGATGCCGGGCAATGCCGACAAAAATTCGTTGGTGCGACGGCTGCCCTGAAACAGCTCTTGCAAGATGAGAATAGCCCACTTGCCGCCAATGTATGACAACACCAAATGAACCGGACTGTCGAGCTTCGTACCGCTGATCTTCGTACCGTTCTGTGCGTGAGGCATTGGCATCACTCCGGTAAGGGGATGTCATTTTTCATTGTGAAGGATTATTCAGGGGATGACGGTTACTTTGGCACCAGATGCCAAAAATTTAATCTTATTTTTAGATCTGCCCAAGATTCCCTAGGCCCAATATGCTCTAGGAGTAATTCCTTTGAAGCATGCTGCTGAATAGGTTCAGGCTTTCTAGGGAACCGTCAAGGCAACCATTCATAGGTCAGTCTTTAATTTGTAGGTAAACCTCATAGGGCTTTTGGGGTTTAGCTGCCGATGTTGCTATGCCCACTCCGGCCCCAGAGCTACAAAAGAAGAATGATAGGGTAGGGAATGGGCGTGCTAGCCTAGGGCTCCTCCTCAATTTAATTGCCAGTCTTTAATTCTTTCCTGTCGTAAGTGTGACCATGTCGACCCCCAAGCCTTCTCGTAACCCTAATCGCTCCTCTGGGTCAGAGCCTCGTCAGCATGCTGAGGGGTACCGAGGCGGCAAGCCCCAGCGGAGCGACGGCAAGCCCCGCTACGGCGGCGATCAAGGGGGCAAGCCCCGCCAGGGGGGCGATGGTAAGCCCCGCTATAAAGATGACCGGTCTGCCAAGCCTCGCTACGGTGGCGACAAACCCCGCTACGGCGATGACAAGCCCCGCTATGGCGGCGATAAACCTCGCTTTAACGACGACAAGCCTCGCTACGGGGGTGATAAGCCCCGATTCAACGATGACAAGCCTCGCTACGGCGGCGATCAAGGGGGCAAGCCTCGCCACGGCGGCGATCAGCCTCGCTATGCCGACAGCAAACCTCGCTACGAGGGCGATCGCCCTCAGCCGAGAGGCGACAAACCCCGCTACGGCGATAGCAAGCCCCGCTACCAGGGCAGCAAGCCCCGCTATGGCGGCGACAAACCCAGCTACGAAGGGGGCAAACCCCGCTACCAGGGGAGCGATTCGCCTCGGAATCGCGGTGCTGCCCCGGCCCATAAGCTGGTCGTCGGCAATCAGGCCGCGGGGGAGAGCGACGGCGGTCAAGACGAAACCGATCTACTCTACGGTCGCCACGCCGTTGAGGCGGCCCTACAGGCCCAGCGCCCCCTCAACCGGGTGTGGGTCAACGCCCGCATTCGCTACGATCCCCGGTTTTTGTCGCTGATTGATGAAGCAAAAGCCAGCGGTGCGGTGATCGATGAAGTCGATACCCTACGGCTGAATCAAATCACCGCCGGGGCCAACCACCAGGGCATTGCCGCCCAGGCGGCTTCCCATGCCTACCACGACCTAGACGAGATGATTGAGACGGCCCTGGGGGCAACCAAGCTGCCGGTGATCATCGCCGCCGACGGCATTACCGATCCCCACAATTTAGGGGCCATTATCCGCACCGCTGAGGCCCTGGGGGCTCAGGGTATGGTGATTCCCCAGCGGCGGGCGGTGGGGGTGACCTCTACGGTGGCTAAGGTGGCAGCCGGTGCCCTAGAGCATCTGCCCGTGGCGCGGGTAGTCAACCTCAAGCGCGCCCTCGACAACCTAAAAGAAAAGGGGTTCTGGATCTATGGCCTGTCCTCTGAGGCGAGCCAACCGGTGCACCGCACCACCTTTGACCGCCCCACGGTAGTGGTGGTGGGGTCTGAGGGCAGCGGTCTGAGCCTGACAGTGCAGCAAAGCTGTGACGCCCTAATTTCAATTCCGCTGCGGGGCACGGTTCCTAGCCTAAATGCATCGGTGGCTACAGGCATGGCGCTCTATGAGATCTATCGTCATCAGTGGGTGGCACAAATGCAAATTTCCTCTTTGCAAAACCAAAAACAAAACAGTATAAACAAACAAGGGGTAGTGCTGTCTCAGGATGGGTTAGGGACGTGACTCCTGTTTAACAACCGGGCAGATAGGAAAGGTCTATGAATAACTTTTTGGGTCGCTTTTTAGCTAATGTGTTTGGCCAGAGCAAAGCCTGGTGGGTAGAGATTAAGACCAACCAGCCTGCCTGTACCTACTACTTTGGCCCCTTCGACAGCGAGTTTGAGGCCACCACAGCCCAAGGCGGCTACATCGAAGATTTAGAGCAAGAAGGGGCGCAAAATATTCGCCCGGTGGTGCAGCTGTGCAGCCACCCCGACCAACTCACCATCACCGACGAGTGGGATACTCCGGTGGGCGGCTTTTCGTCTCCGGCCTTTAGCGGCCAACCCTAGGGCGTTGGAGCAGCGGCAGCATTCACCTCTCACTTAATCCTCAACGGCTTACACCCAATCTGAATCCTATACTCCCGATTCCAAGCAGGCAGCTTACGTAAGGGCAAACGGTGTTTGCCCAGCCCAACCGAGGCTAGCCAAGGCAGATTCAGTATTAAACAGCAACAGTTGTTCAGGCAGGCTGGTCGGAGTAATATTCTCCGCAGCCTGCTTTTGTATTGATTGTCATGGCGCTTTGGGCCTTTGCCCCCGCCCCGGTTCAAGGGTAGGACAGCGCGATCGCAATCCCACCAGGGGCGGGCAGACTGTCTCAAGGATTCTGGCGCTCAACGGTTCTGGTGATGGCTATGGCCTTGGCTGATGCCGGTCGAGCCAGTGGTGAATATCGTCTAGTAGCTGATCGGGAATTTCCCAGGGCAGCAGATGGGCGGTGTTGGGGTAGCAGTGGCTTTCGGCAGTGGACAGGTGGGTGGCGGTTTCGAGGCTGGCGGCGGCGGTGATGTGGCAGTCTTCGGCCCCGCAGAGCACCAGGCAGGGCACGGAAATCGCCCCCACATCGGGCAGGCGGTTGTAGCGGCGGGCCAGGGCGCGGTTGAGGGCGCGGTGGGCCAGCGGAGAGGTGCCGAGAAAGGCCCAAAACCCTTCCTGGGCTAGGCGGTGGTAGGCGTGGGAAGTATGCTGCCGCAGCAGATAGCGGTAGAGCGATCGCGGCCCCAGTCCCTCTCGCACCAGCCGATTGCCGGGGGCCAGCACATTTAAAATTGACCCCAGGCCGGTGTTGAGCAGATCCACCCAGGAGGTGGGGGGGTGGGCACCGACGGGGCGGGCAGCGGTGGCAATGAGAATGAGCCCTGCCACTCGCTCGGGGTGGCGCAGGGCCAGCTCTAGGGCCAAAATGCCCCCCAGCGACCAGCCCAGCACCAGACAGCGCTCAATGCCCAGAGCGTCGAGCAGCGCTACCAGGTCATTGAGGCTGTCTTCGAGGTCAAAGGGCGATCGGGTTTGGCTGCGACCGTAGCCGCGCAGGTCGGGGGCCAGGGTGCGGTAGCGATCGCCCAGCCCCTCGGTAAACACGGACATGGTTTTGGCCGACCCCGGATGCCCATGCAGACACAGAATGGGAAACCCTTTCCCCTGGTCTTTGTAATGCAGTTTCATGATCTGTGGCGATCCCCGGTGTAACCTTCTCACCTCACCATAGCCTGGGTGGATGATGGGTGCTCCCCAGAGCTACAGATTAGTTCGCGATCAACGCTGGCTCTAGGATCGATTCATGGGCTGGGGCCGGGGATGAGGCCTCTTGGCAGAGAGTGGTGGTTAACTCAGCTTTGTCAGGGTTGGCCCCCAGGTCAAGGCTAGACTCGGCTTGATTAGAGGGGCTGAACTTGGGCAGGGGTGCGGTTGATCCCTGGGCCTCACCCCCCAGCGGCAGGGGAACTCCGCCGGTTGTCAGGCAGTAGGTGGCAATCAAGTTTTTGGGGTTTTCGCCGGGGATGGCTAGGCGCAGGGTTGCTGGTGCGGCCTGGACATGGGTAGGGGCGGCCTCAGGACGGGTAGCGCTAACCTCTTGGTCGCCCTGGACGGAATTGGTCTCTAAACTCGGGGAGCTGAGGCGTGGGGCCGCTGGGCTGAGGGGCAGGCTCTCGGGCAAGGCGACGGGTCTTGCGGGTCGGTCTGCGATCGCCGCCGGGGCCAGGCGAGACGTAGCCCTAGACTGAGCAGTTGCCGGTGAGGCCGCCGCCAGAGTAGCCTCTGTGCCGCCACTCTGGTGCACCCCAGCGCCGCCGCCTGGGGTTTCACCATTGCTCTGGCGGGCTAGGGTGAGGGCCGTGCCGCTAGACTGGTGAGCGGCTGAAGCTTCTGGGCTGGGCGAAGCCTCGGCGGACAAAGTTGCTGCTGCATTGGTGGCAGCAATTGGGGATGCCGCTGGGGTCGCCGTCACCTCAGTCGGCTTCGCTAGATCGGTGGCAACCTCTAAGGGAGCGATCGCGGGGGCAGAGGTCCCGCCGTGGACTCTGGCCACTGTAAACTCTGGTGCGGCGGGGGCCGTGAGCACAACGCTCTGCCCCTGAGAGCGATCGCTGTGGCCCTGGTGACGCAGCGGCGCAATGGGATAGCTGCGGGCCACGTTGGCGGTTGCCACTGGTCCTAGGGGGTTGGTGTCGTTTAGGGGGGCACTCAGCGCCGGCGGAGCAGTAGGGGCGGTTGGCAAGGCCGTTGACGACTGCGATTCTGAGACAGATCGCGGCGCATTCTCTAAGCGCCCGGTGAAATTGTCAGGGAAATTTTCAGGGGTCGAGTTCTCACCGGAGACACCTGACGCCCTGGGCAGGGGCTGGGCAGCCTGGGTTGTTGGGGCCTGAAGACTGGTATAAAGCGGAGTATTGGTAACCTGGGGGGCGGGCGTTGTCGTCAGCGGCGTGCTGGGTGCCAAGCGGGAGCCATGCTGGGCGCGTAGACGCTGCACGCGCTCTCGCAACTGGCTTGAGGAGGACGGCTGTGACGCCGTGGTGGCGGGTCTAGGCAACGATGGACTAAGCCTGGCACGGTTCGACAAGCTCTGGCCAGAGCGCACGTCTGGCCGAGCGGTGGGGCTAGAGGCGGTTGCCCTTAACCGAGCTGTGACCTGGGCGGCATCGTCGCCGTCGGGCGGGGCCGCGCTGAGGTCGGGGGTGTTGGCCTGCTCGGCACTGCAGGCCGCCAGGGCCAGCAGGCCACCGCATGATGCTAATGCCCAGATGCGCATAACTCAAACTTCCTAGGAGGGGCAGACGGTCTTAGGCGACTTCTGGAAAATAGTTTCCCGACTGGTGGGCAGTGCCCACCCTACAGCGGCTCCAGTCGCTGGATTAAAGCGGGTAGCTTCTTTCCTGGAAATCTCCTTGATTCTTTGGTGCTGGTGCTCTTGATATGAACTCTCGCTGTCTTGGTTCTCTCTACAGGGGTAAAGACGTCGATCAGCACAATCCCGGGGCAGAAGTGTGAAGATTCTGATAACAGGATTTAGTGGTCTGGTGAGGCAAGGAGGATAGGGGGCAGAGTTTACGGTTTGCGGTTCACGGTTTTGGGTTTCAGGTTTCAGGTTTCGGGAACTGTACCCCTGACAGCCTTACCCCTAGGTGGCTCGGGTCACAATCAGCTTGGTTCAGTGCTAGCTCTGAGCGTCTGATACCGGCTCCTATTTGAATACACCCGCTCTGTAGAGGCGCAGCATGCTACCCCCCTACCGGGTTCCTGGTTATGAATCGGGGTTTACCAAATCGGATTTCGTATGACTGTACAGATTTTGTTAGAGGCCTCTGGCTCTCAGCATCTGGCGTAAGAAAGCCGCTGGGTCCGGTAGGGTGGCATTACTTCACATTTCTAGCTGAGGATCTATGGCGGGTGAATTAGCGGCGCTGACGGCAGCCTTTTTGTGGGCCTTGGCCACGGTGATGTTTGGACGGTTGGGCAAGGCGCTGCCGCCGCTGGTGCTCAATCTGGCTAAGGGGACGATCGCCATGATTTTGCTGGCGCTCACCCTGGTGCTGGTGGGGCAGAGCCGGGCGGGATTAGACCGGCAGGCGGTGGGGCTACTGGCCCTCAGCGGCGTGGTGGGCATTGGCCTGGGCGACACCGCCTACTTTGCTGCCATCAACCGCCTAGGCCCTCGGCGGGCGCTGCTGCTAGAGACCCTAGCCCCGCCGCTGGCGGCCCTGCTGGCCCTCGTGTTTTTGCAAGAAGCCCTCGGCCCTCGCGCCTGGCTGGGTATGGCCCTCACCCTGGCCGGGGTGGTGTGGGTGATTGCTGAACGGGTGCCGGGGGCGGCGGGCCAGGCTAAACCCGACTCCCGAGGCATTATCTACGGGGTGCTGGCAGCCCTGGGTCAGGCCACGGGCGCAGTGATGTCGCGGGCGGTGCTGGCCGATACTGAGGTGGCCCCGATGTGGAGTTCGCTGCTGCGCCTGGGGGGTGGGGTGGTGATTATTCTGGCGATTTTGCGCTCCCAGGGGCCGATAGCCGGGCCGATCAGACATCTGCGATCGCCCCGGTTACTGGCTGGGGTGGCCCTGGCGGCGGTCTTGGGTACCTACCTAGCCATCTATCTCCAGCAGACCGCCCTCAAGTATGCGGCCACGGGGGTGGCCCAGGCGCTGACCTCCACCAGCCCGCTGTTTGTGCTGCCCCTGGCGGCGGCTCTGGGCGAGCGGGTTAGCCCTCGGGCGATCGCCGGGGCGGTGGTGGCCCTGGTGGGGGTGGGGGTTTTGGTGAATGGGTAGGGTTTCGGATGTTGGGTGTTGGGTGTTGGGTGGCGAGAGTGGTTGATTGATTAGGGCCGGGCTG
>DAIPYU010000009.1:43371-57519 GCA_036782635.1 Nodosilinea sp. CTOTU7353
TGTTGGGTGTTGGGTGTTGGGTGGCGAGAGTGGTTGATTGATTAGGGCCGGGCTGTACTGGGTTGATGGCTGGCTCCCTGCCGTTAATTAGGGGCCTTGTCTGGCCCGGTTTGGGGCGGCCCCACCAGCTGATCGAGGTGCTGGGGGTTGATCGCATAGGCGGCCCCAAAGCCCATGACAAAGCGACCGCCCTGGGGGCTGAGGCAAAAAATTTGAAAGTCTTCAAGCGATCGCAGCATGGCAATAATCTCGCCAAAGCGCTGCTCAAAGTGATCGGCGATCGCCTCCCAGTCATCGGTGCCCCGGGGTAGCAGAGCGGCGCGACAGTCGTAGCTAATGCGCTGGCGAGCAAACACCTGGGGAGCCTCGGCCTCGTCTTCGATCAGCAGCACGCTGGCCAGCCCGGTAGCGTGGAGGTTGGCGGTATGGGCCGACAGGCCGCTGGTAAAGATATAGATCTGGTGGTGATCGTCGATCACGTAGGGGGCGTAGCTGGCCTGGGGTTGGCCGCCGTCATCGACGGTGCTCAGCATCAGGCTGCGCACCCGCTGGGGTAGATCTCGGTAGGCCGCAAGAACCGCATCAAAACTGGGCATTGGGAAGATCCATCGGGGAGATAAAATCGCAAATAACAACTAAACCTCACCCAGATCCAGACGGGGAGTTTTGCCTGGGGGAAACCCCCAGATCCCGAGCTGGCCTTGGTACACACATCCGGGTTACGGCGCTGGATATTAGCGCTGCGGGGGGGGTTAGCGCTACAGTGATTGAATTCTGGCACCTTGGATATTATGTCGCGTTTGTCCCGTCAAGTTCAGTCCGCTGAGGCCTATCTGGCCAAACTAACCGAGGCTGATTGGGCTGTTTTGGCTAAGGGCAAAGTCTTGGTCAAGGGCGGCAAGGGCCAGTACGGAATTATGGCTACTACATCGGTGAACCAGGCGGCGGCCTGGACGGTGCTGACCGACTACGGCAACTTCTACAAATTCTTGCCTACGGTGGTAACCAGTCGGGTGGTGGAATCAGAGGGTGATCGCACCGTTGTTGAGCAACTCGACCGGCGGCGGATTTTGCTGACCACCATGGAATCTAAGGTGCTGACCGAAAACCTGGAGCTAGAGGGCCAGCAGATTAGCTTTCGCCTACTAGAGGGCAACCTGGAATATATGTATGGTCACTGGCGCATTGACGCGCCCCCCGCCGCCCTCGGGGCGGCAGGGTGTTTGCTATCGCAGCAGGTGCGGGCCGAGGCCGACGTTGGCCCCTTTAAGTCGATGTTCTACAGCATGTTTGAGTCTAGCTTAGTCGACACCATCAAGGCCCTGCGCACCGAGATGGAGCGCCGCGCCGCTTTACCCAATCTTTAGAATAAATCCCGCTTTAGGTAGATTTGCGCAAAGCCTTTGAGGGGTGAGAGCCTGCTGTCGCAATTTAGCCCATTCTGGAAGAATAGAGCTTGCCAGTCGCTCAGGCTACGGGCAGACACCTCGCCAGCCTCAACTTAAGGAAAGTTCCTTGTATTTTGATTACATTTGTCCGGATTTTCTTAGAACGGGCGATTCACCGAATCAAATGTAAGGAAATTACAAAGACCCGTTAGATTCTGTACTTCGGTACGGGTAATCTCAGAGTAGGTGCGGTGCCACTTCGTTACTTTGGTGACTATTCCGGTCGTTTGATTTGGTATTCGGGACATGCACGCTTCGTTTTCTCCTGGCAACTGTGCCGCCACCGATGAAGACCATTTACTCTTCTACAAAATCGTCTCCGACGCTGACGGCATCCGCCTGCGCATTTGGGAAAGCACCACTGACCTAGACCAAAGCCCGGCACCCTACCTCTATATTCTCAACCTGCGGGTGGGCTCTATGGCCGAGGCTAAAAAGCGGCTCAAGACCCATCTGGCGCTCAACGGCGGCACGCTAGCTACCAGCCAGGCCCTGCCCCACAAGGGCAAGGTGCGGCTCATGGCCCACGCCACCTGGAACGGCACCGAAGACTACGATTTCTAGCCTAGAAGAGCCTGGCATGAACTAGGGCGGCCCAGGTCGCCGCTGACGGTGTTTAATCTTGGCGCAGCTTAAAGTTGCGGCTACTCCAGGCCTGCTGCATAGGGTAGTAGCTGGCCACTAGGGCGATCGCCATCCACCACAGGGTGCTGATCTGGGGCCGATACATCACCGTGTCGGCAATGCCCTGGCCGAGAATACCGGTGATCGATGCGATCGCCCCCATCAGCCAGTAGCCCTGCTGATCTTGGGTCTCGCGCAGCCGCTGAAGCTGCACCCAGCCCTGGTGAAAGATCAGCAGCAGCAGCCATAGAAACGCCAGCATGCCAACGATGCCCGCCTCCACCAGCACCTCTAAAAACACCGAGTAGGCGCTCAGTGCCGTGTAGCGGGGCCGCTGAAACAGCGGGTACACTGCGTTAAACGCATCATTACCGGGGCCAATGCCGAGGATAGGGCGGGCGCGAATCATATCGATCACCGCCGCCCACACGTTCATGCGAAAGTTATTGCTGCTGTCGGCCCGGCCCACAAACATGCTCAGCACCCGCGCCCGCAGCGAACTCACCGACAGCACCCCCAGCACCACCACGGCGGCGGCCCCGCCCAACAACACCGGCAGCGCCCAGCGCCGCCAAAAGGGCGTAAACCAAATGCTCCAGTACTGCACCAGCAGGGTCATCAGCACAAACCCGGCGATCAAAAAGCCCACCCAGCCACCCCGACTCAGGGTCAAGACAATGCACAGGGTATTGATCGCCGCTGCCAGCAGTGCCAAGCCCTTGGGCACCCACCGGGGCCAGGCAAACACCGCCGCCGCGCTCAGCATCACCCCCGGTATCAGGTAGCCCGCCAACAGGTTGGGGTTGCCCAAAAAGCTGTACACCCGCGTCACATCGGCCACCGCCGAGTTGACATCTACCCAGGTAGCTAGGGCCGTCGCACCAAAGAAATACTGCCGCAGTCCATAGATCGCCACCGGCAGGGTGGTCAGAATGTAGGCCAGCACCAGAAGCCCTCTAGCCCTAGGCTGCCGCGCCACCCGCGCCACCAACAAAAACAAGAGAATATTTAGGCTGAGCTTGATCAGCCCGCTCAGGGCTGCCCCCCGCACCGGCGACAGGGCCGTGGCCATCACCATCACCCCCCAATACACCGCCACCGTAATGTGCACGGGCGTCATGCCTGCCCCTGCCTCGTCGGTGACGGTGAGCAGCGCCCACAGAGCCGCGGCCGCCAGCAGCAGCACCCCAATCAGCGTGGTCGATACGTAGGGGGCCAGAGCAAACAGCGCCACCACAATGGCCAGCCCAATCCAGTCGCCCCACTGCAACAGACGGCTGCCCTGCCGCCACCGCCGCAGCGGGGCCAGCAGCCGGTGGATTAGGCTAACGTCGCGCCATTTCTCAAAGGTAAAGGCCGACAGGGTGAGCTGTTGCCAAACAGAAGTCAGCATAGGGATGGCACAGGTGCAGAATAAATCCCTCCCATCATGCCAAGGATTGACCGTTCTGGGGTGGTTACTTAATATCTCGCCGTCGCGAATCTTGTCGCTGCGAAACAGTCCCATCCCAAAATCCCACCGATAGCCCCAGCCGTGGAGTTTTGTCTGGGGCTATCGGTGGGAAGACCCAGATTCCGAGTTGGACTGGGTGGAGCGGCATGAACAGTTCTGCCGCCAGGCAGAGGATGGGGCTGCAGCGGAGGCCTAGACTAAGTAAAGTACCCCAAGCCTTAAGAAATCGTAAGAGCTGAGAGATGGTTCAGGGGGCACGAAATGTTTTGTAGCCGCCCGGTAGCTTTAATTAAGGGTTAATACCCAGCCCAGATCCCCTGTTTACAATATGGGCAGCTGCAAATCGGCCCGTTTCCCATTTATTTAAGATCAGTAAGTTCGGCGGGCAGGTTCAGCGGGCAGGTTCAGCGGGCAAGCCCAGATGTGGATTGCATCATTGCCGAGGAACGCAGACAGCCCCCAAATCTAGACTTGGCCCTCGCCTCTCGCCCCCTTAGTTACCAGAATCACCAGGAGAACACCATGGCCAGCCTGTTAGAACAGCTCCGGCAAATGACTGTTGTTGTCGCCGACACCGGCGACATTCAAGCCATTGAAAAATTTACCCCCCGCGACGCCACCACCAACCCTTCACTGATTACGGCGGCGGCGCAGATGCCTCACTACCAGGCCATTGTCGATGACACCCTGCTCAAGGCAAAGGCCGATTCGGGGTCAGGGGCCTCAGATAAAGACATCGCTAACCTGGCGTTTAAGAACCTAGCGGTAGCCTTTGGCCACAAAATTCTCGGCATTATTCCCGGTCGGGTTTCTACCGAGGTAGATGCTCGCCTCAGCTACGACACCGCAGCTACCTTGACCACCGCCCGCGATATCATCGCCCAGTATGACAAATTGGGCATTACCCCCGATCGCGTGCTGATCAAAATCGCCTCTACCTGGGAGGGCATTAAAGCCGCTGAAATTCTCGAAAAAGAGGGCATTCACTGCAACCTGACGCTGCTGTTTGGCATTCACCAGGCGATCGCTTGCGCCGAGGCCGGGGCTACCCTGATCTCCCCCTTTGTGGGCCGCATCCTTGACTGGTACAAAAAAGACACGGGTCGCGATGACTATCCTGCTACCGAAGACCCCGGCGTGGTTTCGGTGACCGAGATCTATAACTACTACAAAAAGTTTGGCTACAAGACCGAGGTAATGGGGGCCAGCTTTCGCAACATTGGCGAAATCACCGAGCTGGCGGGCTGTGACCTGCTGACCATTTCGCCCCAGCTGCTGGCCAACCTCGACGGCACCCAGGCTGACCTGCCCCGCAAGCTCGATCCCGCCAAGGCTGAGTCCATGGAGATTGAAAAGCTCTCCATAGATGAAGCCACCTTTCGGTCGATGCATAAGAGCGATCGCATGGCCACAGACAAGCTCGACGAAGGCATCAAAGGCTTCAGCAAGGCCCTGGAAGCCCTAGAAGACTTGCTCGCCACCCGTCTGACTCAGCTCACCCAGGGTGAGGAACGGGTTGGCCACGCCCGCGACGACCTGTTTAAGGCTTACGACCTTGATGGCGACGGCTTCATCACCCGCGAAGAGTGGCAGGGCACCGATGCCGTGTTCGATGCCCTCGACCTCGACCACGACGGCAAGCTCTCCCCTGCCGAAATCGGCGCTGGCCTGGGAGCCACCTTCCAACTCACTTAGCTCTGGGCCGGTGCTCTGATTCAAAACGGCAGTTTCCCGGTGACGGCCTGATCGTGGCCGTGCAGACTGATGGGTTTATCGCCAGCCGCACCCTCTTGGGGTTGGGCTGGCGATTTTGATCGTGGGCATGCCTGCACTCTGCAGTAATTTCTCTAGCGCCGTCCCGAGAAATGTATTGAATACTACAACTGCCCGACACTTACCCCGATATTGGTTAAGTCGGTGGTGCTAACCCGCGTCGGAGCGCTACGCTGCTGCTGTGCCGACTGATCATCCGCTTTAATGGCCATCCGCTTCACTGACTGCCCCAACATATTAGTTCACCCTTTTTGGAGACCTCCCGGTGCTATTTGACGCCTACGACCCCGGCGATTTTTTTGATGAGCTATTTCTCAGTCAGGGCCAGCCGCGCCCCGAGGCCGAACTGCTGGTGCGGCGCATCAACGCCATGTCACTGGTCGAGCTACAGCAGCGGCAGCAGGCGCTGCAAAACGCCCTGTTTAAGCTAGGGGTCACCTTCAACGTCTACAGCGACAACCAGGGCACCGAGCGCATCCTCCCCTTCGACGTAATTCCGCGCATTGTGCCGGGCCACGAATGGGAGTGGATCGAACAGGGGCTAAAACAACGCATCTACGCCCTCAACTGCTTCATCCAAGATGTTTACAACGACCAAAACATTCTCAACGACGGCGTAGTGCCCCGCCATGTGGTTGAGAGCGCCCCCGGATTTCTCAAGCCCTGCATGGGTCTCAACCCGCCCAATAATATCTGGTGCCACATTACCGGTACCGACCTGGTGCGCGACAAAGAGGGCCGCTGGTACGTGCTCGAAGATAACCTGCGCTGCCCCTCCGGGATCTCCTACGTGCTCGAAAACCGGCGGGTAATGAAAAACACCTTCCCCCACCTGTTTGCGGCCATGGACATTGCCCCGGTGGATGACTACGCTAGTCAGCTGCTGGAAACCCTGCTGAACCTGGCTCCCGAGGCCCTAGACGACCCGTGCGTGGCGGTGCTCACCCCCGGCATGTACAACTCAGCCTACTTTGAGCACTCGTTTTTGGCCCAGCAGATGGGTGCCCAGCTGGTGGAAGGTCGCGACCTGGTAGTGTCAGATGGTTACCTAAAAATGCGCACCACCAAGGGCCTAGAGCGGGTCGATGTGATGTATCGCCGCATCGACGACGACTTTATTGACCCCCAGGCCTTTCGGCCCGACTCGCTGCTGGGAGTGCCGGGGCTAATGGAGGTGTATCGGGCGGGGCGGGTGGCCCTGGCCAACGCCCTCGGCACCGGCGTGGCCGACGACAAGCTGGTCTACGCCTACGTTCCCCAGATGATTCGCTACTACCTCGACGAAGAGCAGATCATCCCCAACGTGCCTACCTACCTGTGCGAAGACCCTACCCAGCAGGCCCATGTGCTCGACCATCTCGATCAGCTGGTGGTCAAGGCCACCAACGCCTCCGGTGGCTATGGCATGTTGGTCGGTCCCCACTCCACTAAAGATCAGCAGGCCGAGTTTGCCGATCGCATTCGCGCCAACCCCAGGGGCTACATTGCCCAGCCCACCCTCTGTCTGTCGCGGGTGCCCACCCTGATCGAAGACGGCTTCGAGGGCTGCCACGTGGATCTGCGGCCCTACATTCTCTACGGCGAAGAGATCTACGTGAATCCGGGCGGCCTCACCCGCGTCGCCCTCAAGCGCGGCTCGCTGGTGGTCAACTCCTCCCAGGGCGGCGGCAGCAAAGACACCTGGGTCGTGAAATCGGTTGACCCCAATGCCCAGCTGCCAGGTCAAAGCCAATAGAGTGTTGGGCTCAACCGCCCGGCCCAACGGCACACCCAAGGACTCATTACGATATGAATAGCTCACTCTTCAACTAGCTAGATGGAGGTCTTAAATGGTGCAACTCTCCTCTAAAACACTGACCCTGAAAGAGTTTCTAAGGCTGCCAGAAACCAAACCTGCCAGCGAGTTTGTGGATGGACAAATTCTTCAAAAACCTATGCCTCAGGGAAAACACAGCGCCATTCAGGGTGAATTTGTGGCGTTTGTTAATGCTGGTCTAAAGTCACAACGTATTGCCAGAGCTTTTCCAGAGTTGCGCTGTACTTTTGGAGGGCGATCAACTGTTCCAGACATTGCTGTAGTGGTTTGGGAGCGAATCCCTCGCGATGAAAATGGCGAAATTTCTAACGCTTTTGCGATCGCACCCGACTGGACAATTGAAATTCTTTCCCCTGAGCAAAGCCAAACCCGAGTCACCAAAAACATCCTTCACTGCCTCCGGCATGGCACCCAGATGGGCTGGCTGATTGATCCTGACGAACAGACGGTGTTTGTCTATCGCCCTAAACAAGAGACTGAAGTCTTCGACGAAGCTAGAGAGATGCTGCCGATGCCCGCTTTCGCCACCGACCTCTCCCTCACGATCGCAACGTTGTTCAACTGGCTGATGGAATAAACCTTTGTTCGTAGGTGACAGCAGTCTCGCTTGCGTTTGCCTATTGGGAGTGCAGTGACCTACGCTACGCCCATCTCCCCCGTCCACCCCATCTCCTACCCACCCACCCCCTACCCATAACTCCCATGTTGAGCCGAGTTGCTAATTCCATTTATTGGTTAAACCGCTATGTGGAGCGGGCCGAGAACGTGGCCCGCTTTGTCGATGTCAACCTCAACCTACTGCTGGATGCCCCCCTAGGGATGGAGCAGCAATGGGAGCCGCTGGTGATTACCACGGGCGATCAAGCGTCGTTTAAAGAACGCTACGGGGAGGCGACACCAGACAACATTCTGCGGTTTCTCACCTTTGATCGCGAGTACCCCAACTCGATTATTTCTTGTCTGCGGTCGGCGCGGGAAAATGCGCGATCGGTGCGAGAGATCATTTCATCGGAGATGTGGGAGCAGGTGAATGCCTTTTACCTAATGGTGAATGAGGCGGCGGATGTGGGGCTGATCTCAGAGCTGCACAACTTTTTCCCCAAAGTTAAAATGGCCAGCCACCTGTTTGCTGGGGTGATGGATGCCACCATGACCCACAATGAGGGCTGGCATTTTGGCCAGCTGGGGCGGCTGCTGGAGCGGGCCGACAAGACCGCCCGCATTCTCGATGTGAAGTACTACATTTTGCTGCCCTCGGTGACCGACGTGGGCTCGCCCCTTGACGATTTGCAGTGGATCGCGCTGCTGAAGTCGGCCAGCGCCTACGAGATGTATCGCAAGTGCCAGTACCGGATTACGCCCCAGGGGGTAACGGAGTTTTTGATTCTCAACCGGGAGTTTCCGCGCTCGATTCAGTTTTGTTTGCTAGAGGCGGAGCGATCGCTGCACTGCATCTCGGGCACCCCAGCGGGCACCTGGCGCACGGGGAGCGATCGAGCCCTCGGTCGCCTGCGCTCAGAGCTTGATTACCTGACCATGGAAGAAATTACCCAGCAGGGGCTGCATGAGTTTCTCGACAACCTGCAAACCCGGCTCAACACCATTGGAGGCAAGGTGTTCTCAGATTTCTTTGCCCAAGAACCCGTGTCCTAGCGACGCAGATATCCCAGGGTTCTTGGGGTGGGGTGACAGGGATGCAGAGATCCCAGGGTTCTTGGGGGGGGCGACAGGGATCATGAGCTATCCACCAGTAGAACCCTGGGATCTTCCCCTGGGATTTGTCCCTAACGCACCAGCACCAACACCAGGCTAAGCAACAGCAACCCCGCTATGCCCACTAGCCCACGATGGTTGCGTAGCCAAAAGCTGATCCGCTCTCCAGCCGAGGGTGTGGGCAATGCCAGTTCCTCAGTTGAGTTCACTGAGCGGTAGAGGGTGCAGGTCTCAGCGTGGGGCCGCTGGGGAAAGTTGCAGCTGTCGTCGGCGTCGTAGATGCAGGTGGCGCAGAGGGGTTCATGGCCCTCGGTACGGTGCAGGGGAATGCCGGGGTGCCCGTGGGCCTTGAGGGTGAGCCGACAGCGGGGGCACTGAATGGTAGAAGGCTCGATGGCGGCCTGGCAGCGGGGGCAGGAGAGCATGGGGAGTGGGGAGTGGATGGGATGGCGGGTGGTGGGATGGCGGGTAGTCTGGGTCTCTACCCACTAACCTAAGCCAAAGTCTGTCAATCTGCGAAGGCCCACGGGCCGAGCTACCCATGTACTCATCCACTCATCCACCCATCTACCCATCTACCACCACCAATTCATGCAGCCTCACCCTAAGCGCTGGGATACCGCCGCACCTGGTACTCCCGCGAGTCAATCATGCGGTGGGAGAAATCGGCAGCTTCATCAAACTGCTCCTGCACGGCGTCTAAAACATCCTGGGGAATCGCCTTCCACTGGGCGCGGGTCTGCCAGCGAATCACGATAATCACCTGGTCGAGTAGGTCGGGCGAGATCCACACCTCTTTGGAAATAAAGCCGGGATACTGGCTCAGGGCCACCGTCCAGATTTCTTTATCGAGGCGAATAAAGGTTTCGCGGCTGTCGGGGTCGACCGCAAAGGTGAGCCATTCAATGACCATGCTCGTTAACCATTTAAACTGTATCCTCTGGGAGACGGGCGGTGAGACGGGCAATTTGGGCTTCGAAGTAGGCTTGGCGGTTGCCCAGCACCCGCGCCAGCACTAGCCCTTCGCGGTAGGCAGCGAGGGCCGAGGGGGTGGCCCCCAACTGCTCGTATACCTGACCCAGCTGGTCGTAGGCGGCCATCATGCCATAGGCGCTGTGGGCCTGCTGAAAGACTAGCAAGAGCTGCTCGTAGAGGTAGACCACGTCGGCCTGGCGACCCAGGGTTTGGTAGATCTCGGCCAGGTCGGCAATGGCGTTGCTGGCCACCTCAAGCTGGCCTTGATCGATGGCGTTGGTATAGGCGGCTTGGTACTGGCGCGAGGCGGTGTCGAGGTCGCCCAGGGTGCGGTAGTTATGGGCCACCTGGTGCTGTAGGGGGGCGATCTGCGGCCATAGGCTGGCATCGGCCTGGTAGAGGGCCAGCAGGCGCTGCTGGAGGGCGATCGCCCCCTCAAACTCTTGCGCCTGCTCTAGGTTTTCGGCCTGTAGCCCCAGGTAGCGAATCTCGTCGTCGCGCAGGCCGTTGCCCTCGGCCAGGGCCACCAGCTCACCGTAGACCTGGGCCGCCTCAGAAAAGTTAAACCAGTCGGCCCGCAGCTCAGCCAAAATTTCTAGCTGCTGACGCTGATCGGCGCGATCGCCCGATTGCAGGGCAGCATCGGCCAGGGCGCGGTGAATTTCGGCGGCGGCCTCCACTGCGCCCAAAATCACGTAGGTGGCGGCCATGTCCTCTAGGCGATCGCGGTCTGCCGGCAGGGTCAGCTCAGCGCGAATCTCGTCAAGCCGCACGGTGTAGAGCTGGAGGTCTTGGGTGGCGGTGCGATCGCGCAGCACCCGCCCCACCCGGTCGATGGCCGCCAGCTCTGGCTCAATGCCCAGCAGACGGCGCAGACGAATCTCCCGCCGCCAGAGCTGGCGGGCGTCGGCCAGCTCCCCGGCCTGATCTAGGGCGGCGGCCTCTAGGGCCATCTGGTCGAGGTCTTGCTCTAGATCGTACAGCTCTAGCGGGCTGAGGGGGCGCGGCACGGGCGGGTTGGGCAGCAGCGGGTCGCGGGGCTGATCTTGCAGCGGGTCGGCCAAAAAGGGAAAGCGCAGCTCTGGGCGCAGCACCTGGGCCGGGGCTACGGGGGCAACGCCGATGACCAGGGTGATCGCCGCCGCAAGCGCCAGCGGGAGCGCCTCCAAGCGCCGCCCCAAGCACCGCCCCAAGCGCCGCCCCAAGCGCCGCCTAAAGGGCCACACCAGTGATATTGCCACCTGATCGATCAAAAACTGACAGGGCAACGGTCTCTCCTACATCTGCACCATCATCATAAACGCCACCCGACAAACGCCACTAGCGCCCTAATGTGACAACCCCTTAACATCTGCCAAAGGCTCACCATAGAGAGAGCCGCCATCCTGTAATCTGAAGATTCGGTGACAGTTAAACCGCCCTGTTTACAGCTTTTTTTGACCATTCGCAAGCCTTGTTTTCAGACTATGCACTCCACCGCATCCCCCACTGTTTCCACTCCCCAGCGCACCGTTCGCATCGTGTCTCGCAAGAGCCAGCTGGCGCTGATTCAAACCCACTGGGTGCGCGACGAGCTGCAGCGGCACTTCCCCGAGCTGGGCGTTGAGATCGTCACCATGGAAACCCAGGGCGATAAGGTGCTCGACGTGTCGCTCTCAAAAATTGGCGACAAGGGGCTGTTTACCCAAGAGCTAGAAGACACCATGCTGCGGGGCGACAGCGACTTTGCGGTGCATTCCCTCAAAGACTTGCCCACCCGCCTGCCCGAGGGGCTGATGCTGGGCTGCGTCACCGAGCGCGAAGACCCCGCCGACGCCCTAGTGGTGCACGAAAAAAACAAAGATAAAACCCTGGCCACCCTGCCCGAGGGTGCAGTGATTGGCACTTCGTCATTGCGGCGGCTGGCCCAGCTGCGCCACCATTACCCCCACCTCACATTCAAAGACATTCGCGGCAACCTCAACACCCGCCTGCGCAAGCTCGACGAGGGCGGCTACGACGGCATTATTTTGGCGGCGGCGGGGCTGCAAAGAATGGCAATGAGCGATCGCATCCACGAGATTTTGCCCCCCGAGATCTCGCTCCACGCCGTGGGTCAGGGGGCCTTGGGCATCGAGTGCCGAGCCGGCGACAACGAAATTCTTCAGCTGCTGAGCGTGCTTTCCCACGGCCCTACCACCGCCCGCTGCCTAGCCGAACGCGCCTTCTTGCGTGAGCTGGAGGGGGGCTGTCAGGTGCCCATCGGCGTTAACACCACCCTAGATGGCGACGAGCTGATTTTGACTGGCCTGGTGGCCAGCCTCGACGGTCAGCGGGTGATTAAAAACACGGTGCAGGGGCCAACGGCTGAGGCCGAAGCCCTGGGCGCAGAGCTGGCCCAGCACCTGCGCAGTGAGGGTGCCCAGGCGATCTTAGATGAGATTACCGCCGCCAGCCGATCCTAGCAAGGGGCTGGGCCGCTGCCTGCCCAGTCGACCTTCAGGCCGCTTGTTAGGCCGCTTGTTCAAGGGTGACACCTGTAAGAGTGCATTGCCCAAAAACCCTGAACCGGTTCCTGGGTAAGGCAGCCAGTTCAAAAAGTGGCCCGCTTTTTTCAGCCAAACTAAAGAAAAGCCTAAAATCCTCGAAAGCAGCTTTTGTGTGTGGCCAAAGTGCTGAGCCATCGGTCACAATAGGCTCAAGATTGGCCGGGCGTAGGTGCTGCCCCGACATGTCTTCCTCCCTTGCCCAGGATGGTATTACCGCAATGTCAACGTCTCCCTTTTGCCGGCTGCTCTCCCTAGCGCGCCCCGCGGCGCAGGTCTTAGCCCTGGCTGCCTTAGCCACCGTGTCCGCCGAGGCCTCTCTAGCCGCCACAGAGCTGACCGAGCTTGAAGACAGCCCCAAGGTTGTCATCGACGAAGCCTGGCAAATCATCAATCGAGAATATGTAGACGGCAGCTTTAACCAGACCGACTGGCAGGCGACTCGTCAAGACCTGCTGGGGCGCGAGTACAGCTCTCAAGAAGCGGCCTACACGGCGCTGCGGGCGGCGCTGCGGCGGCTCAATGACCCCTACACCCGGTTTTTATCTCCCGCAGAATATTCTGACCTCACCGACCAGACCTCTGGAGAAGTGTCAGGCATTGGGGTGAGTCTAGAGCGCAACAGTCAGACCGGCGCAGTGCTGGTCATTGGCGTATCGACCGGCTCGCCAGCGGAGCGCTCTGGGGTAATGGTGGGCGATCGCATCCTGCTGGTCGACGGCCAGGGTACCGAGCGGCTCACCATCGAAGGGGTGCAGCAGCAGCTGCGCGGCAGCGAGGGGTCTCAAGTCACCCTGACGGTTTCTCGCAACGGCGGCGCACCCCGCACCGTCATTCTCACCCGCGCGGTGATGGAGCTTCCCACCGTGGAGTACTCCCAAAAAACCGTGGGCGGGCGACCCATTGGCTACATTCGTCTGATTGAGTTCAACGCCAACGCCTCTACCCAGATGGCCACCGCCATTCGCACCCTGAGCGAGGCCGGGGCCGAGGGGTTTGTGCTCGACCTGCGAGGTAACCCCGGCGGTCTGCTGATGGCTAGCATCGATATTAGCCGCATGTGGCTTCAACATGGCCCGATTGTGCGCACCCTTGATCGCAGCGGCAAAAATGAAGCGATCTCCGCCAACCGTACGGCCATCACCGACCTACCTCTGACAGTGCTAGTCGATGGACGATCAGCCAGCTCCAGCGAAATTTTAACCGGTGCTCTGCGAGACAACAACCGCGCCACTGTGGTAGGGGCCACCACCTTTGGCAAAGCCCTAGTGCAGTCGCTTCACGGTCTCAGCGATGGCTCTGGCCTGACCGTCACTGTGGCCCACTACTATACGCCCAACGGCACCGACCTCAGCACCAAGGGCATCACCCCCGATGTCCCCGTAGATCTAAGTGCTCAACAGCGTCGCGAGCTGTTTGGCAACCCCGCTCTGCTCGGCACCGATGCCGATGCTCAGTATCTTCGCGCCGCCGAGGTGCTGGAGCAAAATATCCTAGCCAGCCAGGGCAATCCTGCTACCGCAGGAGCCAGCCGCCTGGGTCGGGCCGGCGCCGAAGAAATGCCCTGAGGGCTGTCACCAGTCAGTCGGGCATTCCACAAATAACTCAGCACACGCACTTAGCCACAAGGAAACCTTAAGTTACAACACACCTCAATCGTCAATTACTTATATGGAAAATTTCCACCTAAGATCCCATCTTCGCTGTTTAGGCTGAAGTTTTTCCACCTAAGATCCCTGTGTGGGTACTTAGGCCGAAGTTTTTCTACCTAAGATCCCGTATAAGGTATTAGGTGGAAACTTTCTCTCTAATTACGAGTTA